>NZ_JBBOCA010000001.1:3345169-3649276 GCF_038002225.1 Paenibacillus sp. FSL R7-0204
AGACGATTCTGGCCTTGGAGTGGGGGGCTTTCGATTTCATCCGAAAGCCGTCCATTTCAAACTCCCAGGATATCATCGCTGTCGGAGAATCCCTCCGGGAGCAGATGAAGGAGGCGATGATGGCGCGCGAGCGGCGTGAAGCCCGCGCTTCCGCTGTCAAATCGCCTGAGCCCTCTCCTCCCGCTGCTGAACCGCCTGCTCCGCGGGCTGTTGTGGAACCGGTAAGACGGAAGCTGGAGCCGTCCAAGAAGGAAGCGGATAAGGCGCCGCTTCAGGGCACGGAGAAGCCGAGGGTCAAGGCGCCGTTTGAACCGCCCGCTGACAAACGGAAGCCGGAAGTCCGCACTGAGCCGCCCACTGCGAAGCGGGGAATCAAGCCTGCACCTGAAGTACCCAAACCACCGGCTCCTGAAAGGTTCAAAGGCCGCTCCCAGGAGGCGCAGGGTGCTGGATGGGCCGGACAACGGGCGGCTTCTGAAATTGCCGCAGGCTCATTCGTGGAACCTCCTGCAGCAACCGGAGGCCAGGCAAGCGGAAGCCGGGGCGTGCGCAAGCTGGTTGCTGTAGGCTGCTCAACCGGAGGTCCGAGAGCGCTGAAGGCATTCCTGGAGAACATCCCCGGTGACTTCCCGGCGCCGATTGTCATTGTCCAGCATATGCCGCCTAACTTCACCAAATCGCTGGCCCAGCGCCTGAATACCTTCAGCGCGCTGGAGGTCGCGGAAGCGGAGCACGGCATGGTTCTCAGGCAGGGTGCGGCGTATATAGCCCCCGGGGGCTATCACCTGACAGTAGTTCCTGCGCCTGGCGGCCAATACATGATAGAGCTTACTAAGGAAGAGGTCCGCAATGGACATCGTCCTTCTGTAGATACACTGTTTGAATCGGTGTTGCAGCTTACCTCGCTGGAACGTCATGCCGTCATTATGACGGGGATGGGCAGCGACGGAGCCCGGATGATGAAAGCACTCTATGATTCGGGGGTGACATCAACCTTTGCAGAGAGTGAAGAAACCTGTGTGGTTTACGGAATGCCGAGGTCTGCAGTAGAGTTGAAGTGTGTAAGACATATCCTGCCTTTGCAAGAAATTGCTCCAAGGCTGGTACAAGCCGTTAAATAATGGAATAGCGAATTCGAAGGGGAGGTACCCGCTCATGGACATGAACCAATACTTATCCATGTTTATTGATGAGTCAAATGATCATCTGCAGTCTTTGAACGAGAGCATGATGGGGCTGGAAGCGAATCCGGAGGATCTGAGTATTGTTCAGGTGATTTTCCGCTCCGCCCATACCTTGAAAGGTATGGCGGCTACAATGGGTTTTGAAGATTTGGCTTCGCTTACGCACCAAATGGAGAATGTGCTCGATCTGGTGCGCAATAACAAACTGCGGATGCAAGACTTCATTTTTGATACCCTGTTCAAAAGTATTGACGCTCTGGAATCCATGGTGGAGGATATTACCGGCGGGGGAGCGGGCAAGGCCGATGTAACAGCCATTGTCTCGTCCCTGCAGGCCATCGTACGCGGAGAGGTTCCCTCTGCCGGCAATGCTTCTGCTGAAGTCACTGCTGCTGCGTCCGGCAATGCCAGTGCGGCCCAGGTGTTCCTGGATGAATTCCAGTACTCTGTGCTGGAGCAATCCCTTCAGGAAGGTCATCAGGTGCTGTATGTGGATGTGGCGATCCGCAAGGACTGTCAGCTCAAAGCCGTACGTGCCTACATGGTCTTCGACCTTCTGGAGCGTTCAGGAGAAGTCGTGAAATCCTTCCCTTCGGTTCAGGACATAGAGCAGGAGAAATTCGATTACGGATTCTCCCTCTACTACATAACCCAAAAGGATGCAAGTGAAATTCAGAAGATGATTCTGAATCTGTCGGAGATTGAAGCAGTTACCGCTGTGGCGCTTGATCAGGAGTCACTTCGCCAAATGGGACAAGATACTGCAGCAGCTACCGCCGAAGCGCCCGCTCCGGCTCCGGTGCAGGAGACTTCTCCCGCAGGTGCCGGTAATGCTTCCCCTGCGGCTTCTCTGCATTCCAAGGAAGAGAACGGCAAAGCTGCCCCGGCCCGGGCAGGAGTAGCGCCGTCGCCTTCCCGGACCATCCGTGTTGATATTGAGCGGCTGGATGTGCTGATGAATCTGTTCAGTGAGCTGCTGATTGACCGTGTCCGGCTGGAGCAGTTGGCCTCAGAGGTGCAGAACGGTGATCTTACCGAAACGGTCGAGCATATGGGCCGGGTGAGCGGAGATTTGCAAAATATAGTCATGAAGCTCCGTATGGTTCCGGTAGATACCGTATTTAACCGGTTCCCGCGGATGATCCGTGATCTGGCGAAATCGCTGGACAAGAAGGTGGATTTAATCATCACAGGAGCCGATACGGAGCTCGACCGTACGGTGATTGATGAGATTGGCGATCCGCTGGTGCATCTGCTGCGCAATGCGGTTGACCACGGGATAGAATCTATTGCAGACCGGATTGCGGCTGGGAAGCCGGAGACCGGGACCGTCCAGCTCCGGGCCTTCCATAGCGGCAATCATGTGTTCATCGAGATTGAAGAGGATGGCAAGGGCATCTATCCGAAGAATGTCTTAGCCTCTGCTGTCAAAAAGGGTGTGATTACCCAAGAGCAGGCGGGCACGATGACAAATGACGAAGCGTACCAGTTGCTCTTTGCGCCTGGATTCAGTACAGCTGAGGTCATCTCTGACGTATCGGGTCGGGGCGTGGGTCTCGATGTGGTCAAATCCAAAATCTCTTCCCTGGGCGGCAATGTCACCATCTATTCAACACCGGGCAAAGGTACGAATTTCTCCGTTCAGCTTCCGCTGACCCTGTCGATCATTGCAGCGATGCTGGTGCGGCTTGGCTCAGAGAAATATGCCATTCCGCTCTCTTCCATCGTAGAGACAGGAATTGTGAAGCAATCCCAGATCCGCACCATTCACGGCAACCGGATGCTGGAGTTCCGGGGAAGCCATATTCCGCTGGTCTCCTTGAGCAAGATCTTCTCCATTCCCGACTACGATGAAAGCACGGAAGAGGAGACGGAGATTGTTGTTGTCCGCAAAGGAGAACGGCTGGTTGCCTTGGCTGTGCAGGACTTCATTGGCCAGAACGAAATCGTAATCAAGAACCTCGGCAAGTATCTCCCAGAGGTGCAGGGAATTTCAGGAGCCACAATTCTTGGAGACGGACAGGTAGCGCTTATTATCGATCCGAATGCTTTTATCAAATAATCAGGTTAGAACAGGGAGGGTCATTCCATGGCTGAAGATATCAAAGTAATTGTATTCAAGCTCGGCACTGAAGAATACGGCATTGAAGTAGAGAAGGTCCAGACGATTGAACGTATGATGCCGATTACCCGCGTACCGAAGACCTATTCATTTATCAAAGGTGTGATCAATCTGCGCGGTGTCGTGATTCCGGTTATCGATCTGCGTGGACGCTTCGGCATCGAGGAAGCAGAACACACGGACCAGACCCGGATTATTATCGTCAATGTGAACGAGATGGAAGTGGGCTTCATTGTCGATTCAGCCAACGATGTCATCGACTTGAACCGTGACATTATCGATGTACCGCCGGATGTTGTGGGCGGCATCAAGGCGAAGTATCTGGACGGGGTGGCCAAAATTGGGGATGACCGTCTGCTGATTATGCTCAACCTGTCTGAAGTACTGAACAAGAGTGAAATCGTGCAGCTGGAAAGCCTGGAGGGCTAGCCTATGGAGCTATTCAAGAATTTCAAAGACTTCAAAATGGATGTGCTTAAGGAAGTAGGGAATATCGGGGCCGGCAATGCAGCCACCGCCTTGTCCCAACTGCTTAATAAGCCGATTGACATGGCCGTGCCTAAGGTACAACTGCTCAGCTTCGAGGAAATCACCGATAAGGTGGGCGGTGCGGAGGAACTGGTATACGCGGTGTTCCTGCGTGTGGAAGGTGAAGCTCCAGGTAACCTGTTCTTCATTCTTACCCCGGAAGCGGCAAGCAACCTGCTCAGCCGGATTGCCGGCATTGAAGTCTCCGGCGGCGATGAACTGAGTGAGATGGAGTTATCGGCACTAAGCGAGATCGGCAATATTCTGGCCGGCTCTTATCTCTCTTCCCTGGCGGACTTCACATCCCTGACCATGTATCCGACAGTGCCGGCGCTTGCGATGGATATGGCCGGAGCCATTCTTGGCTACGGGCTGCTGCAGTTCGGTCAGATGGGCGATGATGCGCTGCTGATCGATACGACATTTTTAGAAGGCCAAAATGAAATTGAAGGACAATTCTTCCTTATTCCCGATCCGGAATCGTTCCCCAAAATATTCAAGGCTTTAGGAGTACCGTTCGACAATGATTGAAGAGCAGAGCATCATTAAAGTAGGTATGGCAGATCTGAACGTAGGCAGCCAGGACAGCCTTATACGTACGACGGGTCTTGGCTCCTGCGTAGGTCTGACTCTGTTTGATCCCGGTAAAAAGCTGGCGGGGATGGCTCATGTTATGCTGCCCTCGTCAGAGATTGCCCGGGAGGGGCAGCTGAATATCGCCAAGTTCGCAGATACTGCTGTGCCTGAGCTTTTGGCCCGCCTGCTGGGGCTGGGGGCGGTTAGAAGCCGGATTGTGGCCAAGATGGCCGGAGGCTCGCAGATGTTTGCTTTTGCCGGAGGGAGTGACACCATGAGGATCGGGCCTCGGAATGTGGAATCCTGCAAGCTTGCTCTGGACAACCTTCGTATTCCGCTTATCGCGGAGGACACGGGTGGCAATTATGGGCGCACGATAGAAATCTCCTGTACCACCGGAGTGATTTTTATCCGCAGCGTTCAAAAAGGCCCGAAGGAAATTTAGCCATGAGCAGGAAACTATTACTGAATATTGTGGCCGGACTTATCGGATTTGTACTAACCTTCCTTGCGAACAACGGACAGAACCTGCTGGGTACCAGCCTTATCCGGGGTATGTACGGATTTATTATCTGGTTTGTGCTTGCTTTCTTCCTGAGATGGGTATTGGGTTTTATTATCGGAAAAGAATCCTCAAACCCGGAAGCCGGTTTGTTCGATAACGAAGAGTCTCTTGGCGTGAAGCTTGATATTAGTACACCTGAAGAGGATCAGGAGCTCAAGGACCTGCTAACCCCAAAACGGGAGGCAGTCAGTGAAGAGCCCGGCGGGTTCACGCCTTTGCAGCCTCCGAAGCTAGTCTCTATGAAAGATCCTGAAGAATTGGCCAAGGCCGTTCGTCACCTGAAAGAAGAATAAGCGAGTGCTGCGGCGAAAGTCCGTCATCTTGCGCCGCATGTTTGCCCGCTGACTAAACTTTGGGAAGGGTGAAAGCCGTTGAACGAGCGTAAAGCAGCTCAGTCGGAAACAGACCTGCTTTGGGAGCAGTGGAAAGAGTATGGCGATCCTGAAGCTAAAAAAAAGCTGATTGAGAGTTATCTCCATATTGTTGATTACGTGTCCAGCCGTCTGGCAGTAGGACTGCCCAAAAACGTCTCCAAGGACGATTTGGCCAGCAACGGTGTCATGGGACTCATTGATGCCATCGAAAAATTCGACTACAAGCGGGGGCTTCAATTCCAGACCTATGCATCGTGGCGGGTACGGGGAGCAATCCTTGATTCTCTGCGGCAAAGTGACTGGGTTCCCAGATCCGTACGCGAAAAAGCGAAAAAAATCGAGGATGCCTACCAGCAGCTGGAACAGAAGTATTTGAGATCGGTAAGTGACGATGAAATGAGCCAGTATCTGAATATTTCGGAAACGGAGTTTCAGACGATGCTGCAGGATGTCGCAGTAATGTCGCTCTGTTCATTGGAAGATCCTATACGTGAAGAAGAATCAGAGACAAGAATGTCCATTTTGGTAGATGACAAGGCCAAGAATCCGGACCGTAAAGTGAATGAGTTCTATCTGCGGGATACGCTAACCAAAGGCATCGAGAAACTAACAGTGAAAGAACGGACCGTCGTGTCCCTTTTATATTATGAGGATTTATCTTTAAGCGAGATTGCGGAAGTGATGTCACTGTCTCCTTCGCGAATCTCCCAGCTTCATTCCAAAGCTATTTTGCGGCTAAGAGGAACACTTGAGAAAAACCGGGACCTTCTAATGCAAAATGATTAACCGGGTGACGGTGACAAGGGGGAGCAGAAATTGATCGGTCAATATATATTGAGCCAATACCTGAGCATTACTTTTTCGGAGGATAAGGGAATTGCATACCTTCAGTTCACCAAGAAGGATGAGAATTTCACCTGTTCGGTCGAGGACCTTGAGAGCTTCCTGTTCAGTCACAATATTCGTTTCGGTATCCAGCACGATATTGTTCAGCGGATTAGCAGCAACCCGGAAGAATATTTCTGGAACCGGGTGCCTATCGCGATTGGACAGCCTGCTGTCAATGGTAAGGACGGCCGGATCGTGCTGACCGTTGATATGGAGGAAGACCGCAAGCCTCTGGAGAAAGAGGATGGCAAGGTGGATTACAAAGAACTGGTCCGGCTGCATAACGTAAGGAAGGGCCAGCTTATTGCCAAGGTTATTCCGGCAGAGAACGGCGTGAGCGGCAAAATGGTAACCGGGGAGGAGCTTCCGTTCCGGGCAGGGAAGGAGGCTCATTTCAAGGTAGGCAAGAATGTGCTGGTAGATCAGGAAGAGACCTCCATGTATTCGGCGATTGACGGATTGGTTACGCTGACAGACAAGGGCAAAATCAATGTATTTCCGGTGTATGAAATCAATGGGGATGTAGATTACAGCACAGGGAATATTGATTTCGTAGGCACAGTGGTCATCCGCGGCAATGTGCTAACCGGCTTCACCGTCAAATCCGCAGGAGATATCCGGGTGGTCGGCGGGGTAGAGGGGGCCGAACTGATATCGGGCGGTTCTATCGAGATTACGGGCGGCATCATCGGATATAATAAAGGCCTCGTAAGCGCCGGTAAAAATGTTAAGGTCTCGTTCATTCAAGATGGCAATGTTGTTGCCGGGGAGGATATTATTGTCTCCCAAAGCATTATGCATTCCAGCATCCGTGCAGGCCATGATGTGCTGTGTAACGGGGCCAAAGGCTTAATCGTCGGCGGCATCGTACAGGCAGGCGAGCGTGTGATCGCCCGTACCATTGGCAATACCATGTCTACAGCTACAGCGATTGAAGTGGGCGTTGTTCCCGAGCTGAGAAATGAGATCAACGAACTGCGCCAGGAGCTCCGGCAGCTTCTCGAGAATGAGGACAAGACCAATAAGGCGCTGTATCTGCTTAATCAGCTGGCGAACAATGGGCAGCTATCGCCGGATAAGGTGGCGCTTCGCGTCAAGCTTAATGCAACCAAGCAATCCCATATGCGTGATGAAAAGAGAATTAAAGAGCGTGTGCTGGAGATCGAGCGCATGCTGGAGGACACCGGCAGAGCTAAGGTTGATGTCGTCAAGACGATCTATGGAGGCTCTAAAATCGTAATCGGCAGATACACCAGGTTCGTCAAAGACCCGACGGAGCGGGTATCCTTCATTTACAGTGAAGGGGATATAACCATAATACCGTATGTATAATCAAGCGGGCAGCCGGGGCGGCCTGCTATTCCTTGATTCTGAAACCAATGAGTGGAGAAGAGGGATCTTATGAGTCTGAAACCGGTGGAACTGCAAATTGCATTGCCTCGCACTCATGATGCGGGCAAAGTTCAGAACAACCTCCAGCAGCGTCCTGCACTCGACCAGCAGCAATTAGCAGGCCAGAATGTCAAGCATAGCCAGGAAATCTCGCTGCGCAGCACTGAGGTTGACGAGTCTGCCGAATCGGCCCTGCGGGACGGCGGCAAGGGGAACGGCGCTGGCAGTCAGCCTCATCCGCGCAAGCCGGACAAGCAGGAGAACACCCATGATGCCGAACATCCCTATAAAGGGCACCGTATAGATTTCAGTCTCTGATTGGGACAGAATAACCGCAAATGCAGTTAAGGCATCCTATGAATTAAACGCAGAAGGAGATTACACACTTGGAACCATGGGTATACATCGTGCTGGTAGGCGCAGTTGCTATTGTTTATGCCCTGCGGCTGCCGGCCAGGACGGGCAAGGAAGACTCGGACAAGAAGAGCCTGAAGGAGACAGAGGCGGCTCTGGAGCTCTACATGGCCGATATCGAGCATGAGAACTCTGAGCTGCTGAAGCTTGTGGGAAGTATTAAGACACAGTCACAGAGCAATAAGGCGGCCCTTCAGGAAGAAATCGGTGTACTGCGGGAGCAGGTGGGCGAGCTGCAGAAGAGCCTGCTGCTGATGGATGCGCGGCTGACTGCGGAAGAGAAGGGACTGCTTCAGCTGGCAGCAACCTTCTCGCGGGAAGCTTCGTCCGGACATGCGGAGAAACCCCAGGGCACAGAGCAGGCAACTGAGGCAGTACCTCCTGTTAAGCCAAGACCCGTCAGCTCCATTAAGCTGCGGTATCCCCGGCTGTTCGAGCTGCATGAGCAGGGCAAATCGATCGACTCTATCGCTAAGACCGCCGGTCTTCAGCGGGGCGAGGTGCAGCTGATCCTGCAGCTTGCCCAGCAGGAGGAATCCGTATGATGAAGAACCGGTTCTTTATGCTGGGATTAGGGATCGGGCTGATAGCCGGCGCGCTGCTGCTGCAGCTGATGATAGCCGGGCGGGGTGCGCCGCTAACTAAAGAAGAGCTGATCCGGCAAGCGGCTAGCCTGAACCTGACGGTTGTAGATCCGGCAGAAACTGCTGCAACAGCAACGCCATCGCCGGAGGAAGGTGCCCAGGCCAAGGCTTCCGGGGCGCCGGCAACAACACCTGCAACACCGGCCTCTACGCCTGTTGTCCCGCCCAAGCCGGCCGTAGTGCCAAGCGCCGCAGCGACTCCGGGCAAGCCTTCTGCTCCTGCGCAGCCGCAGAGTACCGCATCGCCTGTCACCAAGGCTCCGGCTACACCTGAAGCGCCTGTGGCGGCGGTGGAGGGGGTAATCTCTTTGAAGATTCCGACTGGAATTACCCTAGCCCAGACGGCAGATCTGCTTGCGGAAGCCGGGGTTATAAAGGATAAGAACAAGTTCCTCCAGACGGCGGATAGCCGTAAGGTGAACACTATCATTCAATACGGCAGCTACAGCTTCACCAAGGGAGAGAGCATAAACTCCATTATTGACAAGCTGATTACCGTAAAAAAGTAATCGTTGCATAGGTTGTTTTAATATGATATATTAATTGACGGTGTTAAAACACACGCCGGTTGATTTCGACAAGGGGTGCTTTCTTCTGAAGAAAGTCTTGCTGAAAGATGACGCGCGGCGGAGGAGACACACAATAAACCAAAACTAGGAGGTGTGTGAAGATGGCAGTAATCTCCATGAAGCAGCTTCTCGAAGCTGGGGTACACTTCGGTCATCAGACTCGTCGTTGGAATCCAAAGATGGATCGTTATATCTTCACTGAAAGAAACGGAATTTACATTATTGACTTGCAAAAAACAGTCAAGAAGGTAGAGGAAGCTTACAACTTTGTAAAGAGCGTCGCTGGCGACAACGGCACAATCCTATTCGTAGGAACAAAGAAGCAGGCACAGGATTCCGTGAAAGAAGAAGCTGAACGTTCGGGTATGTTCTTCATTAACCAGCGTTGGCTCGGTGGTACCCTGACTAACTTCCAGACCATTCAGAAGCGTATTGACCGCCTGAAGAAATTGGAAGCTTGGGAAGAAGACGGTACCTTCGCAGTATTGCCTAAGAAAGAAGTTATCCTTCTCCGCAAAGAGAAAGATCGTCTTGAGAAATTCCTGGGCGGTATCAAGAACATGAATGGTCTTCCAAGCGCGCTGTTCATCATTGACCCGCGTAAAGAGCGCATTGCAGTAGCAGAAGCTCGCAAATTGGGTATTCCTATCGTAGCTATCGTTGATACTAACTGCGATCCGGACGAAATTGACTACGTAATCCCAGGCAATGACGACGCTATCCGCGCCGTGAAGCTCTTGACTGGTAAGATGGCTGATGCTGTTGTTGAAGCTCATCAGGGCGAAGACACAACTACAGCTTAAGTAGTAACCGGAACATAAAACATAAACTTAAATGAAAAAGGGTGGTTGGCAGGTGGATAACCTCTCACTGCCCTTTTTTTAAAATGCAAGCAAGTATCGCTTGATATCCGCGCATGACAACGACTATGACCCTGGAGGGAATAACAATGGCAGTAGATGCAAAAGCAGTGAAGGAACTTCGCGAAAGAACAGGGGCAGGAATGCTCGATTGTAAGAAAGCTCTGGAAGAAGCAAACAACGATATCACCAAAGCAGCTGAGTTGCTTCGTGAAAAAGGTTTGTCCGCAGCAGCCAACAAAGCAGGACGTATTGCTACTGAAGGTACTGTAGAGTCCTATATCCACGCTGGCGGCCGTATTGGCGTTCTGGTAGAAATCAACTGCGAAACTGACTTCGTAGGCAAAACGGATTCCTTCAAAGAATTCGCACGCGATATCGCTATGCAAATCGCAGCAGCGAACCCGCTGTATGTTCGCCGTGAAGAAGTACCTTCTGCAGACGTGGAGAAGGAAAAGGAAATTCTTAAGGCACAAGCGCTGAACGAAGGCAAGCCTGAGAAGATCGTTGAAAAAATGGTGGAAGGCCGCATCAGCAAGTTCTATGAAGAATACTGCCTGATGGAGCAATCCTTCGTTAAAGACCCGGACAAGACAATCTCTCAGCTGCTGAATGAAAAAATCAGCACAATTGGCGAGAACATCACAATCCGCCGCTTCGTTCGTTTCGAACTGGGTGAAGGTCTTGAGAAGAAAGTCGATAACTTCGTAGAAGAAGTTATGGCACAAGTGAAACAATAATAACTGCATGTCATTGAATAAGAACTGAATACAGGCAAGCATCAAAAGAGCGGAACACATACAAGTAGTGTTCCGTCTTTTGTAGAAAGTGAGGGTATATAATTGGAACAACCGGTATTTAAGAGAGTAGTCCTTAAGGTAAGCGGTGAATCGCTCGCTGGACAGAATGGCTATGGCATCGATGCCGATACGATCATCTCTATTGCAGAGCAGGTCAAGGAAGTCGTGGAGCTTGGAGTTCAGGTTGCGATTGTTTGCGGCGGAGGCAACATCTGGCGCGGAATCGCCGGAAGTGCAAGCGGTATTGACCGGGCAACAGCCGATTATATGGGAATGCTGGCAACAGTGATGAACTCGCTGGCATTGCAGGACGCTCTGGAGCAAATCGATGTCCCTACCCGGGTTCAGACCTCTATCGCCATGCAGCAGATTGCTGAGCCCTATATCCGCCGCCGGGCGATCCGGCATCTGGAGAAGGGCCGCGTAGTTATTTTTGCCGCAGGGACAGGGAATCCGTTCTTCTCGACCGATACTACGGCAGCGCTTAGAGCAGCCGAGATTGAAGCCGAGGTTATCCTCATGGCCAAGAATAAGGTAGACGGCGTCTACTCAGCAGATCCGTTCAAGGACAGCACAGCCGTTAAATACGAGCAGCTGACTTACATGGATATTCTGAACAAAAACCTGGGGGTTATGGATTCTACCGCTTCCTCACTCTGCATGGATAATAATATACCGCTCATTGTGTTTGCTATTACAGAGCAAGGCAATATTAAACGCGTCGTTCTCGGCGAAAAGATCGGGACGATCGTTAAAGGGAGTGTAAATTAAATGCCACAATCGGTTAAGAAAAATGCCGAAGAGCGTATGGAAAAAGCGATTCTCTCGCTGAAACGCGACTTGGCAACGCTGCGGGCAGGACGCGCTTCGACGTCGCTGCTGGATCGCATCCAGGTTGAATATTACGGTGCTCCAACTCCGATCAATCAGCTGGCTAACATCAGCACACCGGATTCCCGGACCCTGCTGATCCAGCCGTGGGACAAAACCTCAATGTCAGACATCGAGCGGGCAATTATGAAATCCGACATCGGGATTACACCTGCTAATGACGGTACGATTATCCGCCTGTCGATTCCTCCGCTTACCGAAGAACGCCGCAGCGAACTGGTGAAGTTCACCAAGAAGTTCGGTGAAGAAGCTAAGGTAGCGATCCGCAACATCCGCCGCGATGCCAACGATGACATCAAGAAGATGGAGAAGAACGGCATTTCAGAAGATGAATCCCATGGGCATCAGGAAGATATCCAGAAAACAACGGATAAGTTCATAGCTGAAGTCGACAAAGTGCTCTTGTCCAAAGAAAAAGAGATTATGGAAGTATAACGAAATTCATGAGACTTCAGGCCCCTCCGTTAATGGTGGGGTTTGTCTCTTTCTGATAAGAGCTTGGAGGAAACGGAAATGATCAAACGGATTCAAGAATGGCTGAGCCGTAAAGACAGGCAGGAGCCAGTCGAGATTTCCCCGGATAATATTCCCCGGCACATTGCGATAATTATGGATGGCAACGGGCGCTGGGCGAAACGGCGCGGTATGCCCCGGGTTGTGGGCCATCAGAACGGAATGAAGGCGGTCAAACGTGCTACGATTGCCGCGAATGACCTGGGCGTTGAATTCTTGACTCTGTATGCTTTTTCTACGGAGAACTGGAGCCGGCCGAAGGATGAAGTGGATTTCCTGATGCGTCTCCCCGTTGAATTCCTCGCGATTGAACTGGACGAATTAATTGAAAAGAATGTACAGGTTCGCGTAATGGGCGATACCGACTCGCTGCCTTCCCATACGCGCAAAGCGATGGAAGAAGCGGTAGCCCGCACACAGAGCAATACCGGACTTATTCTGAATTTTGCGCTTAATTACGGCGGGCGTAAGGAAATTGAGGATTGTATGCGCGGCATGGGCAAGGATATCCAGGCAGGAATCCTGTCACCTGAAGAAATCACTCCAGAGCTGATTGACAGCAGAATGTTGTCCAGCGGCTTGCCTGATCCTGACCTGCTGATTCGTACCAGCGGAGAGATGCGGCTCAGTAATTTTATGCTGTGGCAAATCGCATACAGTGAATTTTGGTTTACGGATGCATACTGGCCGGAATTCGATAAGACGCATCTGATCCAGGCTGTGACTGAGTATCAGCGCCGCACACGCCGTTATGGTGGATTGAAGTAGCCTGATGGGAGAGGGATTCTTTGAAGCAGCGATTGATTACCGGAATTGTTGCCGGGGCCTTGTTTTTAGGGTTATGCTATTGGGGTGGCTGGCCGTATCAGCTGATGCTGACTGCGATGGCCCTCATCGGCTATTATGAATTTGTGAAAATGACGGGTACAGCAACCTTCAGATTAACTGCTGTATTTGGTTATGCCTCTGTAGTAGGCTTTATGATTCCTTGGGACCTCCTGGAAATGAAAAAGCTATTCTCCTGGGAACAGGGGATATGGCTGGTATTGCTGCTGTTCCTGCTGGTCACTGTGTTCAGTAAGAATAAGTTGGATATCAAAATCACCGCAATGATGTTCACAGGCATTGTTTACATAGGAATGGGGTTCTCGTATATGGGAATCGCCCGCGGTGCGGGTGATGGTCATGGCCTCTTCTGGACAATCCTGCTGCTGTGTTGTATATGGGGCAGTGATGCCGGAGCCTATTTTGTCGGCAGAAGCTTCGGGAAGAACAAACTGTGGCCTGCGATCAGTCCTAACAAGACTATTGAGGGCGCTCTTGGCGGAGTATTGATTTCTGCTGTCATATCGATTGTGTTTGCTTTACTGGTTCCTGATCTGTTGACCATTGGACGTGCGCTGCTGATTGGAATTGCTTGCGCGGTGCTCGGTCAGCTCGGAGATCTTGTACAATCTGCCTATAAACGGGTGTACGGTATTAAGGATTCAGGCTCACTCTTGCCGGGTCACGGAGGCATCCTGGACCGCTGCGACAGCTGGATCATCGTATTTCCTTTCGTACATATCGTAATGCTGATGCCTTACTATTAACGACAGGGAGAAGGAACGCAACTGTGAAAAGAATTAGTATTCTCGGCTCCACGGGTTCTATCGGTACCCAGACGCTGGATGTGGTAGCTATGCATCCGGAAGCTTTTGAAGTCGATGGACTGGCGGCGGGAAGTAATACTTCACTGCTGCTGGAACAGGTCCGCCGCTTCAAGCCGCGCCGTGTATCGGTATCCACAAAGGACCTTGCAGAGGAGATTAGATCCAGTCTGCCTGCCGGTGTAGAGCTGTATAGCGGAAGTGAAGGTCTGGTGGAGATTGCTGCCGGAGGCGATGCACAGACGGTCGTAACTGCGCTTGTAGGCAGTGTAGGACTTCAGTCCACGCTTGCGGCGATTGAAGCCGGCAGACACATTGGACTGGCCAATAAGGAGACACTGGTGACCGCCGGACATCTGGTGACAGAGCTGGCTGGACGCAAAGGCGTGAAGCTGCTGCCAGTGGACAGTGAGCATTCGGCGATTTTCCAATGCTTAAATGGGGAAAACCGTAAAGATGTGGCTTCAATTACCATCACTGCCTCGGGCGGCTCGTTCCGTGATTATCAGCGTGAACAGCTTACGAATGTAACCGTAGCAGACGCACTGCGTCACCCCAACTGGAGCATGGGGGCCAAGATTACTATTGACTCGGCAACCATGGTTAACAAAGGCCTGGAGGTTATTGAAGCCCACCATTTGTTCGCCCTTCCGTATGAGCAGATTGATGTGGTGCTGCATCCGGAGAGCATCATTCACTCATATGTGGAGTTCTGCGACAGCAGCATTATTGCTCAGCTTGGGACTCCTGATATGCGGGTTCCTATTCAATATGCGCTCACCTATCCCGACCGCTGGCCGTCTCCTGCGAAGCGCTTGTCTCTGGCTCAGGTAGCCAGCCTGACCTTCCGGGAGATGGATTATGAGCGCTATCCGGCGCTGAAGATGGCCATTGACTGCGGCATAGCGGGCGGCACATTCACAACTGCCTTCAATGCAGCCAATGAGGTCGCCGTGGCCCGCTTCCTGCGCGGTGAGATTCCCTTCCTGCGGATTGATGAGATTATTGATGAAGTGCTTCAGCGTCATCACAATGAGGCGAACCCCGGTCTGGAACAGATTCACAGTAGCGATATAGCTTCCCGGGAGCTTGCAGCCGTTCTGTAACGGGATAAGAGGCCTTTATAAACGGTGAATATGGCTGTACCCTGAAAAATAGGTGTGGACTGTTGATTCTCTTGTGCCCTGCCTTGGAATAATGATAAATTAAGAGGACATACTTCGGTCTTACACCTTAAGGGGGAATGTTGCGCTATGGAGATGGTAAGAGTTGTTTTTTTAACGGTGTTTATGTTCTTTGTTCTGGTGACTGTCCATGAATGGGGACATTATTATTTTGCCAAACGCGCCGGAATTCTTGTACGGGAATTTGCGATCGGTTTCGGTCCGAAACTGTTCTCTTATAAACGCGGTGAAACCCAGTTCACGCTTCGCCTGCTGCCCTTCGGAGGGTACGCCCGTATGGCCGGTGAAGACCCTGAGATGGTTGAGATCGGCCCGGGGCAGACTATTGCTGTCCGGCTGGGCCAGGATAACAAGGTGAAGAATATATACATCGATTCACTGGATACGCGCAGAAATGTTATTCGCGGTGAAGCGCAGTTCACGGATCTGGAGAATGAACTGAAAATCCGCCTTGATGTAGACGGTGAAGTGACCACCTATGATGTGAATCCGCAGGCGATGATGATCAAGGGCACCCAGCAGACGCAAATTGCGCCCAGGGATCGCCAGTTCGGCGGCAAAACCGTCGGTCAGCGTGCGATAGCGATCCTGGCCGGTCCGGTGATGAACTTCATTCTGGCATTTGTACTGTTTGCACTTCATCTGCAGATGGCCGGAATTCCGGTGGAGAACCCGACCTATGTGAAGATCGGTGACGTCAGCTTAGGAATGCCTGCGCAGGAAGCAGGTCTTCAGAAAGGTGATATCGTCGTCACTGTGGACGGGCAGGCTATCGGCGGAGATTACCAGAAGATGATCAAGCTGACTTCGGCCTCCAAAGGCAAAGAAATGAACTGGACACTGAAACGCGGTGAAGAGACCTTCAGTGTGACCATGGTTCCCCGCGGAATGGAAGGGGAGCAAGGCGGCAAGGTTGGAATTACGCCAGAGCTGCCTACCCGCAAGGCCGGAGTGGGGGAGACGATTACCAAGTCCGGAACAGCGATGGTCGACACCACCAAGCTGATTTTTATCGGCTTCAAGCAGCTGATCAACAAATTTAATATGGATGATATCTCGGGGCCAGTAGGCACGTTCCAGTTGACTGGACAGATTGCCCAGCAGGGGATTCAGTATCTTACCTATTGGGCGGCTATTCTTAGCCTATACTTAGGGATCTTCAACCTGCTGCCGATTCCTGCATTGGATGGCAGCCGGCTTGTATTCCTTGGTGTTGAGGCACTGCGCGGCAAACCGGTCGATCCGAGCAGGGAAGGCATGGTCCACTTTGTAGGCTTTGCCCTGCTGTTCCTGGTGATGATCGCTGTTACGTATAATGATATTTTACGCCTCATAAGCGGCTGACGGATGTCATATCATTTTTATCCCGTGATGCATTTGATTCGGCTTCACAGCTAATGTGCAATCTGAGGGGCGAATATATAGGAGGATTTCTTCACATGGCCAAAGACAAGCAGTTCGTTACAGAGATCACGCCGCAGGGCGAGGATTTCTCACGCTGGTATATCGATGTTATTAAAAAAGCGGACCTGATGGATTATTCACCGGTCCGCGGCTGTATCGTATTCAAACCGGACGGCTATGAAATCTGGGAGCATATCCAGGAGGAAATGAACCGCCGCCTGAAGGCCACCGGTCACCGGAACGCCTACTTCCCGCTATTCATTCCTGAGAGCTTTTTCCAGAAGGAGAAGGAACATGTGGAGGGCTTCAACCCGGAGCTGCCTTGGGTCACTGAGGCCGGAGGCGATGTGCTGGAAGAACGTCTGGCGATCCGTCCTACATCCGAGACGATGTTTGGCCATATGTATTCCAAATGGATTCAGTCTTACCGTGACCTTCCGGTGCTAATCAACCAATGGGCCAACGTGGTCCGTTGGGAGAAACGTACCCTGCCGTTCATCCGCACTACGGAATTCCTCTGGCAGGAAGGCCATACCGCGCATGAGAATGAGACGGAAGCACGCGAAGAAACGATGAAGATGCTTGATAACTACCGCGACTTCGTGGAGACCTTTCTGGCTATTCCGGTAGTGACCGGACAGAAGACGCCATCCGAGCGGTTCGCTGGTGCTGTGGATACGTATTCCATTGAAGCGATGATGAAGGATGGACGGGCCGTTCAGGCCGCCACCTCACATTATTTGGGTACCAAGTTCGCGGTTGCTTTTGATATCCAATATCTGAACCGGGAGAATGTACTGGAACATGCGCATACCACCTCGTGGGGCTCTACCACGCGTCTGATCGGTTCCCTCATTATGGTGCATGGAGATGACCGTGGACTGGCTCTGCCGCCGAAGGTAGCACCTACGCAGGTCATTATGATTCCAATCGGACCGCCTAAGACCCGCGAAGCGGTCATCGGACGTACCGACGAACTGTTTGGTGAACTCAAAAGTGCTGGAATCCGTGTACGTGTTGATGACCGTGCGGATGTAACCCCGGGCTGGAAGTTCAATGAATATGAAATGCGCGGCGTCCCTGTCCGCCTGGAGCTTGGACCGCGTGATATGGAGAATGGAGTCTGCGTGCTCGTATCCCGGATCAGCGGCGAGAAGAAGGTCATTCAGCAGGAAAACCTGGTTGAAGAAGTAAACGCCATGCTGGAGCAGGTCCATCAGGAGATGTATGAGCGGGCACTGAAATTCCGTGAGGATCATTTTTATTCCGTAGACACTCTTGAGCAGATGAAGGATTCTATGGAGGAGAAACGCGGCTTTGCGCTTGCAGGCTGGTGCGGCTCTGAAGAATGTGAGGATAAGGTCAAGGAAGAGACCGGCGCAGGCAGCCGTAATATTCCGTTCCACCCGTCAGAAACGAAAGAAACCTGTATCTGCTGCGGCAAGCCTGCCCGGCATACGGTTGTATTTGCCAAAGCGTATTAATCGGCAACCTTATAATTGTTTACTTTTTATATCAGCTTCTGGCGAGAGGAGTCGGCGGGCCGCAATTACCCAATGCTTTTCAAACCGGAGGCTTTTTCTTGAAATATAAGAATTTATATGTTGCACATGATAAATTATCCTTAGAATGACGCCGAAATCTTACGCCAATTATTGCCGAGTTAGGTGGGGAATGCATGGAGCAGAACGTGGAGAGAAGAAAGAGATTTGAGCTGTTGATGAAGCAGGGGGAGATTCCGCCTGCCATGATTGATCCTTATTTTGTAGACGGACAGATTGAACGGGTGGAGATTAGCCGCGGCAACCATGACTGGCATATCGTCATTGCGAAGACAACCCTGATTCCCGCGCAGACCTACCGGGCCTTTATCCTAAGAATGCGTGAGAAGCTGCAGCATATTGCCAAGGTCAGCTTCTTGTTCCTATATGATGATACTGTAAGCAGAGCTGATATTGTGCAGGAGTATTGGGGCATGTTCCTCGAGTGGGTCCAGCGTGAGATTCCTTCCGTCAACGGTTGGCTGACGCGTTCCAGTCAGGAGCTGCGGGACGGTACGCTCATCCTTAGCCTGAATGATACCATGTCGCTCGAGCTGGCCCGCAAGAAGGGGATCGAGGCCGCCATTATTAAATATTATGATAAATATTTCGCACTTCCCCTCAAGGTCAAGCTGCAAATGGCCGAGGACGAGAGTAAGAGCAAGGCGGATGCCTATGAGGAATTCCAGCAGAAGCTACAGCAGGAGCAGCGTGAGCTGGTAGAGCTGATGATGATGAATAGCGAGCCGGACGAGCCTGAAGAAGCCGGGGACCCGAATGAGGTCATTAAGCTTCAGGTAGGGAATGACATCAAAGAGCAGGCCGTCTCCATTCTGGAGATTCAGGATGAAGAGAAGAAGATTACGATCCAGGGGACGATCTTTGGGCTGGACCGCAAGGAGCTGCGTAACGGAAATACGCTGTTCACCTTCTGCATCACGGACTTTACAGATTCCCTGCAGATGAAGATGTTCGCCAAGACCAAGGAAGAGCTGAAGATCATGGGCCAGCTGGCTAACGGCAAATGGGTCCGGGCGCGAGGCAAAGTGGAATATGACCGGTTCATGCAGATTCCCGAGCTGGTGATGATTCCTTCGGATCTGACAGAGGTATCGGCGCCGCCTGCCCGTAAGGACAATGCCAAGGAAAAGCGTGTGGAGTTCCACTTGCATACGACTATGAGCACGATGGATGCGGTAGCACCGATTGATGCCTATGTCAAAACCGCAGCGAAATGGGGCCACCCGGCACTTGCAGTTACCGACCACGGCAATGTTCAGAGCTTCCCGGATGCGAATCATGCCGCCCATAAGCATAAGCTCAAGATGCTCTACGGTGTGGAGGCCAATGTCGTCAATGATGCGGTCAATATCGTGGAGAATGCGCAGCCGCTGGAGCTCAAGACGGCAACCTATGTCGTCTTCGACATCGAGACCACGGGGCTGTCGATCACACGCAACAACATCACGGAGCTTGCAGCGATCAAGATGTGCGAAGGCAAGGAGCTGGACCGTTACACCACCTTCGTCAATCCGCATGAGAAAATCCCCTACCATATCCAGCAGTTAACGAACATTACGGATGAAATGGTCAAGGATGCCCCGGATCTGGAACCGGTGCTTAAGGAGTTCGTGGAGTTCGTAGGGGACAGCATTCTCGTGGCGCACAATGCGCGGTTCGATATGGGCTTCATTCAAGCTTCTCTGAAGAAGCTGGGGCAGCCGGAGCTGCCGAATCCTTCACTGGATACGCTGGAGCTGGCGCGTCTGCTCTTCCCCAAAATGAAGAACCACCGGCTCAATACGCTTGCTGACAAGTACAAGGTACTGCTGGAGAGCCATCACCGTGCGGTGGATGATACGATTGCACTGGGCGGGATTCTGAACGGTCTGCTGGCCGATGCGGAGAAAATGAAGGGGATGACCCGGCTGGACCGGCTGAATGATTATGTAGGCAATGACCTGTCGAATGTGCGGCCGTTTCACTGTGGCATCTATGCACTGAATCCCATCGGCAAAAAGAACCTCTACAAGCTGATCTCCATGTCGCATACCGAGTACTACAAGCGGGTACCCTGCATTCCCAAATCGAAGCTTGAAGAGCATCGTGACGGACTGCTCGTCATATCCGGCTGTGAGCGGGGCGAGTTCTTCGAGGCTGTGCTGAACAAGACCGTGGAAGAGGCGATTGAGGTTGCCCAGTTCTATGATGTGCTGGAAATCCAGCCGCTGACCATGTACATGCATCTGGTGGATAAAGGGTTCGTAGCGAGTCCAGAGGACCTGCGGGGTGTTGTACGCAAAATCTGTGAGATCGGCGAGCAGATGAACAAGCCGGTGATAGCCACCGGGAATGTGCACTATCTGGAGCCGCGCGATAAGCTGTTCCGCGATATTACGATCCACGGGATTACCGGGTTCAGTCCGCTAAAAGACCAGAACAAGCCGGATGCCCACTTCCGTACAACCGATGAAATGCTTGCCGAGTTCGAATACCTGGGTGCAGCCAAAGCGAAGGAAGTTGTGGTCACGAATACTGTTGAGCTGGCTGAGCGGTTCGAGGAATACGATCTGTTCCCAAGCGACCTCTTCACGCCTATAATTGAAGGGGCGGACGATGAGATCCGCAATACCTGCTATGAAACAGCCAAATCGATCTATGGCGAGGAGCTGCCGGAGGTTGTGGTTGCCCGTCTGGAGAAGGAGCTTGCCCCGATTATTAAATACGGGTTCTCTGCCAACTATCTGATCTCGGAACGGCTTGTCAAAAAATCGAACCAGGACGGTTATCTCGTCGGTTCCCGTGGCTCGGTAGGCTCGTCGGTAGTGGCAACATTCCTTGGAATCTCGGAGGTGAACCCGCTTCCGGCTCACTATATTTGCACCAATTCGGAATGCCGGCACAGCGAATGGTTCCTGGACGGAAGTGTGCCAAGCGGCTTCGACCTGCCAGATAAGGACTGTCCGGATTGTGGCGGGAAGCTTAAGGGAGAAGGTCAGGATATTCCGTTTGAGACTTTCCTGGGCTTCAAAGGGGACAAGGTTCCCGATATCGACCTTAACTTCTCCGGGGAGTACCAGCCGAATGCGCATAACTTTACCAAAACAATGTTCGGCCCGGACAATGTATTCCGCGCGGGAACCATCGGTACGGTGGCGGAGAAGACCGCCTTCGGCTTCACCAAGAAATATGAAGAGCATCACCAGAAGCGCTGGCGCGGCGCAGAGGTCGGACGGCTTGCCGCAGGCTGTACTGGTGTGAAGCGCAGTACGGGGCAGCACCCCGGCGGTATCGTAGTTTTGCCGGATTACATGGAGATTGAAGATATCACTCCCGTACAGTTCCCGGCGGATGATGTTACAGCCGAGTGGAAGACCACCCATTTCGACTATCACGCCTTCGATGCCAACCTGCTGAAGCTTGATATTCTCGGCCACGATGATCCGACGATGATGCGCATGCTGCAGGATTTGACCGGTGTGGATCCGACGACCATTCCAATGAATGATCCGAAGGTGATGAGCATGTTCAACTCTACGGATGCACTCGGGGTAAGACCCGATCAGATTCGTACCCCGGTGGCCACTTATGGAGTGCCGGAGATGGGGACGAAGTTCGTCCGTCAGATGCTTGTGGAAGCCAAGCCTTCCAGCTTTGCTGACTTGCTGCAGATTTCCGGGCTGTCCCATGGAACCGGCGTGTGGCTGGGAAATGCGCAGGAGCTGATTAAGAACAATACCTGCAACATCAAGACGGTAATCGGCTGCCGTGATGATATCATGCTCTATCTGATTTATAAGACGGGGATGGATGCCAGTCTGGCCTTCAAAATTACGGAGAGCGTGCGTAAAGGGAAGGGATTGCCGCCGGAGTGGATTGAGGAGATGAAGAATTGCAAGGTGCCGCAGTGGTACATTGATTCCTGTCTCAAGATCCAGTACATGTTCCCGAAGGCCCATGCCGCGGCTTATGTAATTTCAGCGGTGCGCACAGCCTTCTTCAAGCTGTATCATCCGATAGAATACTATGCGACTTACTTCTCGGTCCGCGCGGCGGATTTCGATATCGAGCTGTGCTGCAAAGGCTACGAAGCCATTGCGCGCCAGCTGGTAGAGATCGAAGCCAAGGGCTTCCAGGCGCTGCCTAAGGAAAAAGCCATGCTTCCGGTCCTGGAGATGGCCCTGGAGATGACCGCACGCGGCTTCACCTTTAAGAACATTGATCTGTACCGCTCGGATGCTACCAAATTCACGGTCGATGGCACCAGCCTGATCCCTCCGTTCTCCTCGCTTGCGGGAATCGGGGATAATGCTGCAATTAATATCGCCGCTGCCAAGGACTCAGGAGAATTCCTCTCCATTGAGGATTTCCAGCAGAAATCCAAGGCCAGTAAAACGGTGATTGAGCTGCTTACGGGAATGGGCTGCTTCCGGGGATTGCCGGAAAGCAACCAGCTTTCACTGTTCTGACAACCGGCTCAAGTGACAGCATATACAGTCATGTAATGTCCTCTTAGAAAGGGGAGTCAAGGGCTGGTACTTGTCAGTGCTGCCTCACTATGGTATAATTTTATTGGTAATAATGAGATAAGTCCGTTGTGTAAAGAGTGGGGAAACCCACTCTTTATCTTTGGTATATAGCAAAAGACAAGTTCGTGGAGGTAATCTTCTTTTGAGCACACCCAAA
Source organism: Paenibacillus sp. FSL R7-0204 (assembly GCF_038002225.1). Classification (NCBI taxonomy): domain Bacteria; kingdom Bacillati; phylum Bacillota; class Bacilli; order Caryophanales; family Paenibacillaceae; genus Paenibacillus; species Paenibacillus sp. FSL R7-0204. The sequence continues at coordinate 3,367,954 of NZ_JBBOCA010000001.1, forward strand.
TCCAAAATTAAACAAACGGTAGAGCAGCTGCTCGGGTCCTATCTCGAGGACAATGGTTTCGAACTGGTGGACGTTGAATACGTGAAGGAAGGCTCCAACTGGTTTCTGCGCGTATTCGTAGACAAAGAGGGCGGCATCGACATCGATGACTGCGGCACCATCAGCGAATATATCAGCCAGAAGCTGGATGAGAATGATCCGTTCTCCGAAGCGTATTTCCTTGAAGTCTCCTCGCCGGGAGCTGAGCGTCCGCTCAAGAAAGCTGCGGATGTCGTTAAGGCGGTGGGGAAGGACGTATATGTAACGGTCTATGAGCCGATTCAAGGACTCAAAGAATTCGAAGGTCGTTTGCTCTCGTTCGAGAACGAGGAACTGCTCATCTCCGCGGGCAAAAAAGAACATGTGGTACCTTACGCCAAGGTCGCCAGTGCGAGATTGGCCATTATTTTTTAACGTCTTGAAAGGGGGACCGGAATTTCATGAGTATGGAGTTTATTGAAGCTATGAATGAACTGGAAAGGGAGAAAGGCATCAGCAAGGATGTGCTGTTCGAAGCCATCGAAGCAGCGCTGATCTCCAGCTATAAACGCAATTTCAATGCGGCGCAGAATGTGCGTGTGGATATGAACCGCAACACAGGCGTAATCAAGGTATTTGCCCGCAAGCTGATTGTGGAGGAGGTTCTCGATGCACGGACGGAGATCTCGCTCCTGGCTGCCCGGGAGATCAACCCGCATTTCCAGCTGGAGGATATCGCCGAGCAGGAAGTCACGCCGCGTGATTTCGGCCGCATTGCCGCCCAGACTGCGAAGCAGGTGGTTACCCAGCGTATCCGCGAAGCGGAACGCGGCCTGATCTATAACGCTTTTATCGACAAGGAAGATGATATTGTAACCGGCCTTGTACAGCGTCAGGATATGCGTAACATCTATGTGGATCTTGGCAAGATTGAGGCGGTTCTTCCGCTGAGCGAGCTGATGCCTGGAGAGAAGTTCAAGCAGAGCGAGCGTATTAAGGCTTATATCACTAAGGTGGAGAACACGACCAAAGGGCCGCAGATTATGCTGTCCCGCAGTCATCCAGGTCTCCTGAAGCGTCTGTTCGAGCTGGAGGTGCCGGAGATTTTTGACGGGGTGGTGGAGATTCGTTCCGTTGCCCGCGAAGCCGGTTTCCGCTCCAAGATCGCCGTGTTCTCACGCAATCCCGAAGTGGATCCGGTGGGCTCCTGCGTAGGGCCGAGAGGCACACGTGTACAGACCATCGTGACTGAGCTTCGCGGGGAGAAGATTGATATCGTCAGATATTCCGAGCTGGTGCAGGAGTACGTAGCCAATGCGCTTAGCCCGTCCAAGGTGCTTGAGGTTCAAGTCTTTGAACCTGAGAAAATGGCCCGCGTCATTGTTCCTGACTATCAGCTGTCGCTGGCTATCGGCATCAAGGGGCAGAATGCCCGTCTTGCCGCTAAGCTGACCGGCTGGAAGATCGATATCAAGAGCGAGACGCAGGCGGAGCAGGAATACGGCAGACCCAGATCGTCCAATGATGAAATGCATCAGGATTCCGTCTCCATCGATTAATGAATGCTGACTGACGGGAGGTGCTTTGTTATGAAGCAAAGAAAGGTGCCGCTGCGTAAATGCGTTGCCAGCCAGGAGATGATGCCCAAGAAAGAGCTGATTCGGGTGGTGAGAACGCCTGAAGGCGAGGTGCTGATCGACCTGACAGGTAAGAAGTCGGGCCGTGGCGCTTATATCTGCGGTAAACTGGAATACTTTAAGCTAGCACAGAAGACCAAAGCACTTGACCGGGCATTGAAATGTCAGGTCAGTCCTGAAATCTATGCCCAGCTTGCCCGGGATTTTGCATCCGTGGAGGAGCAGTTTTTGGCAGCGAAGGATAGTGAGGACAATGAGTAAGACACTTTCTTATTTAGGGCTTGCGATGAGAGCAGGCAAGATTGTCACCGGCGATGAGGCTGTGCTTAAGGCAGTACGGTCTTCAGAGGCGAAGCTGGTCGTCCTGGCAGGTGACGCTTCAGATAATACCCAGAAGAAGTTCCGCGATAAATGCGGGACCTACGATATTCCACTAGTAATCGCATTTCACCGGGATGAACTCGGTGCAAGTATTGGTAAGGACCAGCGCGTAGTGCTGGCCGTTACGGATAAAGGATTCGCGGAAATGATCTCCAGAACGCTTGGAGATACTGTCGGAGGTGGAGTTATTGACTAAAGAAGATAATAAGGATAAGCTGCGCGTATACGAATATGCAAAGTCTTTGAACATGAGCAGTAAAGAAATTATTACCATTCTGAAGCGTTTGGATGTCCCGGTGAATAATCATATGAGTGTCATGGAGAATGGCTCCGTGAACAAAGTTGAACAGTTCTTCAAGGACATCAAGTCAAACGCTGCAGCCAAGCGGGACACCGGCACCAGCAGCCGTCCGGTAACTACCGGTTCGGTAACCGCCGAAGTACGCAGTGCTCAGAATACCAACAAAATTCAATCGGAAAAGCAGGTAGGTATGAACAGTAACCAAAACAACAACCAATCGACGACGTCCCCAAGGCCCCAAAGCGGACAAGATTCCCGCAGAACACAAACATCAGGCTCCGCTCAGAATTCTCGCCCGCAGGGCAGTTCAAGCAGCAGCCGTCCACAAAGCAGTTCGACTGGCAGCCGCCCGCAAGGCAGCTCCACCGGAAGCCGCCCGCAAGGCAGCTCCACCGGAAGCCGCCCACAAGGCAGCTCTACTGGCAGCCGCCCACAGGGCAGCTCCACTGGCAGCCGTCCGCAAGGCAGCTCTACTGGCGGCAGCCGTCCACAAGGCAGCTCTACTGGCGGCAGCCGTCCACAAGGCAGCTCTACTGGCAGCCGTCCGCAAGGACAAGGCGGCGCACCACGTACAGGTGACCGTCCGCAAGGTCAAGGCAATGCAGGCGGAGGCGGAGGTTTCTCGCGGAGCGACGGCCCTAAGAAGAATACCACTGGCGGCAGACCTGGCGGCAACAACAGCGGCCAGAAACGTTACGACGACAACAAGGGCGGCAACTATCGCGGCCGTGGCGGCAAGAACAACCGCGGCAGAAACCAGCCGACCGTATATCGTGAGAAGATTGACAACACACCTAAGAAGATCATTGTCCGTGGCAGCATGACCGTGGGTGAAACCGCGAAGCTGCTTCACAAGGATGCTTCTGAAGTGATCAAGAAGCTGATCTCGATGGGGGTTATGGCCACCATCAATCAGGAGCTTGATATCGATACGATTCTGCTGCTGGCCGGCGAATTCGGCGTAGAAGTAGAAGTGAAGATTCCGGTTGACGAAGACAGCTTCGAGACCGTGGAAGAGAATGATTCCGAGGACGATCTGATGACACGGCCACCGGTTGTAACGATCATGGGTCACGTTGACCATGGTAAAACAACCTTGCTCGATGCTATCCGTTCCACGAATGTATCCGGCGGCGAAGCAGGCGGAATTACGCAGCATATCGGTGCCTATCAGGTTGAGATTAATCATAAGAAAATCACATTCCTTGATACTCCGGGCCATGAAGCGTTCACCGCAATGCGTGCCCGTGGTGCGCAGGTTACAGATATGACGATTATCGTTGTAGCGGCGGATGACGGCGTAATGCCTCAGACTGTAGAAGCGATCAACCATGCCAAGGCAGCCGGACTTCCGATCATTGTGGCAGTTAATAAGATCGATAAGCCGGGCGCAGACCCTGACAAGGTGAAGCAGGAGCTTACAAGCTATGAGCTGGTGCCGGAAGAGTGGGGCGGCGATACAATCTTCGTCAACCTGTCGGCTAAGCAGCGCATTAACCTTGAAGAATTGCTGGAAATGATCCTGCTAGTTGCCGAAGTGAATGAGTACAAGGCGAACCCGGACAAACGGGCACGCGGTACTGTTATAGAAGCTGAGCTTGATAAGAACCGTGGACCGGTTGCCCGTATTCTCGTGCAGAACGGTACGCTGAAGGTCGGAGATGCATTTGTAGCGGGTAACTGCTTCGGCCGCGTACGCGCCATGGTGAATGACAAGGGACGCAAAATCAAGGAAGCGGGACCTTCCACTCCAGTGGAAATTACCGGTCTGACCGAGGTGCCGCAGGCGGGCGATCCGTTCATGGCCTTCGAAGATGAGCGTAAAGCACGCGCGATTTCTGACAGACGTTCTACAACGCAGCGCCAGTCCGAGCTGAATACGAACACCCGCGTTACGCTGGATGATCTGTTCAAGCACATCAAGGACGGCGAGATCAAGGATCTCAACGTTATCATTAAGGGTGACGTTCAGGGTTCGGTAGAGGCGCTGAAGGGCTCCTTGGCCAAGATCGAAGTCGAAGGCGTACGCGTGAAGATCCTTCACAGCGGTGCCGGCGCGATTACGGAGTCCGATATTACCCTGGCAGCAGCCTCCAATGCTATCGTGATCGGCTTCAACGTTCGTCCGGATGCCCAGACGAAAGCGGCAGCCGAGCAGGAGAAGGTGGATGTGCGTCTGCATAACATCATCTACAATGTCATTGAAGAGATCGAAAGTGCCATGAAGGGCATGCTTGATCCTATTTATAAAGAGAACGTTATCGGCCATGCCGAAGTGCGCAACGTATTCAAAATCAGCAAAGTGGGCAGTGTCGCAGGTTGTATGGTTACCGACGGCAAAATTACCCGCAATGCTGAAATGCGCCTGATCCGCAGCGGTATCGTTGTCTTCACAGGCAAGATCGACACCTTGAAGCGTTTCAAAGATGATGCAAAAGAAGTGGCACAGGGTTATGAATGTGGCATAACTTTGGAACGCTATAATGATGTCGTTGAAGGCGACATTATCGAAGCATTCATCATGGAAACGGTAGAGCGCTAAGCGAAGAGGTGAAATAAGATGTCTAAAATCAGAGCGGGACGGGTTGGCGAGCAGATTAAGAAAGAGCTGAGCCAGCTCATCCAGAGCGGACTGAAGGACCCGCGTGTCGGGTTCGTAACTGTAACTGGCGTAGATGTGACGAACGATCTGTCACAGGCCAAGGTATACCTGAGCGTATTCGGGGACGAGGAGCAGAAGTCAGACTCACTTAGAGCGATTGAGAAGGCCAATGGTTTTCTCCGCTCAGAGCTTGGCAAAGCGATCCGCCTGCGCCATACACCTGAGCTGATCTTCAAGATTGACGAATCCGTTGCTTACGGAAGTCACATTGAGAAGCTGCTCGGCGAAATCGGCAAAAACGAATAGGCTACGGAACATAAAGGAGACGGCGAATGCAGAGCTATGAACAAAGTCTCCAGCAGACGCGTAAGTTTCTGCTGGAACACGACGATTATCTTGTAGTGTCGCATGTTCAGCCGGACGGAGATGCAGTCAGCTCCACCCTCGCGGTGGGCTGGCTTCTCTCATGTCTGGGCAAAAAATATTTGATGCTGAATGAAGGCCAGATTCCGCAGCGAATGGAATACTTATGGCATGCCGATCAGATTGTCAATCTGTCTGAGGGTTCGTTGCCCCGCCAGTACAGCCATGTGATATGTGTTGACTGTGCGGACTTCCAGCGTGTAGGACTGACCCAGCAGCATTTCACCAGTGATGCACTGATCTTGAATATAGACCATCATCCAACGAACAACGGCTACGGCGCGGTGAATCTTATCAAGCCGGATGCGGCGGCGACAGCAGAAATTCTGTTCGATCTGCTGAAGATCTTTGAACTCAAGTGGGATATTGATATAGCTACAGCCATTTATACCGGGCTGTTAACGGATACGGGCGGTTTCCGTTACAGCAATACATCTCCTAAAGTAATGGCGGCGGTATCCGAACTGCTCGCACTGGGTGTGAATGGACCGGACCTGGCAGAGACTCTGCTGGAAGAGATGACGCTTCCCCAAGTGAAGGTGCTTAACCGTGCACTTAGCACATTACAGCTCAGCCCTGAAGGAGATATAGCCTGGGTGTATGTTACACCTAAGGATATGCTGGACTCTGGAGCGGCCAATGAGGATCTTGAAGGGATTGTCAACTATCCCCGGAATATCCGCGGGGTTGAGGTAGGCATTCTGTTCAAGGTCATTGATGATCATGCGGTGAAGGCGAGTCTGCGTTCAGCGGGTAAGGTGGACGTGGCGCTACTTGCGCAAGCCTTCGGCGGCGGCGGACATACACGCGCAGCAGGCGCGCGTATTAATGGAACTCTGGAAGAAGCTGTGGCACAGGTGCTGGAGGAGGTCAAACGTCATTTATGAGTGAGCTTACAGGAGTTCTGGCTGTATATAAGCCTGCAGGGTTCACTTCACATGATGTTGTGGCCAAGGCGCGGCGCATTCTGGGCATGAAGCGGATTGGACATACCGGGACCCTTGATCCTCAGGTAACCGGAGTATTGCCGCTCTGTCTGGGCCGGGCTACCAGAGTAGTGGAGTATATCCAGGAGCTGCCCAAGGAATATGTTGCCACACTGAGGCTGGGAATGGCCAGCGATACAGAGGACCTGACCGGGACGATTACGGAATCCGTGGAGGAGGTTCATGTCACAGAAGCCGAAGTGTTGGCTGTGCTGAACTCCTTCCAGGGTGTAATCTCACAGGTGCCGCCTATGTATTCCGCAGTGAAGGTGGACGGGAAGCGTCTGTACGAGCTGGCCCGGGAAGGCAAGACCGTAGAGCGCAAGAGCCGTGAAGTGGAGATTTATGAGATTGAGATGCAGCAAATGGTTTGGAACGGCAACTATCCGGAGATCACTTTCCGGGCGTTATGCTCCAAGGGGACTTATATCCGTACCCTCTGTGTAGATATCGGACGTAAGCTTGGTCTTCCCGGTGTGATGGTGAAGCTGGAGCGGACGATGTCGGCCGGGATCGCTGCCAGTCATTGCCTGACTCTGGAGCAAATTGCGCAGCACAAGGAAGGCGGCACACTGGATGAGCATCTGATTGCTGCTGACGAGGCGATTTCACATTTGCCCAGACATACCGTTGCCGCTGAGAAGAAAAAAGCCGCCCTGCAGGGGCAACGTCTGTCGACCCGGTTTGTAATGCCGGAAGTGAAGCAGGCCGGAGATTTCCGTCTCTATGATCAGCAAGGGGAGTTCCTCGGTATTTATGCTCTGGAGGCTAACGGAGCTATTGCACCTGTCAAGGTGTTTGCCCAGGTCTAAACTTTAATTTATTTGCGAATGTAGGTGAGAAACAGCGTGAGAACCGTAACGTTAAGCTATCCGATGCTGCCTGAGGCGGCAGCACAGTACGCACAGCCTCAAGTAGTTGCCCTGGGACAATTCGATGGACTGCACCTCGGGCATGCCAGTGTCATCACATCAGCTGTTGCTCTTGCCCGTGAGGCAGGTGTACCGGCAGCGGTGATGACCTTCTATCCCCATCCCAAGGATGTTATGGGCAAAGGGGATTATGAAGGATATTTGACCCCCTCTAAGGATAAGCAGGAGCTGCTTGCCGGGATGGGTGTTGAGCTTTTATATATAATTGAATTTAATGAAGAGCTCTCCCGGGTGAGTCCGGCGGACTTTGTCTCTGTGATGCTGCTGCCGCTGCAGATTGTAACTGCAGTTGTAGGGTTCGACTTCCGCTTCGGCTACAAAGGCGAGGGGGATGCGGACACGCTCTCAGAGCTGGGACAAGGTGCGATGAAGGTAGAGACGGTCGCTCCGTTCCTGCTTGAAGGAGAGAAGGTCAGCAGTTCAGGTATCCGCAAGAGCTTGCTGAGCGGGGAACTGGGTAAGGCTAATGCCTGGTTTGGACGTTGTTATCACCTGCGCGGTACCGTAGGGCACGGGGAGAAGCGGGGCCGGACCATCGGCTTTCCGACAGCCAACCTGCAGCTCGAAGACCGCTATGTTATTCCGGCCAAGGGCGTATACGCCGTCAAGGTCTTTTACCGGGAAGAGGTCTTGTACGGGGTGATGAATGTCGGCGTGAAGCCAACGTTCCACGAAGGCGTGACCACTCCGAGCTTTGAGGTTCACCTGTTTGATTTTGCCTCAGATATTTATGGACAGGAGCTTAAGGTGGAACTGGTCTCCTATATCCGCTCCGAGCGCAAGTTTGAGTCCATCGATGCTTTAATTGCACAGATCGGCGCAGATGCTGAGACGGCCAAAGGGATGCTGGGATATCATTCCTAATCTTTCCGGACAAGCCGTTTACTTTTGCCTGTGAAGGTGCTATACTGATTAACGTTGCTGGAATGACAGCATGTGAACCTTAGCTTGGTTACTTGTTCTCACCGACGGTGACGAGGCTACTGGCGATTATAATGAAGGAGGTGAACAGGATGGCATTGACTCAAGAACGTAAACACCAATTGATCGACGAGCACAAAACTCACGAATCCGATACTGGATCCCCTGAGGTGCAAGTTGCTATCCTTACGGAGAACATCGTTAATTTGACTGACCACTTGCGTACGCACAAGAAGGATCATCATTCCCGCCGCGGACTGCTGAAGATGGTTGGACAACGTCGTAAACTGCTGGCGTATTTGAAGAACAAAGACATCAGACGTTACAGCGCCCTGATTGAAAAACTGGGATTGCGTCGTTAATTTTCCATAAGTTAAGTCCAAAAGCAGCCTGGTTGTATACCGTATGTCCTTCTTACGAGCGACAGCGGGACAGCCGGGTTGCTTTTTGAAAATTTAGGGTAAACTTTTACAGTTGACAAGTTGATAGTATTCGCAAAAACGGCTATAGCACTTCTGCGGAGGACAAGCCGTTTTTGCTTGTAGAACATACAGGAACGTATTAATACCAATCAAGGAGGGGTTTTATGGAACAACGTGTGGAAATGCAGCTGGGCGGAAGACGCCTTGTGCTGGAAACAGGCCGTCTGGCCAAACAAGCGAACGCAGCCGTGATGGTGCGTTACGGGGATACTTCAGTATTGTGTACGGTTACAGCATCCAGTGAGCCAAAAGATCTGGATTTTTTCCCGCTTACAGTGAACTATGAGGAAAGATTATATGCAGTAGGCAAAATCCCGGGCGGATTCATCAAACGTGAAGGACGTCCAAGCGAGAAAGCTATTCTGTCCAGCCGTCTGACAGACCGTCCAATTCGTCCATTGTTCCCGGAAGGGTTCCGCAATGACGTTCAAGTTTTGAACCTGGTGATGAGTGTGGATCAGGACTGTGCGCCTGATATTGCGGCCATGATCGGTACTTCCGCTGCACTGAGTATTTCCGATGTACCATTCAACGGACCGATCGGCGGCGTGGCTGTAGGCCGGATTAACGGAGAATTCATCATCAACCCTGATCAAGCTCAGCAGGCAATCAGCGATATCTATGTGGTTGTGGCCGGTACGAAGGACGCCATCATGATGGTAGAAGCAGAAGCCAATGAAGTGACTGAAGAAGTGATGCTTGAAGCGATCATGTTCGGACATGACGAGGTCCGCAAGATTGTGGCTGTAATTGAACAGCTCGTAGCTGTTGCCGGTAAAGAGAAGATGGCTGTGAAGCTGCATGCGGTTAATGCGGATGTCAATACTGAGGTCCGTGCTTTTGCAGAGAGCCGTCTGGTGGAAGCCGTAAGAATTGCCGAGAAGCATGCCCGTCAGGATGCTATCGATCTGGTGAACAACGAAGCGGTGGCGTATTTCGCAGAGAAATACATAGAAACCCCAGAGCTTCTTAAGGATGTTAAGGAAGCCCTGCATGATATCGTGAAGGATGAAGTAAGACGTCTGATCACGCATGACAAGGTTCGTCCGGATGGACGTAAGCTGGACGAGATCCGTCCGATCGAATGTGATACAGCATTGCTGCCGCGTACGCACGGTTCCGGTCTGTTCACACGCGGCCAGACACAGATCCTCAGCGTATGTACACTGGGCGCACTGGGCGATGTGCAGATTCTGGATGGTATTGATCCGGCTGAAACCAAGCGCTTCATGCACCACTACAACTTCCCTCCGTTCAGCGTAGGGGAAGCCCGTCCGCTAAGAGCACCGGGACGCCGCGAGATCGGCCACGGGGCACTCGGTGAACGCGCATTATCCAAGGTGATCCCAAGTGAGACTGAATTCCCGTACACCATCCGTCTGGTATCCGAAGCGATTGAATCCAATGGCTCCACCTCCCAGGCAAGTATCTGTGCCAGTATTCTGGCGATGATGGATGCAGGGGTACCTATCAAGGCGCCTGTAGCTGGTGTAGCGATGGGTCTGATCAAGGACGGGGAGCATGTATCCATCCTGACAGATATTCAAGGCATGGAAGATCACCTCGGCGATATGGACTTCAAGGTAGCGGGTACAGCAGAAGGCGTTACGGCGATTCAGATGGATATCAAAATCGACGGCATCGACCGCAAGATTCTGCATGAGGCGCTTGAGCAGGCAAGAGAAGGCCGTATGTTCATTCTGGGTAAAATGAATGAAGCGATCGCTGCTCCAAGACCGAGCCTGTCTAAATATGCTCCGAAGATCATTATCATCAATATCAACCCGGACAAGATCCGTGATGTAATCGGTGCCGGCGGTAAAATCATCAACAAGATAATTGAAGAAACCGGAGTGAAGATCGACATCGAACAGGATGGCCGCGTATTTATCGGTTCTTCTGATGAAGCTATGATCCAGAAGGCCCGTGGCATCATTGAGGGGATTGTGAAGGAAGTAGTGGTTGGTGAGATTTATGTGGGTACGGTCAGACGCATTGAGAAATTCGGCGCATTCGTTGAATTGATCCCTGGCAAAGACGGCCTTGTGCATATTTCCCAGCTGTCCACAGATCGTGTGGCGAAGGTGGAAGATGTTGTGGCGATTGGCGACACGATTACCGTGAAGGTAACAGAGATCGACCAGCAGGGCCGCGTCAACCTGTCGCGCAAAGCGGTTCTGACTTCAGAGAGCGGAGCGAAGGCGTAAGAAGTATTACGCTGCCGCTTCACCGTTATCCTAACTATAGATAAGAAGAAGAGACAGAAGCAGCACAGTTCTGGCTCTTTTTTTTGGAAAAGTATACGCTGCGGTACCGTACTGACTGACGGTTATACCTTACCCGCTTGAAGGCGGCGTCGATGCAGTATGCATAATTTGCCCTCTGCATACATAGGCTGGGACAAAGCGTCTCCGCACGGCTTGACCCTGGTGCAGAGACGGAACAGACCGTTTGTGCCGGGGAGGTAAAACGTCATGAAGACGGACAAGGCGGCGCTCGTGCTGGCTTGCATCGCAGTAGTAATTGGAATTGGCAGCACGAACGGACCTGTGAAAGAGATGATTGCCGGGCTTAAGCCTCAGGCGGATGCTGCCGTGATGAGCCATGCACTGAATCAGACAGAGGATGATCTGCTAGCACAGATTACCCGCCGGGCCGAGGCGCTGAATGCGCAGCCGGTGAATGCTGTTGTTGACCGGGTATGGAAAGCCATACCGGGGTATAACGGGCTGGAGGTCGATGTGGAGGCAACCTACCGGAGCGCGCTTTTACGGGGACCTGATGCAGGCCTTAAGCTGTTGTACCGCCAGATTAAGCCTAAGGTATCACTGGATGATCTGGGAGCGCAGCCGATCTACCGGGGGAATCCGGCGAAGCCGATGGTCTCGCTGATGATTAATGTGGCTTGGGGGAATGAGTATATCCGTCCGATGCTGGACATTCTGGATGCGGAGAAGGTGAAGGTCACCTTTTTTCTGGACGGAAGCTGGTTAAGCCGCAACAAGGAGCTTGCAGCTGAGATGCTGAAGCGCGGGCATGAGATAGAGAACCATGCGTATACGCATCCTAAGATGAGTATTCTAAGCCGGACGCGTGCCACTGCCGAGATTGAGAAGACGCAGAAGCTGCTGAAGGAAAGCCTGGGTGTGACGAATAAGTGGTTTGCTCCGCCGTCAGGAGACTTTAATCAGCAGACGGTGGAGATCGCCGCCTCACTGGGACTGAAGACGGTGCTCTGGACGCTGGATACGGTCGATTGGCGCAATCCGTCTCCGGAATCAGTTGTTGCCAAGATCAGCAGCCGCGTAGAGCCTGGAACGCTGATCCTGATGCATCCGACGGCATCCTCCTCGCAAGCGCTGAGAGGGATGATCCGGGGGATCAGAGCCAAGGGCCTGCAGCTGGGAACCGTCAGTCAGACGCTCTCCCCTGAGCGTATCGTGACTGCGGAAGTTGAGTGAACGTCCTATTTCTGATAGGATAAGAGGCGCGAATAACAAATACAGACAGAACCAGGGGCTGTGCCAGGAGGATTACACATTGGACAAAATATTATTATCGAACGGACTCCGGGTGGTGACCGAGAAGATCCCTACCGGCCGGTCCGTATCTTTCGGAATCTGGGTCAAGACGGGCTCCCGCAATGAGAACCCGCTGAACAACGGGATTTCCCATTTTATCGAGCATATGCTTTTTAAGGGAACTGACCGCTATAGCGCCAAGGATATTGCCGAACAGTTCGATGCCATTGGCGGGAACGTCAATGCGTTTACCTCGAAGGAATATACATGCTTTTATGCAAAGGTGCTGGATGAGCATCTGCCGATTGCCGTGGATGTGCTGGCAGATATGTTCTTCCGCTCACGGATGGATGCTGAAGAGCTGGCTAAGGAGAAGAATGTAATCCTGGAGGAAATCGCTATGTGCGAAGATACCCCGGATGATCTTGTCCATGAGCTGATGTGTGCGGCCGCCTACGGCGAGCACCCGCTGGCCTATACGATCCTCGGGCTCAAGGAACGCCTGCTGGAGATGACGCCGGATGATCTGCGTGCTTACATGAAAGAGCAGTACACCATTGAGAATACAGTGATCAGCGTAGCCGGTAATATTAATGACGGGCTAATCCCGCTGCTGGAGCAGCATTTTGGTTCCTTCACGAATCATGGTGAAGCGCCGGAGCTGACTGAGCCTGCATATCAGGGGGAGCTGGTGTTCCACAAAAAGAAGACCGAGCAGAATCACATCTGCATCTCCCTGCCGGGTGTCCGCAGCGGCGGCCCGCTGCAATATCCGATGGCACTCCTTAACAATGCGTTCGGCGGCGGCATGAGCTCCCGGCTGTTCCAGGAGATCCGCGAGAAGCGCGGTCTGGCTTATTCCGTTTTCTCGTACCACAGTGCCCAGGCTGACAGCGGCTTGTTCACGGTGTATGCCGGGACAGCGCCGAAGCAGACCAAGGAAGTAACTGAGCTTATCAAAGAGATGCTGCGTGATTTGGCTGTGAACGGTCTGAGCGAGGACGAACTGCGTAAAGGCAAGGAGCAGCTCAAGGGCAGCCTGATTCTCAGCCTGGAGAGCACGGGCAGCCGGATGAACCGGATGGGCAAAAATGAGCTGATGCTCGGCCGTCAGGATACGCTGGATGAAATGATAGCCAAAATCGGAGCTGTAACCATGGAGGATATCGATGCTCTGCTGGACTTTATGTTCGCACAGCCGTTGTCCCTGGCAATGGTTGGTTCCACAGATAAAGCGATAGCCAATGTTAGGAGAGATGATCTTGCCTCATTACGTACAAATTAACAAACTACCCGGGAATGAGGATGTTCTGCTGCCCTGCAAAATGTCCGAGCAGGCCTCGGGGTATGACCTGTATGCTGCTGTAGGAGAGCCTGTGGTGCTGTCTCCGGGCGAACGGACGCTGATTCCCACCGGCATATCTCTGGCTATGCCAGGCGGGCTGGAGGCGCAGATCCGTCCGCGTAGCGGGCTGGCCTTGAAGCATGGCATCACTTGCCTGAATACACCGGGCACCATCGATGCGGATTACCGGGGTGAAATTAAGGTGCTGCTGATTAATCTGGGTCAGGAGCCGTTTGCAATTGCCCGCAACGAGCGGATCGCCCAAATGGTATTCCAGGCTGTGCCGGAAGTGACTCTGGTGGAAGTGGATGAGCTGTCTGACACGGTGCGCGGAGCCGGCGGCTTCGGGCATACCGGCAAATAAGCGTCCTTAACTTATAGCTGTACTAATAAGCTTGCGGAAATGCACCTTCGGGTGCAGCCGCAGGCTTTTTTTGTTAGCTTAGTTAAGCTATAGATGTTACAGGAGATTAGAATTCCTCTCCGCTCTTCACCCATCGGCGGCTTGCGGCATAAGATGCTCTATAGTCAAATGTGGTTGTGGAAAGGAGCGTCATCCCTATGCTTACTGGCATCAGGATCGTGTTCCTGGGCGGGGACGCGAGACAAATTGAAGTGATTCGGAAATGTGTGGAATTGGATGCGGCCGTAAGCGTTGCCGGATTCGATACATGGGATGCCCCAAGCCCGGGGGTAAGCCTGGAACTGTTGTCGCCCGAGCTGCTTGGTGAAGCGGATGTGCTGGTGCTGCCGGCGGTCGGCTGCGATGATGAGGGTTACATTAACGCGCTGTATTCTTCGGAACGTCTCCAACTGCGGGAGGAACATATCGCGGCTCTGCCGTCCCGGGCACTGGTGTACACCGGCATGGCTAAAAGCTATTTGCGCGGCCTGTGTGCCGGACATTCGCTGAAGCTGGTGGAGCTGCTGAACAGGGACGATGTGGCGATCTACAACTCTATTCCGACAGCGGAGGGAGCTTTGGTAATGGCCGTACAGAACACGGACTTTACCATACACGGCTCTACATCGATGGTGCTGGGGATGGGCCGGACCGGTTTCACCATGGCCAGAACGCTCCAGGGAATGGGAGCAACGGTCAAAGTTGGCGTCAGGAAGCAGGAGCATTTTGCAAGGGCGGCGGAAATGGGCTGGAAGCCTTTTATGACAGAGGATTTGCTGCTGCATGCACCAGAGGCGGATCTGATCTTCAACACCATACCCGCTATGATTATCAACGCTCAGGTTCTGTCCCGGCTTCAGCGGCACTGCGTGATCATTGATTTGGCGTCCGCACCGGGCGGATGCGACTTCCGTTATGCTGAAAAGCGCGGGATCAAGGCGATGCTGGCACCGGGCCTGCCCGGGATTGTTGCCCCCAAGAGCGCCGGAATCATTATGGCAGGTGCACTGGTACAGTCGATATCGGACGAGACTTTAATCAGGGGGGATGAATGAATGGATTGGCACGGAAAAACAGTAGGTTATGCCATTACCGGCTCACACTGCACCTTCGCTGAGGTGATGCCGCAGATTCAGCGGTTCATGGATTCAGGTGCGAATGTAGTGCCGATTGTGTCTGCTTCGGTACTGAATACAGACACCCGCTTTGGAACCTCGGAAAATTGGTTGAAACAGTTGAAAGATATAACAGGGAATGATATCATTTCTACAATTGTTGAAGCGGAGCCGCTGGGTCCTTCCAAGCTGCTGGATGTGCTGACGATTGCTCCCTGCACAGGGAATACGACAAGCAAGCTGGCGAATGCGATGACGGACAGTCCGGTGCTGATGGCAGCCAAATCACAGATGCGCAACGGGCGTCCGCTGGTGCTGGCGATCTCGACGAATGACGGACTTGGACTTAACGCGGCGAATATTGCGAAGCTCCTGGTAGCCAAACATATTTATTTCGTCCCGTTCGGACAGGATAATCCGGAGGGGAAGCCGAATTCGCTGGTGGCGCAGATGGATCTCATTCCTGAAGCCTGCTACGCCGCCCTGCAGGGCAACCAGTTGCAGCCTATGCTGGTGCAACGATTTCATTCTGCATAGCATATAATTAGCACAGGATTGGCCCGGAAGAGCGAATTTTAGCTGACGGACCCATAAGCTTCATTTCTGCCGTCCTCATCCCGGGGGCGGCACAAACAATTTTAC
Organism: Paenibacillus sp. FSL R7-0204; assembly: GCF_038002225.1. Lineage (NCBI taxonomy): Bacteria > Bacillati > Bacillota > Bacilli > Caryophanales > Paenibacillaceae > Paenibacillus > Paenibacillus sp. FSL R7-0204. The sequence continues at coordinate 3,383,663 of NZ_JBBOCA010000001.1, forward strand.
GCTATAATAAGAGTCAGGTTATCGCGGCTACGAACACTTTTGCCTCGCGGGGTGATTTATTTCACGTAGGGTTCAGTAGTCTGCTGAGAGAAGCAATGGAGGAATTATACATGGGTATTTTGGTGCAAAAATTCGGCGGAACCTCACTCTCCACACCAGTGGCCAGAGAACATGTAATCCGTCATGTCAAACGGGAGCTGGCCAGCGGGTTCAGCCTGGTGGTTGTAGTCTCGGCTATGGGCCGCAAGGGGGAACCCTATGCTACCGATACACTGCTTGATCTGGCGGTTCAGAGCGGGAATTCACTGCCGGACCGGGAACGGGATCTGCTGATGTGCTGCGGGGAGATCATCTCGGCGGCCAATCTGTGCGGTCTGCTGGAGCAGGAGGGCATTCGTTCGACAGTGCTGACAGGGGCGCAAGCCGGATTCCTGACCGACAACAGCTATGGCAATGCCAGAATCCTGGATGTGCGGACAGAACGCATTCTACGGGAACTGCGTGAGCATAAAGTAGTAATAGTTACCGGTTTCCAGGGTCAGACCGAAACGGGTGATTTCACCACGCTGGGCCGCGGAGGAAGCGACACCTCAGCTACAGCCCTTGGGGCCGCGCTGCATGCGGATATGGTAGACATCTATACGGATGTGGACGGAATTCTTACCGCTGATCCGCGGATTGTCGAAGATGCACGGCAGCTTACTTATGTCAGCTACACCGAGATTTGTAACATGGCGTATCAGGGAGCCAAGGTCATTCATCCGCGGGCTGTGGAGATTGCCATGCAGGCTCAGATTCCGGTGCGAGTACGCTCGACCTTCTCCGAAGCGGAAGGGACGCTTGTGACCCATCCTGAGGGCTTTAGCGATGTATCCCATGGAGTCGTAGACCGGTTCGTCACAGGTGTTGCCTATGTCAGCAATATTACGCAGATCTCGGTGGAATGTCCGGAGGGCAACGGAACCGGCGTGCAGCTGCAGATTTTCAAGAGTATGGCCGATAACGGAATCAGCGTGGACTTCATCAATGTGACGCCGACCGAGGCCGTATATACAGTGTTCGATGACAAATCAGAGCAGGCGATTGCCGCGCTGCAAGAACTGGGTCTGCGTCCCAAGAGCTTGTCCGGCTGTGCCAAGGTCTCCGTCATCGGCGGAGGCATTAACGGTGTTCCGGGAATCATGGCGCATATCGTCGAGGCGCTCAGCTCGCAGAACATCCAGATTCTGCAGTCTGCCGATTCCAACACAACCATCTGGGTTCTCGTGAAAAAAGAAGATATGGTGCAGTCGGTTCGCGCCCTGCATGCCAAGTTTGAATTGCACCGCTGACAAGGAGGAATTCAAAGTGGATTTCGGAAGACTGATCACCGCAATGGTAACCCCGTTTGACGGGGAAGGAGAAATCAACTGGGAAGCAACTTCAAGGCTGGTCGATTACCTGATCGAGGAACAAAAGTCCGCTGCGCTAGTAGTTTGCGGAACAACCGGTGAATCGCCGACCTTAACCGATAAGGAGAAGCTGAAGCTGTTCTCCTTCGTGAAGCAGCAAGCAGGCGGACGCTGTAAAATTATTGCCGGTACCGGCAGCAACAGTACCAGACATTCCATAGAGCTCACTAAGGAAGCCGAAAAAATCGGCGTGGACGGTGTGCTTCTGGTCGTCCCTTATTACAATAAACCGAATCAGGAAGGGCTCTACCAGCATTTCTCTGCCATTGCTGCCGCGACTTCACTGCCCTGCATCTTGTACAATGTGCCGGGACGAACGACAGTAAGCATGAGTGTAGCTACCACCCTGCGTCTGGCGGAGATTCCTAATATTGTGGCCACGAAGGAATGTGCTTCGGTAGACCAGATTACTTGGATTGCCTCGGCTTGTCCTAAAGATTTCCATGTTTACACCGGAGATGATTCCGCCGGCCTCGCGACGCTTGCTGTGGGGGGCCACGGTATCATCAGTGTGGCCAGCCATGTTGTGGGAGCACAGATGTCGGAGATGATCGAGGCCTTTAACTCCGGCGATGTCCGCCGTGCAGGCGAGCTTCACCGGCAGCTGTTTCCGGTCTTCAAGGGAATGTTCGAGTGTCCGCAGCCGTTGCCCAATCCCTCAGCCGTGAAGTACGCGCTGGGGCTGCGCGGGATGGATGTCGGCTCGGTCCGATTGCCGCTGGTTTCACCGACGGAAGAAGAGGCGGCTTTCATTGCTGCCTTGCTAAGACAAGATAGTCCAGGCACCGCTAAGTGAATTAGGCGAAGATGGATACAACGGCTACCGGCCGCTCTTATGGAGCGGCCGGTTTTTTACGTTACGGACTTCTAGCCGCCGCAGAGCGCATATGGTATTTATTTCTCCAGAGTTAACTCTATGTTGAAGAAGTCAGGCATTGCAGCGTTTTTTTGCTTGTCATTTCCTCAAATATTGGCTGTTTGTTAAGGAAAGAATAGGACCAGGTACAGGGTGACTTGTCTTTTGCCAAAAAAATCATGTATAATGAACTTAAGTGACTTGGTGCGGTTAATTGAATATGCGGTAATCTTCCGGCAATGCGGATTTGTTGCATTGTAAGACAGGATAGGTCCTTGAATAAGTCTGTGCTAAATATGCCGGATTTACGCGCGAGGGGCGCGGTGGTGGAATTTTGAGGGCATTTGCCCGCTTCAAGAGGATATTACTGCCCGGATTCGGGAGTTTAGACCTGCGCAAGTATACAGACTTACCGGAAATTCCTTGTCGAAATAAGGAGTTAACAGCAATTTGATGTATATTACAGCGCCGCTGAAATATTGAAGCTCATTGTTAACAAATAAAAAGTATGACGTCCAACATCATAGGAGGGTTAGATTCATTTGTCCAAAAAAAACAATAACAACAACGACAAACTGACGATATTCGCACTTGGCGGAGTCGGTGAAATTGGTAAGAACATGTACGTAGTTCAGTACGGCAACGACATTGTAGTCGTAGACGCCGGTCTGAAGTTCCCTGAAGAAGATATGCTGGGTATTGATATCGTAATACCGGATATCTCCTACCTGACTGAGAACCGTGACAAGGTTAGAGGAATTGTTCTTACCCACGGCCATGAGGATCACATTGGCGGATTGTCTTACGTGCTTAAGAACCTGAATGTTCCTGTATACGGAACAAGACTGACCCTGGGCCTTGTAGAGAACAAGCTCAAGGAAGCGAACCTGCTGGGTGAAACTAAGCGGATTCTGATTAACGAGGATTCCGAGGTTGAACTGGGCACATCGCTTAAAGTAACCTTCTTCAGAACGAATCACAGTATTCCGGATTCTGTCGGGGTATGCATTGAGACACCAGAGGGCAACGTTGTCCACACCGGTGACTTCAAATTCGACCATACGCCAGTCAACGGTCAATTTGCCAATCTGCACCGCATGGCTGAGATCGGATCGAAGGGCGTTCTGGCCCTGCTGTCAGATAGCACCAATGCCGAGAAGCCGGGCTTTACACCTTCGGAGAAGAATGTCGGCATCGTGCTGGAGGATATTTTCCGTAAAGCTGAACAGCGTGTGGTGGTAGCAACTTTTGCTTCTAACGTGCATCGTATCCAGCAGGTCGTGAACGCTTCTGAAGCAACCGGACGCAAGATTACCGTTATTGGACGGAGCATGGTTAACGTAGTGTCTATCGCTTCTGAGCTTGGCTATCTGCATATCCCTGACGGCATGCTCATTGAGCCTGAAGAGATGAACAGAATGGCAGGCAACCGTGTGGTGGTATTGTGCACAGGCAGCCAAGGCGAGCCTATGTCAGCGCTGACTCGCATGGCGCGTTCCAGTCACCGCAAGGTAGATATCATGCCGGGCGACACCGTAATTATTGCGGCAACACCGGTACCGGGTAATGAGAAATATGTAGGCCGTACCATTGATGAGCTGTTCCGCCTTGGTGCCAATGTTATTTACAGCGGCTCCAACTCCGGCGTTCACGTATCCGGTCACGGCAGCCAGGAAGAGCTTAAGCTGATGCTCAACCTGATGAAGCCGAAATACTTCATGCCAATCCACGGTGAATACCGGATGCAGCGTAAGCATGCGCTTCTGGCTGAATCCGTTGGCGTAGAGCCAAGCAATATCTTCATTACTGAGCTGGGTGAAGTGATTGAGATCTCCGGAGGAGCTGCTCGCAGAGCGGGTAAAGTAACTGCTGGTAACGTACTGATCGACGGACTGGGTGTCGGCGATGTAGGTAACATTGTACTGCGTGACCGTAAGCTGTTGTCACAGGATGGTATTCTGGTGGTTGTGGTTACCCTCAGCAAGCAGAACGGAGCGATTGTCTCCGGTCCTGACATCATCTCACGCGGATTTGTATATGTGCGGGAATCGGAAGGTCTCTTAGACGAAGCGAACCGGATTGTCTCGGGCACGCTGCAGCGTCTGATGAGTGAGAAGGTCAATGAATGGGCTTCCCTGAAGACCAGTGTCAAAGACTCGCTCGGCCGTTTCCTCTATGAGCAGACCCGCCGCAGACCGATGATCCTGCCGATTATTATGGAAGTATAAGAGAAGAATTTCTTAACAATATAGCTTTGGCAATAGCCTCTTTTCCCGGAAATATTGGACGGTTTCCTGGGGGAAGGGGCTTTTTTATGTTTTTTTCTCTGCACAAAACAACATTTGGGCAACCTGACCGTTATACAGGCAAGGAGGTGCAGCATGGAGCCAAGAGACATGGAGAAGGTGCTCCAACCCAAACTGGCGGAGATCCGCCGATACTTGATCCGCCTCGGCGCCGGGGCCTCAGATGCAGAGGATATTGTGCAGGACACTGTGTACAAGGCGCTGCTGTATCTGGAGGCGATCGATGAGCGCAAATTCAGCGCCTGGTTGTACAAGGTTGCGATTAACCGGTATTTTGACCTGTGCCGCAGACAGAAGAGATATTCCTATAGCGGTGAGGAAGTGGAAGAACATCCGGCCCAGGAGCAGGAGCTACCGGAAGCGGTGCTGCTGCGCAGAGAACGGAAAGAGGAGATTGAAGGAGTGCTGGACCGCTTGAATCCGGTCAATAAGCAACTGATTCTGCTGAAATATGAAATGGAGCTGTCCTATAAGGAAATCTCCGCCCTGCTCGGCATTTCCGAAGGGACAGTGAAAGCTACGCTCTACCGGGCCAGACAGCAATTTCAACAATTATATGGAGGTGAGGGCGAATGACTGCCCCATGGGAAGAAGCAGAAGACCAGAATATTATGACCACCCTGAAAAAAACCAAACGGAAGAGCATGATCCGCAGCATCGTGATTTCACTCGGAGTCAGTATAATTACGCTGTTGATCGTATTCTATGGAGCAGCACAGCTTGTAGGTCATCTATCCATGAATGCCCACTATAGCGAGCAGCAGTATATGAGGATCAGCAGTCCCAATGAATACGATTCCGGCTACAAGGACAATCGCGGCTTTTTGTCAGGCGTCCTGGAAATGAATACCTACAAGATTGTCGATGACGTACCTATCCCCTGGAAAACCAGATGGCTCAATTACAATCCCTGGTGGTTCCCCTTCACAACGGGGGCGTACGGCGGCGTGTCAAACCTGACTGTAGAAGATCCACGTATGAAGCAGGAGGGGTACGAGTATTACCGGAATTACAATTCCGACAATGGACAAAGAGAAATGGCCTTCTATATCCCGGGAGTCGATTACAACGTAAAAATTATCAATGATCTCCCCGAACTTTACAAGATGAACGGAGACAAGCGGGTGGAGCTGGCTTTATCCTTTGATAAGGACTATTCATTTGAAGAGGCGAAGAGCCTGCTGCCTAAAGGCATAAAACAGGTCTGGTACTGGGTCGATACGTATGATGACCGCGAGGGGTTCAACTTCAAGCCGTATCCAAATGAGAATGATCCCGCTAAAATGAACTATCCGACCCCAATGAGTGCGAATTACGGAGTCTACGGATTCGGCATCCAGCCGGACTGGGATCAGGCGAAGCCTGACGATTTTATCGGGGCAGTGGCGGTCGGTGTAAGCAAGAAAGACAAATACCACAGCGAGTACCAGCGGATCTACAATTATATGAAAAAGGACAAGGCTGCACCCGAAGCCGATGATGTCCGGATATTGGGCGTAGTTGTGACCGGCACCGCTGACAGCTTGAAAAGTCTGAGAGGCCAGGCTTATGTACACGGAGCTGTACTGGGAGCCGTGGTAGACAAATATTAATGGGCAATGACGGCGGATGTTCTGAGGAGCGGCCGCCGTCTCTATGTGATAGTTCAAGTTTATGGTGCATAAGGGGGGCCCCCGGAATGTCATACTAACAGAAATCAGAGACCTGAAGCACACGGGTGTTGCAGGCAAAGGGGAGCGCTGTGTACGATGGAAATTACAGAAGCAAGCAAGGCGGGCGGAGAGCGTAACGAAGAAATCCTGCCAGGGGAGATAAAACCCGTTGTCAATGAACCGGTTCCTCCAGGAATACCGGGACCTGTGGGGGTACTTAAGGAATTAGGACAGACAGTGGTTCCGACAGGGGAGCCGGATATTTTTTGTATGACGATTATAGGACAAATTGAAGGGCATTTCGTCTTGCCGCCGCATAACAAGACCACGAAATACGAGCATATCATTCCCCAGCTCGTTGCAGCTGAACAGAGCAAGACCATTAAAGGGCTGCTGATCATTCTCAATACGGTCGGCGGGGACGTAGAGGCTGGACTGGCCATTGCCGAGATGATCGCTTCCTTGTCGAAACCTACGGTAACAGTTGTCATCGGCGGCGGTCACAGCATCGGTGTACCTATAGCGGTATCCTCCACGTATTCCATTATTGCTGAAAGTGCCACCATGACGATCCATCCGATCCGGATGAACGGTCTGGTGATCGGCGTGCCGCAGACCTTCGAGTACATGGAGCGTATGCAGGAGCGGATGGTGAAATTCGTGACCTCTCATTCCCGCATCACGGAAGTGCAGTTCAAGGATCTGATGTTCAAGACCGGAGAGCTGAACCGCGACATTGGTACTGCAGTGGGCGGTCAGGATGCCGTCAGATTCGGCCTGATGGATGAAGTGGGAGGGATCGGTGCCGCGTTGGCCCACCTGAACCGGATGATTGCCGCTGTGCCAGCTATGACGAACGATACGCTTCCGCAGGGAGGGCTTACCCAATGACCTTTTATACCATTCTGCCGATGGAGCAGGTGTTCGAGGGGGCACTGAGCTATGCCACACCCGTGCAAGAGATAACTATTCAGGGTATGCTGATGCAGGTTGAACTGCTGGATGGTGGTCAGGCGAAGGTGGTCCGGCTGCTGCAGTGTCCGCTGGATAAATATCTGGATGCAGCCTTCTCCCCGGGTGCTATTGTTCAGCTGGACCGCTAAGTGCGAACAAACAGCCTAAAGATGCATATTCTGACAAAAGAGAACATAGGTACGCCACGCCATTATATGGTATAATGTTGACTCGGGGGTGGCTGGCGTGGCTAAACGGAGAAGAAAGAAGAAGAAAGCGCTGCTGGGCAGTGTTTTAAAATATGAAATCTATGGAATTCTGCTGATTACGATTTCCGTCATTGCTTTGTCGGGGGAAGCGGCTGTCGGCCGCACACTCTCAAGCATGGCGGGTTATTTGCTTGGCAGATTCTATTTTGTGCTACCGCTGGCGGGCATCTTCTACGGCCTGATGGTAATGATTCACAGGAAATGGCCGTCCACCTGGAACAGCCGCTATACCGGCGGTCTGCTCCTGCTGTTGTCCATGTGCCTGATGAGTACCATATCGGCTATGCAGCAGAAGCTGGGTCCGATTGGGATGCTGCATCCAGGCAATGTGCTGTCTCAAATACATAATGATTTATCCGGCGCCCTCTCACCGGGTGCCGGCGACAGCAGCGTATACATGCTGGGCAAGGATATCAGCGGGGGGTACATCGGCGCGCTTGAATACGCTGCGCTCCTGTGGCTGTTCGGCAATCTGGGTGCTAAGCTTCTGATGATTGTATTGCTTGCCATCAGTTTCATGCTGATTACCAATCTGTCCTATGTAGAGCTTTTTACCCTTCTCCGGGTAAGGGCTGTCAAGCTGATTGAAGGAATTAAGCTCCGGGCGGCGAACCGCCCGGCTGCTGTTCCGGTGGTGAACAGCAGACCGGCTAGAGCCAGCAAAGTTACAACGCCGGAACCTGCGGATGATGACGATTACTTTGAAGAGGGTGACGGTTCGGGTCAGCAGCTGCCAAGACGCGGACAGTCGAAGCTGCTGGGCAGAATTACCGGATGGTTCAGCGGGGCTGACCGCCAGAATCAGCCGGAAGTCATGGATGATCTGGAGGAAGAACTGCCGGACATTATCATTACTGATCCGCGCACTGGTCCGGTCATCTCCGGAATTACTGCAGCGGGAGGTGTTCCTCTGGAGGAGTATGGCGAGGAGGATTTCCAGGATGAGGAGCTTGAGCCTGTTACGCCGATCATCCGGGACTTCTTCGAGCATATCCGCTCTGAAGGGCTGAATGCCGAGGACCGGGAGGAATGGAGCGAGTTCTCACCAGCAGCGCGTGGTGGTGCTGCCACCTTAACAGGCGCTTCTGAGCTGACGAGAGCGGGAGCAGATTCTACTCAGTCAGGGGAAAACGAGGAGGATAAACTGCCTGTGGAGCTGGACGGGCTGCTGGGAACGGCAGAGGAGGGTGCAGCGGCTCCGGTTATACCGCCTCCACCTCCGCCCAAGCCGTACAAGCTGCCGTCCTTCCGTTTGCTGGCTAAGCCGAGTAACGGGGCGAAGGCGGGCGATCAGAATGATTATATGCAGACGGCACGCAAGCTGGAGGCTACCCTGGAGAGCTTCGGTGTAAGGGCGAAGGTGCTTGAAGTGGTTCGTGGACCAGCGGTGACCCGGTATGAAATTCAGCCGGATATCGGCGTGAAGGTCAGCCGGATTGTCAATCTTACCGATGACATCGCGCTGGCACTGGCAGCCAAGGATATTCGTATGGAAGCGCCGATACCCGGCAAATCAGCCATCGGCATTGAAGTGCCGAATTCGGAGGTCTCGGTCGTCACCATGCGGGAAGTGATGGAGACACAGATTTTCCAGGAGGCGGATTCGCGGCTGACCATTGCCTTCGGGCGGGATATCTCCGGCCAGACGATTATCGGCAATCTCGCCAAGATGCCCCATCTTCTGGTAGCGGGAGCTACCGGCTCCGGTAAATCTGTTTGTATCAATGGTATTATTACCAGTATTCTATACAAGGCTAAGCCGAATGAAGTGAAATTCCTCATGGTTGACCCCAAGATGGTCGAGCTGAATGTATATAACGGCATTCCGCATCTGCTGGCTCCGGTAGTTACGGACCCCAAGCGGGCCAGTCTGGCCTTGAAGAAGATCGTGGTGGAGATGGAGAAGCGGTACGAGCTGTTCTCCAAATCAGGCACACGCAATATGGAAGGCTATAACAACTTGATGAAGGATAATCCGGCAGCGGTGCTGCCCTATATTGTGGTCATCGTGGACGAGCTTGCGGATCTGATGATGGTTGCGGCCAATGATGTGGAGGATGCCATCTGCCGGCTTGCCCAGATGGCGCGGGCGGCGGGAATTCATCTGATTATCGCTACACAGCGTCCTTCGGTGGATGTGATCACCGGCCTGATCAAGGCGAATATTCCTTCGCGTATTGCCTTTGGAGTCTCCTCGAATGTGGATTCCCGGACCATTCTGGATATGCCGGGTGCCGAGAAGCTGCTCGGACGCGGCGACATGCTGTTCCTGCCGATGGGGGCTTCCAAGCCGATCCGTGTCCAAGGTGCTTTCATGAGCGATCAGGAAGTGGAGACGATCGTGCAGTATGTCAGCAGCCAAGGGGAAGCGAATTACGATGAGTCGCTTGTGCCTGAGGTGGACGACACCTTGAGCGAGGATCAGGAGCCGCAGGATGAATTGTATGAACAGGCCGTCCAGATTGTTCTGGAAGCCAAGCAGGCCTCAGTATCGCTGCTTCAGCGGCGTATGCGCGTCGGTTACACGCGTGCCGCACGCTTGATCGACTCTATGGAGGCCAGAGGCGTTATCGGCCCTTACGAGGGCAGCAAGCCGCGTGAGGTGCTGATGTCGCTGGAGCAGTATCAGCATGGTAGACTTAGTTCATAGGCAAAGAGATGACCCAATATTTGGGCCATCTCTTTTTTGCTAAAGATAAGTTATGCAACGGTTGGTTGAACTGCTATTTCTTTACCCGGGGAGCTGCAAGCAGAGCATCAACCATGTAATCAAGCTGCGCATTTAGGGAGTAGATATCATTGTAATACGATAATCCGAAGTCGATATTCATCAACCGGCTTTCCTTGACTGCCGGAATACTGTTCCAGATCGGGTCTCCCGTCAGGTCAGTCATTCCGTCATAAGAGGAACGGAAGATGTACTCTCCGCTGTAATCGGCAATGACTTCAAAGGATACAGACTCCCCACCAACATCGGTCTTGCTATCTATTTTTTGCTGAATCTTCTCCGGTGCCTTCATGCCAAGATATTCATATAAGACCTGCGAACCCCGGCCGTATTGTTTGCTCATAATCACTAACATACTGCGCTCTCCGCCGCCTTCCATGATGGAGATGGTCGAATCTAGAATTCCAGCTTCCTTCAGCTTCAGCTTACTGTCCTCCACTTTGGCATTGAAATCATTTAATAGGCTGGTGGCCTGATCTTCCTTATTAAGAGTGTGTCCAATAAAGCTGACCCGCTCAGCGGTTGTCATTTTCTCATAAGGCACCAATACGGTGGGTGCGATATCATGCAATGCATTGTAGGTTTCCTCGGAAGGAACGATAATCAGATCGGGATCAAGCGATAAGACAGCTTCCGGGCTGGCCTCGAACCAACTTCCCAACTTCTGTACATCTTTCAAGTCGTTCTCGAAGGCAGCACCTTCATTTACACTAGAGACACCTACGGGCTTAATGCCCAGCGCCAGAACATCTCCCAGCAAGTACAGCACAACGACACGCTGAGGATCGGCAGGCACCACGACATCTCCTTTTACCGTAGAGATCGTCCGGGTCTGTGCCTCGGCTGCAGTGTTGTCAGGGGACGTTATAGAGGATGCCGTCGCAGCAGGCGAAGAGGTTGGCGTATTGCTGCCGTTGCCCACCGTCGTTGTAGTGGCAGTTCCTGAGGAACAGGCACTTAACACTATGGTGAAGCATAACAACAAGGTTAACATTAGGGATGGCTTAGCTGTTCTGAACATGGATGACGCTCCTTTTAGATCATATTGATAATGATTATCATCATCAATATATCGGAGAGTGCCTTCACGGGCAATGTCATTTGATGACAGCGCAGATATCATATCCCGCCACGGGGAAGCGGCCTGCACAGAATTTTTGTACCTCACTGGCGAGTTTCCGAAGTGCTTTTTGAACATTTTGCCAAAAGAATACGCATCCGGGTAGCCCACAGCAGCTGCAATATCATGCAGTGTGGACTCTGTGCCCAGCAACAGCTCACGTGCCTTGTCCATGCGAATCTGAACCAGATATTGGGCAGGACTGGTCTGAAGCCGCATGCGGAATAACCTCGATAGTGTCCTCGGGCTGGTGCCCAGAGTGCCGGCTAGTGTATCCAGGGTGAACGGCCTGTTGTAAGAATCGTGCATATAGCGTACAGCCTGATCGAGCACATCTGCTCTAAGCGGGTGCAGCTCCTGCCCCTGCATCTGATGAAGCAGCTCATGGACCCACTGATAGAACAGGGCTTTGACATGCAGATGCTCCAGGGCGCGGCGTGCCTGCCAATCCCCATACATCTGGTCTAGAATCTCATACAGCGGCAGGGGATGGACAGGAATGAAGTGATAGGTTCCGGTAAAAGGCTTGCTGCATTCCAGAAGCGCTGTCAGGTTGCGCCGGGCAGGCGGGGTTAACGTTGAACGGTACAAAATAAGGTAATAATCCAGAAGTTCCTGTGTCTTCAGCAATTGGATCGTGGTGCCTTTGCCCCCATGAAAGACGCTGGAGCCGCTGATCTCATAGGATCTGTCATCTATAAGCACACTTGCGCTGCCGCGAACGATATATAGGTATGTACTAGCCGGAAGGCGGTACTTCAGCGGAGGTTGTCCCGAAGTGAATGAGGCCTTGCGGATATCGATAACTTCTACAGTAGCATGGTTCCACAGCACAATATGGTCCTTAAAATCCATGTTTCTTCTCAACTCCTGTTGTTTCATAACCCAAGTATAATTGATAACTGTTCTCAGTTGCAATGGATTTACGCTTCCCTGCTTTGCGGTCATGCATAGGAAGTCCTGCCAGTCGTCATAATAACTTTAGCCATTCATGCAGAACTTCCAAGAGAAAGGTAGAGCGAATCCCATGAGAAAACATAAGCAGTGGATCATTGCCGCAGTTACCCTTGCCCTTGCAGCTGCGCCGTTTGCCGGTGCAGTCTTCAAAGATCATGATTTGATCTATGCCAAGCCCTACGCAGCAGAGCAGGTTGCCGCAGACATCCCTGATGAAGAGGAGGAAGCCATGCCCGTGTTCGGCACAACTCCGCTTAAGGTAGGCTCCTCCGGGCAGGATGTCTATGAGCTGCAGGGACGACTGAAGCACCTGGGTTATTTTAACGGGAAGATTGACAGCCAGTTCGGGACCAAAACCAAAAATGCCGTCACCTGGTTCCAGTGGAAATTCGGCCTGAAATCCGACGGGGTGGTCGGGGCCAAGACGAAGCTTAAGCTATACAATGCTACTACTTCCTGGAAGCCGACAGCGCCCGAGACAACTACCGCCCAGAAAAAAGCACCCTCCGGAACAGCTGCGGCCAAATCCAATACGGCTGAGCTGGCTTCCGGCAATACGATGGGCCTGTCCGAAAATGACCTCAAGATCATGGCAAATGCGGTTTACGGCGAGTCTCGCGGGGAGCCTTTTGAAGGGCAGGTAGCTGTGGCTGCAGTCATTCTCAACCGTGTAAAATCCCCAAGCTTCCCGAATACGCCTTCGGGCGTCATTTTCCAGCCGGGAGCCTTCACCGCCGTAGCTGACGGCCAGATCTATCTGGAGCCTAATGAACAGGCACGTAAGGCAGTACAGCAGGCACTGAGTGGCTGGGACCCGTCGGGTGGCTGTATCTATTACTTTAATCCCAAGACGGCGACTTCCAAGTGGATTTGGTCCCGTCCGCAGGTGAAGACAATCGGCCAGCATATCTTCTGCATGTAGTTTACAGTGTCTGTATACAACCCTCCGCAAGAGCAACCGGTACGCTGTCCTCCGGTTGCTTCCTTACTTTGGAATGGTTTAGAATGGATAATACTTCATAAACTTGTTATAGAGCATCAATCCACGCCGCAAAGGAGTTTTGGACTTGACTAATAATGGATTTCAACATGGCCATGCCGCAGGCATGCGTATACATGTTCTGCCGACCAAGGCGTTCAAGACGTTCGCCATCTCACTGTATGCAGGCGTTCCGCTTGAAGAAAGTACAGTGACCTCTACCGCACTGGTTCCGTTTGTACTCCGCCGGGGGACAGCGTCCTACCCGGAGACTACCCAATTCCGCGAGCGTCTGGAGGAGCTGTACGGTGCAGGCTTCGGCTTCGATATTTACAAACGCGGGGATTACCAGATTGTCCAGTTCCGGATGGATACGATTAATGATTCCTTTGTGCAGAGCAAGGAGAGCCTGCTTGGGGAATCCTTTGCTTTTCTGGGAGAGGTATTGACCCGTCCTCTGCTTGAGAATGGAAGCTTCCGGCCTTCTTATGTAGCTACAGAGCGCGAGACGATCCGCAAGAAGCTGGAATCCATTGTGAATGACAAAATCCGCTACGCGGCAGAACGCTGCATTGAGGAAATGTGCCGCAACGAGCCTTACCGGCTTCATCCCCTCGGCCAGCGGGCCGATCTGGATGCTATTACGCCTGAGACGCTGTACCAGAGCTATACCTCCTGGCTGAATGGAGCTACGCTTGATCTGTATGTAGTGGGCGATACCACACCTGAGGAGGTTGAGAAGATGGTGACAGCTCATTTCGGCCGGGCCCATCACTCCGAAGCTGGAGGCTACACCTCGGACTTCACTCCAGTAACTGTTACGGAAGTGCGGACGGTGGAAGAGAAGCTGGATGTGAATCAAGGCAAGCTGAATATGGGGCTGCGGACCTCGATTACCTACAAAGATGACCGGTATGCTTCCGCGCTGATGTACAACGGTATCCTTGGCGGTTACCCGCATTCCAAGCTGTTTGTCAATGTGCGTGAGAAGGAGAGCTTGGCTTATTACGCGTCCTCCCGTTATGACGGGCATAAGGGCATCGGGACGATTCAATCGGGGATCGAGACCCAGAACTACGGCAAAGCCGTTGATATTATCCGCAAGCAGTTGGATGAGCTGAAGGCCGGCAATATCACTGACCTGGAGCTTAGCCAGACCAAGGCGATGATCCGCAACCTGTTGTCCGAGATTCAGGACTCGGCGTTTGAGATGATCTCCTTTGATTTCAACCGCCAGTTATCCGGCAAAGACCGTTCTGCCCAGGAGCTGATGGATCAGGTTGACGGCATGGGGGCGGCTGAAGTGAGGGCGGCTGCGTGTACTTTTGAGCTGGATACGATTTATTTTCTGACAGGGAAGGAGGAATAGGGATGGAAAAGCTCCATTATGAACGGCTTCAAGAAACACTTTATCATGAGGTTATGGATAACGGTCTCCAGGTGTATGTGCTGCCGAAGCCGGCTTTTCTCAAAACCTACGCCACCTTTGCCACTAAATATGGATCAGTAGACAATCACTTCAAGGTCGCGGGCGGTGAGGAGACTACCGTGCCGGACGGAATTGCCCATTTCCTGGAGCATAAAATGTTTGAGGAGCCGGAAGGCGACATTTTTGCTACCTTTGCATCCAATGGTGCATCGGCGAACGCCTTCACCAGCTTCGACCAGACGGTCTATCTTTTCTCGGCCACAGAGAATATTGAGCAGAATCTCAGCACCCTGGTTGATTTTGTGCAGCGTCCTTATTTCACTGATGAGAACGTGGAGAAGGAAAAAGGGATTATTGGGCAGGAAATTAATATGTATGCCGACAATCCTGACTGGCGCGTCTATTTCGGGCTGATTGAAGCGATGTATGCTACCCACCCGGTTCACATTGATATTGCCGGAACTATTGAATCCATCTCAACCATTACTAAGGAAACGCTGTACACCTGCTACAATTCCTTCTATCATCCGAGCAACATGCTGCTGTTCGTTGTCGGCGGAGTGGACCCTGAGCAGGTATTTGAACTGATCCGCAGCAACCAGCAGGGCAAGAGCTATGAGAAGCAGGGTGAAATTACGCGTATTTTCGCGGAGGAGCCTGAGCAGGTAGCCTCGAAGCATGTGGAGAGCAGACTGGCTGTCTCCATTCCCAAGATGATGTTCGGTTTCAAGGAAAAGGTGGATGGTCTGAGCGGTGAAGCGGCGGTGCGCCGTGATCTGACCACGAAGCTGATGCTGGACCTGCTGTTTGGCAGCAGTACGGCATTGTATCAGAAGCTCTATGATGAGGAGTTGATCTCCGACAGCTTCGGCCATGAATTTAACAGCTCTGCGGAGTATGCCTTCTCGGCGATCGGCGGCGATACCAAAGATCCGGGGCTGCTGCTTGAACGGATTAAGGAAGAGGTAGGACGTATTCTGGAGACGGGCTTCGCGGAGAAGGATTTCGAACGGGCCCGCAAAAAGAAAATCGGCGGCTTCCTGCGGATGCTGAATTCGCCGGAGAGCATTGCCCATGAGTTCACCCGTTACCAGTTCCGTGGAGGAGATCTGTTTGAAGTGCTTCCCCTGTATGAATCGATCACTCTGGATGAAGTGAATGCCCGGCTCCATGCCCATGTGAACTGGGAGCAGCTGGCCGTGTCGCTGGTGGTGAGTCCTTAATGATGTTACCGGGAGAGGACAGCAAACCGATTGGTGAAATGACAGTGCTCATTACCGGGGGCAGCGGGGGAATCGGCGGCGCGATCGCTGAGCGTTTTGCTTCGGTGGGAATGAACATTGTGATTCATTATATGAATTCACATGAAGCGGCAAATGATGTGGCCCGGCGTTGTCTGGCGCTGGGAGCGAAGGTAATGACCGTAGCGGCGGACATGAAAGACCGCAGTCAGCTCGTACGCATGGCTGAAAGGCTGGAGAGCAGCGGCATGATGCCGGATATCCTGGTCAATAATGCCGGGAAAGCTCATTATGGCATGTTAGCCGATCTGACCGAGGAGGAGTGGGACGATATCATGGCGGTCAATCTGAAGGGCACCTTCATGTGCAGCCAGATTTTCATGCCTTATATGGTCACGCAGCGTTACGGCCGGATCATTAATGTGTCCTCCGTATGGGGAATCTCGGGCGCATCCTGTGAAGTGGCGTATTCGGCCAGCAAGGGCGGAGTGAATGCTTTTACCAAGGCGCTCGCCAAGGAGCTGGCCCCCTCGAAGGTCACTGTGAACGCTGTAGCGCCTGGAGCGGTCCACACGGCGATGCTCTCCAATCTGCAGGCGGATGAACTGAAGATGCTGGAGGAGGAGATTCCGGCGGGTAGACTGGCTACCCCTGAGGACATATCCTCGCTTGTTTATTTTCTGGCGCTGCCTGAATCCGGTTATATTACGGGGCAGGTTATCAGTCCGAACGGCGGCTGGATTACTTAATAACCGGTATAATGCCACGAACCATGAGCCTGCTCTGGAGAAATGCTCCAGCATAAGACCTTCCGGCTTGAGACATATTATAACTGTTGCTTCTAAATCTCAATATCATTACAAACCTGAGGAGGATTTAAGATGTCAACAGATTCCGTAGTGAAGAACTTTGATACCTGGAAAAGCTTTTTGGGAGACCGGGTCATTCAGGCCGAAAAAATGGGGATGAGCGACGAGACCATCACCAAGCTGGCGTTCGAAATCGGGGAATTCCTCGACAAGAAGGTCGATCCGGGCAACTATTCCAACCGGGCCATCAAAGAGCTGTGGGATGTCGGAACGGATGATGAGAAGCATACCATTGCCGGACTCATGGTCAAACTGGCGAAGAAAAACGCATAGGTACGCAGAAGAAGCTCCCCTTGCGGGAGCTTTTCTGCAATTATTACAATCGTGTCCTTGCCTTTCAATTTTTTTTTCTATATCATTAACATGACCCGTGTATCTGAAACAACATGCAGGGAAAAGGAATCTATGAGGTGCGCACAAGTGGAATATAAACAATGGTATATGGAGTATAAGATACATAAGAACAGACCTGGTCTGTTAGGCGACATCGCTTCTATGCTGGGGATGCTGGAAGTGAACATTCTGACGATTAACGGCGTTGAAGGCAAGACGCGCGGAATGCTGCTGGAAACCAGCGACGATGAGAAGATCATGCTAATGGGCGAGATGCTCAAGAAAGTTGATAATATAACGGTTACGGCACTCCGTACACCGCGGCTTGTGGACCGGCTGGCCGTCCGGCATGGACGGTATATCGACCGTGATTCGGATGACCGCAAGACCTTCCGCTTCACCCGCGATGAGCTCGGGCTGCTGGTGGATTTCCTGGGCGAGCTGTTTAAGAGGGAAGGCAATCAGGTTATAGGACTACGTGGCATGCCGCGGGTAGGCAAGACAGAATCGATCATTGCCGGCAGCGTCTGTGCGATGAAGCGCTGGACGTTTGTCTCTTCTACACTGCTGCGCCAGACCGTCCGCAGCCAGCTCGCCGAAGACGAGATGAATCCGCATAATGTATTTATCATTGACGGGATCGTCAGCACCATCCGCTCGAACGAGAAGCACTATAACCTGCTGCAGAATGTCATGAGTATGGCAAGCACCAAGGTGATTGAGCATCCTGATATTTTTGTGCGGGAGTCCGAATACACCTTCGATGACTTCGATATCATTATTGAGCTGCGCAACGCACCGAACGAAGAGATATTGTACGAGTCGTTTACGACAAGCTACAGTGAAGATCTTTAATATATTTCATTCAGAGCATTGCTCACACAACATTCAGGAGGTGATGGTATGTCGGAACTGGGCCGGCATTTGAAGGAGGCTCGTCTGCAAAAGGGGATGAGTCTTGATGATGTCCAGGAAGTAACAAAGATCCGTAAAAAATATTTGGAAGCCATCGAAGCAGGGGATTATAAAGTGCTTCCGGGCAGCTTTTATGTCCGGGCATTTATCAAAACCTATGCCGAGGCGGTCGGGGTTAACCCGGATGAACTGATGGAGGAGCATGGCAATGTGCCTGCCGCTCCCGTCGATACTACCATGGAGACCGTGATTCAGAAGCGGAGCCGTAAGCCTGAAACGGAGCGTAATGCCAAGTGGCTGCCGACCTTGCTGATGTGGACCTTCCCGGTGCTGATCCTGGTGGTCATCTACCTATATGCCTCTTCCACGTTGAATGATTCGGGGCCGAAGAAAGCGGATAACGCAAGCCTGACTGACGCAACGCAAGATCCGGCCAAAGTGAAGCCTTCAGCTACTGCCGCTGGCGGCGGTGCAGTGCCTTCAGCAACAGCGGCTGCGGCTGCTACACCTGAGGCAGGAGCCACGGCTACTACTGCGCCTTCTGCAACTCCAGAGCCGTCTCCATCGGCTTCTCCGGGAGCTGTCACCGTTACTCAGGACCGCAAATCGGGCAAGACGACGATCTATAAGGTCTCCGCGCCTGCCGGAAGCCAGGTTCAGGTAGTGATTGCCTCAACCGGAGTCAGCTGGCTTGAAGTGTACAAGGGTGAGAACTCCAAGGGGGAGAAGCTCAGCTTCGGGAACACCAAGGCCGGCGATAATCTCAGCTTCACGCTGGACAGCGAAGGCATGTATATCAAATCGGGATATTCACCGGCCACGGCGATTTCGGTCAACGGACAGGCTATTACCGACGGCAAAACCTCCTCGCGTCTGCTGCTTGAACTGGATAGCGGGACGGATGGCGCTACTGGCGGGAGTACTGCCGGAGAATAGTACATCCGATGTATAGTCTTTAGCGGATTGGAGAACCTAGAAGTGTTGAACAGTTCTCTCGCCAAAGTGAGGTGTATTCTCTCATGACCGTCAGCTGGATTGTAACAGGGCTTGGTATTATTGTCAGTCTCCTGGGGTATTATTTAACACCGGGCGCCTGGGGATATGGTATTCTGGGCTTTGGACTGGCACATGTTCTGCTGGGGATTCTGGATATGTTCCGGGCTCCTGCACGCAGCAGATAATATCTGGATTTGAGCGTCTCCCGGACGGGTTCCGGGAGGCGTGTTTTTAGGTGCAAATATAAGAATTTATATGTTTACGCTATAAATTATCCTTCTATTTCTCGCTGAAACGGTACCGTCCTTACAAAGGACGGAATGCCGTTTCCACTTGACTCTTTTCCAATATTAGACTTAGGAGCCCCTATCTCATATAATAGGAACAGACTAATTGTAACTAAAGGATGTGGAACCATGAGTTCAGAAAGTTCATTTGATATCGTATCCAAGATGGATATGCAGGAGCTGACCAATGCGGTTCATCAGACCGAGAAGGAAATTGAGAACCGGTTTGATTTCAAGAACAGCAAGAGCAGCCTGAAGCTGGAGAAGGATGCGCTTGTAGTCGCCTCAGAGGATGAATACAAGCTGAATGCCGTAATTGATATCCTCCAGACCAAGATGGTGAAGCGGGGAATCACGCTGAAGAATATGGATTTCGGCAAAGTGGAGCCGGCTTCGCTCGGCACGGTGCGCCAGCGGCTTGGACTGCGGCAAGGGATAGACCAGGAGAACGCGAAGAAGATTAATATTCTGATCCGCGATTCCAAGCTGAAGGTCAAGAGCACGATTCAGGGTGATCAGATCCGTGTGACCGGCAAAAGCCGCGACGATCTGCAGCAGATTATCCAGCTTTTACGCAAGGCTGATTTGCCGCTTGATTTGCAGTTTAACAATTTAAAGTAAGATCATGTGCCCCGCAGTGTATACTTACCTTACTTGCGGGGTGCTTCATGTTTTTTTGACACTTATTTATGGCTATAATATACTAGCTAAGCAGTTTTGAAGAACATGCTGGAATACCGGATTCGTATGGACTAGGGGAGGAACCTTCAGTGAATTTACCCAACCGCATCACATTAGCGCGTATTTGCCTTATCCCAATCATGATGTTTTTTCTGCTGGTGGACTTCAGCTTCTATCCGGAACCGATACATTGGGGCTCCTTTCAGCTTTCAATTAATCACTTGGTCGCGGCGGTTATTTTTCTGCTGGCAGCCAGTACCGATGGAATTGACGGTTACATAGCCAGAAAATATAACATGGTCACTAATCTGGGCAAGCTGCTCGATCCCTTAGCGGATAAGCTGCTGGTCTCGGCCGTGCTGATCTCATTGGTCGAGCTGGGAAGATGCGATTCATGGATTGCCATTGTCATCATCAGCCGTGAGTTTGCCGTGACCGGCTTGCGCCAGGTGGCACTACTGGAAGGGAAGGTAGTGGCTGCAAGCAAATGGGGCAAGGTAAAAACAGTGATTCAGATTGTTGCCATTTCACTGCTGCTGCTTAATAATTTCCCGTTCCAATTCGTCAGCATCCCTGTGGATGACATTGCCATCTGGGCGGCAGCCATCATTACCATTTACTCTGGTATTGATTATTTCGTGAAGAATAAGGAACTGCTGGATTTGAACAAAGCCTGAGACGCTGGACCAGGCTGAACCTTGCACGATACCTACAATCAGGAGGAGAACGTCAGCTATGAAAGCAGAGATTATTGCCGTTGGAACAGAACTTTTACTTGGACAAATCGTGAACAGCAATGCCCAGTTTCTTTCAGTAGAGCTGGCTGCATTAGGCATTGACGTTTATTTTCAGACCGTTGTGGGAGATAACAAAAGCCGCCTTCTGGAAGCAATCCGGATTGCTCAGAGCCGGGCGGATGTTATATTATTCACCGGCGGCATCGGTCCGACCGAGGATGATCTGACCAAGGATGCGCTGGCTGCGGCGCTTGGCCGGACCCTGCACATCGACCAGCTGGCCATGGATCATGTGCAGCGCTTCTTCGATGACCGCAAGATTGTTATGACTGAGAATAACCGCAAGCAGGCGCTTGTCATTGAAGGGACGACTCCTCTGTCCAATGATACCGGTCTTGCGGTAGGGATTGCTTTTGCAGAAGAGGACAAATATTATATCGTGCTGCCGGGCCCGCCCCGGGAGATGAAGCCGATGTTCACGGATAAGGCCAAGCCATGGCTTCAGCAGCATGCACTTACTGGTGAAATGCCGCTCTACTCAAAGATGCTGAAGTTCGCCGGAATTGGCGAGTCGCTGCTGGAGGACAAGCTGATAGATCTGATCCGCAGCCAGAGTGATCCTACGATTGCTCCGTATGCCAAGGAAGGCGAAGTGACCGTGCGCATCTCCACCAAGGCGCCGTCCGAGCGGGAGGCTATGGTCAAGCTTGATGCTCTGGAGAAGACGATTGCTGACATTCTGCCGGAGAATCTGTATGCCAACATCGATGTGCCGCTGGAGCAGCTGATTGTGGACTGGATGGCGGATTCGGGACTCACTCTGAGTGCTGCCGAGAGCTGTACCGGCGGTCTGCTGATGGAGAGCATTACGAATATTCCGGGCAGCGCCTCCATGTTCGCCGGGGGGATCGTGTGTTATTCCAATGATATTAAGAAGAAACTGCTGAATGTGCCTTCCGCCATGCTTGAAGGTCCGGATGCCCCGGGAGCGGTGAGCCGCGAGGTTGCGGAGGTGCTGGCTGAGCAGGTGCGTATGATCGGTGACACGGACTTCGGCTTATCGGTTACCGGTGTAGCCGGACCGGGATATTCCGAGCGCAAGCCGGTGGGTCTTGTGTTCGTAGGACTGGCTGAGCGGGGCTGCAAGACAGAGGTATATGAGCTGAATCTGAAGGGCACCCGTGAGAACATCCGGCTGCGCACCGTCAAGGCGCTGCTGTACCGGTTGTGGCGCCGCCTGGAAGAACGCAAGGTTGCCACTCCGCTGGAAGGCTCGGCCTTGCAATAACTGTACGGGCCGGTATATAATTCATGTATACGGAAGAACCGTGGCTTGAGCGATCATGCTGCGGTTTTTTGTTTTATATTAGATAATAACAAATTATCCTATGGCTGTTCCTATTAACGTAAGAAGCGGGAGAGAAGCTCCTGCAGAGTTTTGCATCCGGAAGGAGGCCTACAACTTACAATATAAGGGAGTATTATCCCTGGGAGCAAAAAAAACGAATGTATGTTCTAAAAAAGACTTGGCAAGCCCTTCAAAACACGTTATGATAATACTATAAACAGTGAAGGAAGTGGTCTGATTGTCAGATCGTCGTGCAGCGCTTGATATGGCGCTTCGTCAAATAGAAAAACAATTCGGTAAAGGTTCGGTAATGAAACTGGGAGAATCCACTCACATGAAAGTGGAAGTTGTACCTAGCGGATCTTTGGCACTTGATATTGCACTAGGTATTGGCGGACTTCCCAAAGGACGTATTATTGAAGTATATGGACCGGAATCTTCCGGTAAGACGACGGTTGCACTTCATGCAATCGCTGAAGTACAGAAGCAGGGTGGACAAGCTGCCTTCATCGATGCTGAGCATGCGCTTGATCCTAAGTATGCCAAGGCCCTTGGCGTTAACATTGATGAACTGCTGCTATCCCAGCCTGATACAGGTGAACAGGCCCTCGAAATCGCTGAAGCGCTTGTACGCAGTGGAGCAGTAGACATCATTGTAGTTGACTCTGTAGCAGCACTGGTACCTAAGGCAGAAATTGAAGGCGACATGGGTGATTCCCACGTAGGCCTGCAGGCCCGTCTGATGTCTCAGGCCTTGCGGAAGCTGTCAGGTGCCATCAACAAATCCAACACCATTGCGATCTTCATTAACCAGCTTCGTGAGAAGATCGGCGTAATGTTCGGTAACCCTGAGACCACTCCGGGTGGACGCGCTCTGAAATTCTACTCCTCGGTTCGTCTGGATGTGCGCCGGGTAGAGAGCATCAAGATGGGTAACGATGTCGTGGGTAACCGTACGAAGATCAAGGTTGTGAAGAACAAAGTAGCGCCTCCGTTCAAGCAAGCAGATGTAGATATCATGTACGGCGAAGGAATCTCCAGAGAAGGAAGCCTTGTGGATATCGGTACAGAGATGGATATCGTTAACAAGAGCGGTGCCTGGTATTCCTATGAAGGCGAACGTCTGGGTCAAGGACGTGAGAATTCCAAGCAGTTCCTGAAGGAACATCAGGATATTGCCCTGCTGATTGAGAACAAGATCCGTGAGGCAAGCAATCTCACGACTCTGGTAGAGGCACCATCCGAAGCAGATGTGGTTGCGGAGCAAGAGGAAGAAGAGAAATTGCTGCTTGAGATCGAGTAATTAAGTACTCCTCTACTTCTAATTGAATAATGAAGTCATGATGGATAGGCGCCCTGTGGAGGATATTACAGGGTGCCTTTTCGCAAATATTTCAGCTTGATGAGGTGATTGGCAGGATGGTTATACAATTGGATGAGGAATTCGAAGAACAGGATGAGCAGGTACTGGCCGATTTCCCGGCAGGTCAAGAGCTGGTAATTACACGGGTAGAGCGGCTCAAGAAGTCTAACTATCGTTATCAAATCCATTTCGGAGACTACAACATGACTGTTCATGAAGATGTCATGATTAAATACCGGATGATTACCGGGAGTACTTTTGTGAAAGCGGATCTGGAGGATATTGTTGCCGCAGACGAGCGCCAGCGGGCGTATGTGGAGGGGCTTAGGTATCTGGAGCGCAAGCCCAGAACGGGACAGGAGATGGCCCGCCGTTTAAGAGAGAAGGAAATAGGGGAGACTGTTATTGCCGAAGTTCTGCTCCGGCTGGAGGAGGAACGTCTGCTTGATGATCCCTTGTACGCCAAGCAGTGGGCGGAGCAGCGGATTGTGAACCAGCGTAAGGGCAAGATGTGGATCAGGCAGGAGCTGCGTGAGAAGGGGATTGATAAGTCGCTGATTGCGGAAGCGCTGGATGAGATCACACCTGAGCAAGAACTGGAGAGCGCGCTGCAGACCGGACGGAAGAAATGGAATACGATCCGGGGAGATGTGAACGACAAACGCCGGAAGACAGGGGCGTTCCTGATGCGCCGGGGATTCTCGGGTGAAATGGTGCGCCAGGTGATCGGGATTTTGCGGGATGAGCAGGATTCTGAGGGGCAAGAAGAGGAGTTTTACTTCCCGGATTGAATCTCTTGACTTTAATGCGGTTATCGACTCTCTTGACAAGGTCTTTTTATAAATAATAAAATATAACATGAATCGGCATAAACTAAGAATCCTTTTTCCTTCCCAAAAAGCAGACTCTTTTGTTCCGGTTCGCGTACAACTCATATGAAATGTAATCGCCGGATAAGGCGGGCAATGTGCATGTGCAGCATGTGCAGTATGGCAATCGGTGTATTACCGGTTTTTTGTATGGTGATGAACGGATAGTTTAACAACTGCACAAATACCCAAGGGAAGAACCTTGGAGGATATCAACGAGGAGGTGAACAGATGGAACCATTGATCTGGGTCATAATCGTTCTCGTTGTAGCTGCAGCATTCTTTGGATTCGGTTATTTTATTCGTAAATCCCTTGCAGAAGCTAAGATTTCAAGCGCAGAGAAGGAAGCCGTAGTCATCGTGGAGAACGCGAAGAAAGAGGCGGAGGCGCTGAAGAAGGAAACGGTACTCGAGGCTAAGGATGAAGTTCATAGAATCCGTACCGAAGCTGAAAAAGAAACTCGTGAGCGTCGGAATGAAATCCAACGGCAAGAGCGACGTTTGCTGCAAAAGGAAGAATCGCTGGATAAAAAAATGGAATCGCTTGAACGAAAAGAAGAACAAGTAGCTAACAAAGAGAAACGAATTGATGAAACCCAACAGCAAATTGATGTTATTTACAAGAATCAGGTTACTGAACTGGAACGTATCTCCAATCTGAGCATCGATGATGCCAGAAGTATTATTCTCAGCAATGTAGAACAGGAAGTTCGCCATGAAACTGCTCAGATGATCAAGGAAATCGAACAGCAGGCCAAGGAAGAGGCGGACAAGAAAGCCCGTGAGATCATTACCTTGGCGATTCAACGCTGTGCGGCTGATCATGTGGCGGAAACTACGGTATCTGTCGTTACCTTGCCGAACGAAGAGATGAAGGGACGGATTATCGGCCGTGAAGGCCGGAACATCCGTGCGCTGGAGACTCTGACCGGGATTGATCTTATTATTGATGATACGCCGGAAGCGGTTATTCTGTCAGGATTTGATCCGATCCGCCGCGAAGTGGCCCGTACGGCACTGGAGAAGCTGGTCGCAGACGGACGTATCCATCCTGCACGTATTGAAGAAATGGTGGAGAAATCCCGCAAAGAAGTGGATGAACGGATTCGTGAATACGGTGAACAAGCTACCTTCGAGGTTGGCGTTCACGGTCTGCACCCGGATCTGATCAAAATTCTGGGCCGCCTGAAATTCCGCACGAGCTACGGTCAAAACGTACTGAAGCACTCCATGGAGGTTGCTTATTTGACTGGACTTATGGCCGGTGAGCTTGGGGAAGACATCGTGCTTGCAAAACGTGCCGGACTGCTGCATGATATCGGCAAAGCGCTTGATCATGAAGTGGAAGGTTCGCATGTTGAAATCGGCGTTGAACTGGCGAAGAAGTACAAGGAACATCCGGTGGTTATCAACAGTATCGCGTCCCATCATGGAGATTGCGAGGCTACCTCGGTTATTGCTATGCTGGTTGGAGCTGCTGACGCTTTGTCTGCTGCCCGTCCGGGTGCACGCCGTGAGACCCTGGAAACGTACATCAAACGTCTGGAGAAGCTGGAGGAAATTTCGGAGTCCTTCGAGGGTGTCGAGAAATCCTATGCCATTCAGGCGGGCCGCGAGGTTCGCGTAATGGTACAGCCTGAGAAGATTGATGATGCCGAAAGCTTCCGTCTGGCCCGCGACATTACGAAGATGATTGAGAGTGAGCTGGATTATCCGGGTCATATCAAGGTTACGGTAATCCGCGAGACACGCGCTGTAGAATATGCGAAATAAATAAGGAAATCGGCCCCCTTGCGGGGCCTTTTTTCATGCAGCACGCCGTGGAGTTTGGAATGAAGCGGAATAGGTGAAATTATACTTAAGCAGCGAATTATGGTTGGCAGAGCATACACAAACCAAAAATTTAGGAGGAGAAGATTATTAAAGTTTTATTTATCGGAGACATTGTAGGCAATACAGGCAGAAAAGCGCTGCGTGAAATGCTGCCTTCCCTGAAAAGCAAATATCAGCCGCATATCATCATTGCCAATGGTGAGAATGCCGCTGCCGGCAGAGGGATCACCGCTGCTATCGCTAACGAATTCTTTAACTGGGGTATCCACGGTATTACGATGGGTAATCACACTTGGGACAATAAGGATATCTTCGAGTTCATCGACGATGAGCCGCGGATCATCCGTCCGGCTAACTTTCCGCCGGGGACACCGGGCCGGGGATATACCGTTGTTAAGGGGAACGGCAAGCAGCTGGCGATTGTGAATCTGCAGGGCCGTACCTTTCTTCCGGCGATTGATGATCCGTTCCGGGTAGGCGAGGAGATCGTGGAGGAACTGCGCAGAGAGCATAAGTGCATTCTGGTGGATTTCCATGCGGAAGCGACCTCCGAGAAAATAGCGATGGGCTACTTTATGGATGGACTGGCTTCGATTGTGGTTGGTACACACACTCATGTGCAGAGCAATGATGATGTGATCCTGCCTGGAGGTACAGCGTATCTTACAGATGCGGGTATGGTTGGTTCAAGAGAAGGGATTCTGGGTATGGAAAAGGATGCGATCATCTATAAATTTACAACTCAGCTTCCCTCCCGGTTTGTAGTCGACGAAGGCAAATGGCAGCTGCATGGTCTATTCGCAGAACTTGATGAAGCTACAGGCAGAGCGACACGACTGGAGAAGATCCGGCTGCGTGAGGATGAATGGGTGATGAGCTAGAAGGGTTTTCGTACAAATTCATACAAATAGGTAATTCGGTAAGACTCATTTTGTTTTGGGTAAAGTGTGATATTTATTATATCGAAAAAGAGTATCTTTTGAACTATTTTCTCCGGAGAGGTCCGCAAAAAGAAGGAATTAATTCTTCTGAAGCGAATAACATCTACTGTAGTGGAAGAAGAACACCATCATTTTCCCAGGGGAGGTACTTACTATGGATGTATTAAAAGTATCAGCTAAATCCAATCCAAATTCCGTTGCTGGCGCATTAGCAGGTGTTCTTCGCGAACGTGGATCGGCCGAGCTACAAGCTATTGGAGCAGGAGCACTGAACCAGGCCGTTAAAGCCGTTGCCATCGCCCGGGGATTTGTCGCACCTAGCGGAGTGGACTTGATCTGTATTCCGGCTTTTACGGATATAGTGATTGATGGGGAAGACCGGACGGCAATCAAACTTATTGTAGAACCTAGATAACTCAAGTGAATCTTTTAGATTAAGCCTGTTTACACTGTAAACAGGCTTTTTGCTATGCTGACTGCTGCTTCAGTTAGGTGCATATACATAAAATAGACGCTGGGCCGTCAATGGTTCATTCGGATATTCAGCAGGTGAAGAAAGAAGGAGAGCTGACCTATGGTGGTTAACAGGAAACTGAAGGTGGCGGATTTTCATTGTGATGCTCTGAGTAAGCTGCAGGCGAATCCAGGGATAGACTTCAAGAATGATTCCCGGCTGGATGTGACCGCAGAGCGGCTGGCAGAGGGGAATGTGGGACTGCAGGTTTTTGCCATCTATTTGTCTGCGGTGCGCGGAAGGGCCAAATTCGAGGATATTCTGGGGCAAATCGAGTGCTTTCATCAAAAGGTTGCTTCTCCTGGAGGGCTTCAGTGGCTGCGATGGAAGGAAGAAGTTCAGGAAGACCGCTTACCTGCATCAGCCTATGGAATGCTCTCTCTGGAGGGCGTGGACGGTCTGGAGGGCAATCTGTTCTATGCCCAGTTATGCTTCGAGCTGGGGGTGCGTTGTCTGGGGATTACCTGGAACTATGCCAACTGGGCGGCGGACGGTGTGCTGGAGCGGCGGAACGGCGGGTTCACTGAGCATGGGCGGAGGCTGATCGACTGGTGCAACGGGAGCGGAATGCTGCTGGATGTATCGCATTTGGCCCCGGCAGGCTTCTGGGAGCTGCTGGAGCACAGTACCCGTCCGTTCATTGCTTCGCATTCGAATTGCGCTGCGGTATGCAATCATCCCCGCAACCTGAGCGATGAGCAGCTGAAGGCACTGATTGTAAGGGACGGAAGAATCGGGCTTACCTTTGTCCCCTGGTTCGTACGGGATGAAGGAGCGGCCCGGCGGGAGGATATGCGGAGGCATATTGAGCATGTCTGTGGTCTTGGCGGGAGCGGACAGCTGATGTTTGGCTCGGATTTTGACGGGATTGAAGCATGGGTAGAAGGGCTGGAGCATCCGGGACAATACGCGGAGTTCGCCGAGATGCTGCTGAAATATTATCCTGAGGCGGATGTGCGGGGCTGGCTGTATGAGAATGCGTTGGGGTTCTTGAGGGAACAACTGCCTTCTTCCGCAGGTAGGGCCTCTGTTCTCGCCGGGAAGTGACTATGAATTGGAAAAACCAGGATGAAGCCATTCACAGAATCGTAATATGCCCGGAAAAAAGCCTCGCATTGTGATGCGGGTCTTTTTATTTATGGGTAAATAGATGTATAATGTTCAGTGGCTTGTACAGATACTAGAGAAAATACAAGGAGTGACTTAAAAATGAGCAAGACTGTACCCGTAGGTGTGTCGGCCCGGCATATTCACCTTACGCAGGAGCACGTAGAAGCATTGTTCGGCCCAGGTTATCAATTGACCGAGTTCAAACCCCTGTCCCAACCCGGACAATTCGCAGCGAATGAGCAAGTGGCTGTAATTGGTTCGAAAGGGAAGTTCGACAAAGTAAGAATCCTCGGACCTGCCCGTCCGGCTTCGCAGCTGGAAGTATCCCGCACAGACTCCTTCAGCCTCGGCGTGAAGGCACCTGTCCGTGAATCCGGCAATATTGAAGGAACACCAGGGATTACGATTAAAGGACCTGCCGGTGAAGTTGAGCTGGAGACTGGCGTTATTGTAGCAGCGCGCCACATCCACTTCCATACATCCGAAGCAGAAGCTTGGGGCATTGCCGATAAGCAGCTCCTGAAGGTACGTCTGGGCGGCGAACGTGGCCTGGTGCTGGAGAACGTGATTGCACGCGTATCCGACAGCTTCAAGCTGGACATGCACATCGATACTGATGAAGCTAATGCTGCCGGTGCCAACAATGGCGATACCGCTGAAATCCTAGACTAGTATTTTATAATAGG
Source organism: Paenibacillus sp. FSL R7-0204 (assembly GCF_038002225.1). Taxonomy (NCBI): domain Bacteria; kingdom Bacillati; phylum Bacillota; class Bacilli; order Caryophanales; family Paenibacillaceae; genus Paenibacillus; species Paenibacillus sp. FSL R7-0204. The sequence continues at coordinate 3,413,087 of NZ_JBBOCA010000001.1, forward strand.
TAAGACAAGAGCAGGGGACCTTTCCTCTGCTTTTTTGTTATAAATTTTTTTGAAAAGAAAGAAATGAAAGTTTTCATATTCGCTTTTCTGTGTTATCATTATGTGTTATGACTTTGCTGAGCGCTATGTGGAGACGCCGCAAAAGGAATATTCAGTACTGGAATTAAGGATTCACCAATATATGTATGCACAATGAAGGAGATAAAATGACATTTAACGATTTGAACCTGATCCCCCCGATTCTTAAGGCGCTTAGCCTGGAAAACTATACATCCCCAACCCCTATTCAGGAAGAATCGATTCCTGCAGCATTGGCCGGTAGAGACATCCTGGGCTGTGCACAGACCGGTACCGGTAAAACGGCGGCCTTCTCATTGCCGATTATTCAGCTGCTGAGCCAGCAGCCGGGCAGAACCGGCGGAGGCAAGCGCATCCGTTCCCTGATTCTTACGCCTACCCGTGAGCTGGCATTGCAAATTCAGGAGAACATTCAGGCCTACAGCAAGTTCACAACGATCCGTTCGACAGCCATTGTCGGTGGAGTATCACAGAAGGCCCAGGAGCGGGCGCTGGCAATTGGTGCCGATATTCTGATTGCTACACCGGGCCGCCTAATCGACCTGATCAGCCAAAAGCGTGTGGATCTGCAGCATGTGCAGATTCTGGTGCTGGATGAAGCGGACCGCATGCTGGATATGGGCTTCATTCATGATGTGAAGCGGATTATCGCCAAGATGCCGCTCAAGAAGCAGACCTTGTTCTTCTCGGCGACTATGCCTACGGAGATTTCCCAGCTGGTGAAGACACTGCTTGTGAATCCGGTGAAAATCGAGATTACTCCGGTATCCTCCACGGTAGACAGAATTGAGCAGTCGATCTATCTGCTGGAGAACGGAAATAAGCAGAATCAGCTGAACCGTCTGCTGCAGGACCCGTCGATTGTATCGGCGCTGGTATTCACACGCACCAAACGCGGCGCGGACCGGGTAACCCGGGATTTAACCCGCATTAATATTACAGCACAGGCCATTCACGGCAACAAATCACAGAATGAGCGCCAGAATGCGCTGAGAAACTTCAAGAGCGGAGCGACCCGCGTGCTGGTAGCTACAGACATCGCTGCGCGCGGAATTGATATTGATGAGCTGTCCCATGTCATCAACTTCAACCTGCCGAATATTCCGGAAACCTATGTTCACCGTATTGGCCGGACCGGCCGTGCGGGAATGAGCGGCATCGCCATCTCGCTGTGTGAAGCGGAGGAAATTCCGTATCTGAAGGATATCCAAAAGCTGATCGGCAAGACAATTCCGGAGATCAAGGACCATGCATATCCGATGTCTAAGAGCAATCTGGCATTGCTGGCAGACCGTCCCGGCAAAGCACCGGTCAAACCGTCGCAGAAAGCCAAAACGAATCCGCCCCGCAAGCCGAAGTCGGAATGGTTCGCGCAAGGCAAGCAGCAGAGCGGCGGCAACACTGGTGGCGCTAAAGGCGCATCTGGCAGCGGTCATGCAGGCAGTGGAGCTAGAAGCGCTTCGGGCAGCAGTTATGCTGGCGGTGGGGCGAGAGGTGCTTCGGGGAGCGGCCATGCAGGCAGTGGAGCAAGAGGTGCTTCAGGCAATCAGGCTAATGGCAGCGGCCGTCCAGGCGGCAGCCAGAGCCCAAAATCATCCAGCGGCTCATACGGCCGTTCAAGCCAGCCGGGCAGCACACCTGGCGGCAGTCAGAGCGGTCGACCGAGCAGCCGTCCAGCGGCTAAAGCGGGCCGTTCGTAATTCGGTTTTGCAAACACAAACACCCGCCATTCTCAGGATCTCACTGAAATGGCGGGTGTTTGTCTGTTCCACGTCCTCTTATCTGTTACATCGCTTCTTGTCTGCCCATGACAGCTTCCCCTGCAAGGTAGGCGCCCAGCTCTTCGCGCAGCGCGGCGCTGATGGAAGTCATTGGCAAGCGGAGCGTATCCGAGGAGAGCTCTCCGAGTTCGCTGAGCAGCCATTTGATCGGAGCCGGGTTGGACTCCTTGAACAGCAGCTTCATCAGCGGCACCAGCTGATCATACGCAGCCTGTGCAGCCTCAACCTGACCGGCTCTGTACTGCTCGTAGATACTGAGGAAGCGGCCGGTATGTACATTGGCTGAGGCCAGCATGCCTCCGGCGGCTCCGTAGCCCAGCATCTCGAAGAAATGCAGATCATCGCCGCAGAGCACAGGCTTGCCGCCGCCCTTGGACAGCTCGGAGACGAGTAAGGGGGAGCCGGAGCAGTCTTTTAACCCTACGACATTATTCATCTCCAGGATCGTACGGGCGGTGTCCAGCGTCATGCCGACTCCAGTGCGGCCCGGGATATCATAGGCCATAATGGGCAGACCCACCTCTGCCGCCTTGCGGAAATGGGCGATGATGCCTTCCTGAGACGGACGGCTGTAATAAGGGACAACCACCAGTGCGGCATCGGCACCTGCGTTCGCCGCCAGCTCAGTACGGGCCACGGTAGAGTAGGTATCATTCGTACCTGTGCCCACCACGAGCGGGATGGAGCTGGACTTCAAAAGTTCCCGTGAGGTATCCACGAGTGTCTGTAATTCCTGTATAGTGACTGTCGGCGATTCTCCAGTGGTTCCATTGACGACCAGACCATGAATATTGTTCTTGATGATGTTGTTCACATACCGCTGATACGATTCCAGATCAAGCTCACCAGCAGCATGGAATGGGGTGACCACGGGAACATAAATTCCATAAATCTGTGCTTCTGTTAACATGAATATCGTCCTCCAAAAATGTAAAATCCGTTTGTTCTACTGTACCATGGATTATTGCATCGTTGTTAGCTATAATAAATGATGTGGGTTATCAATAATATTGATGTTAGGGTGAGACGATGGACTTAACATATATGCGGACCTTCCGCGAAGTGGCCAAGCGGCAGAGCTTCACGCGCGCGGCTGAAGAGCTGGGCTATGCACAGTCCAGTGTCACGATGCAGATACAGAAGATTGAGAAGGAATACGGCGTGCCGCTCATTGAACGTCATGGCCGCGCCTTGCGCCTGACGCCTCCTGGGGAAGAGCTGCTTAAGCTGTTCGTGGAGATTCTGGAACTCTATGACCGCTCTAAGGAAACGATCGCCCAGCAGATCGGCGGAACACTTACGATTGGAACGATTGATTCACTTGCGGCCTTCTATCTGCCGCCGTTCCTGCAGCAACTGCGGACGATGTTCCCAGGTCTGAATATTCATTTGCAGACTGAGCAGGAGGCCAATCTGATCTCTAAAATCAGGGACGGAGAGGTCGATATCGGTCTTCTGCTGGACCGAAGTACGGTGGATAGCGCGCTTACGCGGACGATCATCCGCGAGGAGCCGCTTGTCCTCGTGGCACCAGCCAGCCATCCGCTGGCCCGGCTGGAGCAGGTGACCCTACAGGATCTGAATAACTGCGAGCTGATTGTCTCCGAGGAGAGCTGCATTTACCGCAGCCTGTTCGAGAACCTGCTCCGGGACCACGGGATCGTGTTTCGGATCGGTTTTGAGCTGTCGAATCTGGAGGCGATTAAGCGGTGCGTCCGCAATGGCCTGGGCATAGCCCTGCTGCCGCGGATTGTGGCTGAGGAGGAGATCGAGCGGGGGAACCTGTCCGAGCTGTCTTTTGCCCACCCGGAGATTCATTTCGATCTCCAGCTGCTGCTGCATCCGAAGAAGTGGAAGTCCCTGCCGCTCCAGTCGCTGATTCAGATGCTGCTAGAGGACGCCAAGGCGAAGACGGCCGCGCTGTGAAAATGACTCATACCATATAGAAGAGCACTGCCGTATCGCCCTCATGAAGGGTGCGGCAGTGCTCTTGTTCGTATTATAAGCTAATATTGCTGATTACTTTAATACCGTTCCAGAATCAGCTGGGTCTTGAGGCCATCGGCAGGAATAAGCCAACCTTCGGCGTTCAGCAGGCTCATCAGCCCGGCACGTAATCCGGTTACGATGGTGCTATCTTCGGTTTTGAACGAAATTTCCACGATATTCTGGATGCCGCTTCCCTCCTCGTCACGTACAGGCCATACTTCGAGTGTAATCTCCTGATTGTTCCAGGTGCCTGTATACCGCTCGAAGGTCAACGGGCCACGCGCCCGGGAGGCTGCCAGATTCTCTTTCCCCCAGTTCGATGCAGACCAGTTCTTCAATTTGCCCGGCAGCTTGTCCAGCAGCAGCTTCAGGGCCTCTTCCTCAGCAGGGAGCACAGCTCCGGCAGCTTTGGTGCTGATCTTCTTGGTGTTGGAGAAGCTGAGGGTCTGCTTGCCATACCCCCAATCCACCTCTGCTTCATAGTTGTCATCGGAGGCATCGAAGCCCTCCTGATTCGCCAGGGTGAGCGCTGCCTGGATATTTCCGTTCACGACAGGATAACGTTTCTTGTAGGTCAATTCATAATCGGATTTGTTCTCTTTTTTACGTATCCGCACATCCCACCCCTTGCTGTTCAGCTCAAGCGTGTCGGTATCGAAATACTCGACACGGATAGCCTGTGGAGTTGAATTCAGGTCGAGTGTATCCATGACCTCGCTGCGTGGCGATCCGCTGCTGTCCAGTACAAGATCAGGGTCCGCCAGAAACTTCACTTCATAGGCTGGAACTGCATTAGCTGCGGCTGAGACACGCTCCGGCAGCAGGATGCCCTGTCCGGCCAATCCACCGCCTGCTGTCACAATACTCAGCATGAAGGACAGGGTAAGCTTTTTCCATTTTCTCAAGCATTATCACTCCTATGATCGTGTTTGGGTACATGACCCACTTTACGGGCTGAGTATATGGGATCGGTTAAAGCGAAAGGGGAATTGCGTTAATCCTCCATAGACTTCCTCAATGGCAGCTAACAGTTTTTGGTGGCCAGCAGGCTGCTCCGGAAGCTCTCCATCTGCACCGAAGGATGCCGGTCTTTGTTATGCACGGCATAGATATAACGCGGCGCCATTTCCCCTTGAATAGGCAGCACCTGAATTAGCCCTTGCTGCTCCTCCCGCTGTACCGCCATCCGGGACATCACAGAGATGTGGCCGCCCAGCTGCACGAGCTGCTTGATGGCCTCCAGTGAATCGACCTCAATCGTATTGCGTAGCTGCAGCCCTTGCTGTCCGAACCAGCGCTCAGTCAGGCGGCGTGTGCTGGATTCGCTTCCGTGCAGCGCAAAGGGAGTCTTACTCATCTCGTCCATAGGAAGCTGAGTCTTGCGGGCGAGCGGATGCTTAGGAGAACAGATCAGGACGAGGTCATCTGTAAGCAGCGATTCAGCCTGAAGTGCGGACTCTGTGAAAGGTTCGGAGGAGATCACACCTAAGTCGATTTCGTGGCGGACCAGCATCTCCCGGATGACCGGCGAGGGCTTCACAGACAGAGCCATTCGGATGCCGGGGAACTCCCGGGAGAACGCATGTAATAAGGGCGGCAGCAAATAGGTTGCAGGTACATAACTGGCCCCAATCAGCAGCGTTCCCCGGTAGAGGGTGTCGAATTCGCCGGCTACCCGCCGGGCTTCACGGGCAAGCGCATTAATTTTCACGGAATAATGAAGGATGGCTGCTCCTGCCTCGGTGAGAAAAGTTTTGCCGCTGCGGGCTTCGAACAGCCGGACCCCAAGCTCTTCTTCAAGCGACTTCATATGAAAGGTTACGGTCGGCTGCTTGATCCCGAGTACCTCGGCTACGCTGGTCATATGGTGCAGCTGGTCGATCAGTTCAATGATTTGCAGTTTCATCAGATTCATGGATTTACCTCTTCCAAGCGTTAGTGGGAGATCCCCCACCATAGATTTTATCTATGAACGTTAACAGAATTCATATATAAAGTTAATTACATGTTTACATGAAAAATAAACAACCTGCGAATACAGACGTTAGACTGAGGACAGCTCAAGAAGACAGGCAGGGATCGAAATGAATATTCAGATAAAGGGGATTCATAAAAGTTTTGGCGGACAACCGGCGCTGCTGCCTGCGGGGCTTGAATTGAAGCACGGTAAGTTCACCACCTTACTGGGGCCTTCCGGCTGCGGCAAAACCACGCTGCTGCGGATGTTAGCGGGCCTTGAGCGCCCGGATGGCGGGGAATTATACGCTGACGGGAAATGTTATTTCTCCGCTGCGCAGCGGATCGATGTTCCGGTACATAAGCGGAATTTCGGGATGGTGTTTCAGGATTTTGCACTCTGGCCGCATATGACGGTGTATGAGAATGTGGCCTTCGGGCTGAAGGCCTCAGGGCAGCGTGCACAGCTGCGGAGCAAGGTACTGGAGACACTGGAGATGGTCCGGCTGCAGGGGATGGAGAACCGTTATCCGCATCAGATGTCGGGCGGCCAGCAGCAGCGGGTTGCTTTTGCCAGAGCAGTAGTTGTCCGTCCGGGTGTGGTGCTCTTCGATGAGCCGTTAAGCGCGCTGGATGCCGTACTCCGGGAAGAGATGAGAGTGGAAATGATGTCGCTGGTCCGGGATATGGGTCTAACTGCACTCTACGTGACCCACGATCAGATTGAAGCGATGTCGATGTCCGACGAGATTGTAGTTATGAAAAGCGGGCGGATATTGCAGATTGGAACTCCTGAAGCGGTATACGAGGCCCCGTCAGAACCGTTCGTGGCCTCGTTCATCGGCAAGTCGAACTGGCTTACGCCAGAGCAGGAGATGGTGCGGCCTGAACATATCGGATGGAGCCGCACGGCGGCAGATGATCTGTGTTATTCCGCTGTTGTACAGAGTGTCAGTTATGTCGGAGAGCGTTATGAGATTCGTGCGGAGGTGGAGGGGGCCGGAATATGGACAGCCTACCTGAACAACCGGATTCCCGCAGGAGAAAGGGTTCAGCTCTATGTCTCACCGCGGCAGATATGCCGGATGAATTCGAAATCAAATGAAGAAGAACCTAAAAGGAGCGAATCATAACCATGAAATGGAACAAACCGCGTAAACAAGGGGCACTGCTGCTGGTATCTGCTGTGATGAGTATGAGTCTGGCGGGTTGTGGTACGGGCAACAGTACCAGTGCCGGTGGGGCCGGCACGAGTACACCTGAGGCAACGGATGCTGCTGCGCCATCTCCTGAAGCTACACCAGCTGCGTTAAGCGGCAAGCTTGTACTCTATTCAGCTGGCCCGCAGGGCTTGGCAGACGATATTGTGAATGGCTTCAAGGCCAAGACAGGCCTCACGGTGGAGATGTTCCAGGGAACAACCGGCAAGATTCTGGCCCGGATGGAAGCGGAGAAAGCAAATCCGGTAGCTGATGTGGTGATTCTGGCTTCTCTGCCCTCCGCACAGGCGCTTAAGGCGGACGGTCTGACGTTGCCCTACCCGGAAGCGGCCAACAAGGGGAAGCTGAATCAGGACTGGTCGGATGCCGAAGGCAATTATTTCAGTTCAAGCGCCTCTGCGCTGGGGATTGTCTATAATACGAAGCTGGTAACGAATCCGCCCAAGACCTGGGCAGAGCTGGCAGATGCGGAGTGGAAGGACGCTGTCAACATTCCTGATCCGACGCTGTCAGGCTCGGCGTTGGATTTCATTACAGGCTATCTCAGTGTGAACGGCGAGCAGGGCTGGGAGCTGTTCAAGAATTACAAGGCGAACGGTGTTGCTATGGCTGGAGCGAACCAGGAAGCGCTTGATCCGGTGATTACAGGAGCTAAGAGTATTGTGGCAGCAGGAGTAGATTATATGGCCTACAAGGCCAAAGCCAAGGGAGAGCCGCTGGATATTATCTATCCTGAGGAGGGCACGGTAGTAAGTCCGAGACCGGCAGCGATTCTTAAATCAAGCACGAACGTGGACAATGCCAAGGCTTTCATTGATTACCTGTTGTCCGACGAAGCCCAGCAGCTGGTGGCGGATGCTTATCTCATCCCGGGCCGCGAGGATATTGAAGCTTCGAACCGGACCAATCTGAAGGACATCCCGCAGCTTAAGGTGGACTGGGCCTGGATGAGTGAGCACGGGAATGAGACGGCTTCGAAATTTGCAGAAGTTTACAAATAAAGGCTTAAGGTTGAGGTGAAAAGCAATGAGTCCAGTCTCCATGGACAGTAACCGGATACTTCGGAGAGCGGGCTTGCTGCTCTCCTTCTTTTTGCTGGCGGTCAGCATCGGCATTCCGCTCCTGCTCATCTTCTGGCAAAGCGTTACCCCGGATCAGCGGCTGGACTGGATGGCCCCGCTCCGCACGATCACCGGACAGAGTCTGTCCGGGGTGCTGCTGAATTCGGTATGGCTTGGACTATGTGTAGTCGCCGGAACGACGCTGCTTGCCATGCCGCTGGCCTGGATGATGGCTAAGACCCGCATGGGGCTGCACCGCTGGATTGATGTGATTCTGCTGATTCCGTTCATGACCCCGCCTTATATCGGCTCCATGGGCTGGATTCTGTTCATGCAAAAAGGCGGATATCTTCAGCAGTGGCTTCCGGGTGCGGGCGCGTTAAGTGATTCTTTCTTCAGCTTCTGGGGGATGGTCTTCATTATGAGCATGCATCTGTTCCCTTTCCTGTATCTGCTGCTTCGGGATGCGCTTATTCGGATAGGCGGCAATCTGGAAGAGGCGGGAGCGGTGCACGGGGCACAGGCAGGCTATCGCTTCCGGCGGATCATCATGCCGCTGCTGCTGTCGGCCTATGGCATGGGTGTGATGCTCGTCTTCGTCAAGACAATCGCGGAGTTCGGAACACCGGCTACCTTTGGCCGCAAGATCGGCTATTATGTCATGACCTCTGAGATTCATAAATACATTTCCAGCTGGCCGATTGACTTCGGCAAGGCTACGTCGCTCGCATCCGTACTGCTGTCGGTCTGTCTAGTCATCTGGTATATGCAGTCGGCCGTCAGCCGCAGGTTCACTTACCGTCTGGTGGGGGGCAAGGGACAGCGCTCCAAGACGTATTCCCTGCGCGGGGGTGCAGGCTGGCTCGCTGGCTTGTATCTGGCTGCCCTGCTGCTATTATCCATAGGCATCCCCTATTTCTCGATTATTGCCGCCTCGCTGATGAAGCTGCGCGGTGGCGGGCTGTCGCTGGACAATCTGACGCTGGATCATTACAGGGAGCTGCTCTCCTGGGGCTCGGTGAGCCTGAAGGCAATTGGGAACAGTCTGGGGCTGTCGCTGGCCGCAGCGTCGGTGGCTGTCGTGCTTGGAGCAGGCCTTGCCTTGGCCATCGGCCGGTCTTCGTCGCGGCTGCAGCGGATCATTGATCTGCTGAGTCTTTTGCCTAATACAGTTCCGGGCATTGTAATGGTGGTGGGGCTGATTCTGCTCTGGAATGCGCCATGGATGCCCTTTACGCTCTACAACACCTACGGCATGGTGGTGCTTACGTATGTGGTGCTGTTTCTTCCTTATACGGTGCAGTATGTGAAGTCCAGCTTCTCGCAAATTAACGGGTTGCTGTTTCAAGCGGCCCAGGTCAGCGGAGCAGGCCCGTTCTATATCTTGCGGCGGATTCTGCTTCCGCTCATTATGCCCGGCATGCTGGCAGGCTGGATGATGACCTTCACCATATCTGTACGGGAGCTGGTCGGATCGCTGCTGATTCTGCCGCCTTCGATGCAGACCTCGGCTACGTATATTTTTGCCCAGTTTGAACAGGGGCAGGTATCGCTGGGCATGGCCATGGCGGTGGTATCGGTTGGCTTGACGGTGCTGCTGCTGCTCGGCATTGAACTGCTGAATTCCAGAAGAAAGTGGACGGGATCATGACGAAGCTGACCATATGGGGCGGGGCTGGTGAACACGGGCGTTCCGCTTATCTTCTGAGCGGAGGAGGCTACCGTCTGCTGCTGGATTGCGGCGTCAAAAAAGGCGGAGCCGGACAATATCCCCTCATCGAACCCGGACAGGCGGCCCTGCTGGATGCGGTACTGCTCTCCCATGCCCATGAGGATCATTCGGTAGCGCTGCCGCTGCTGTATGCGCAGGGTTACAAGGGGGAGGTATGGACAACGCGGGAAACAAGGGCGCAGCTGGATGCCTACTTCCGATCCTGGTGTTCGAGTATTAGCCGTGAGGGCCATGAGCTGCCATACACTGAAGCAGATGAACGAGCGATCCGTTACCGGTATCTGGAAGAGGAGGGCAACTGCCTGTCCTGGTTCAGACTGATTCCCGGGGTTCAGGTCATGTGGGGGCGAAGCGGGCATCTGGCGGGATCAGTATGGTTCCTGATCGCTGCGGAAGGGCGGTCGATCTTCTATTCCGGTGACTATACGGCGGAATCCCTGTTGCTTGCTGCTGATTCCCCGGCTGAAGCAATACAGGCAGCCGGGGGCCTCCCTGACCTTGAGCAGAGGCTGAGGACTTGGTCCTGCGGCCAGGTTCTTGATCTGGCGGTTGCCGATGCGGCCTACAGCATGGACGGGGAGACCCAGTCGGATAAGCTGAGGCAGCTGGAGCAGGCCATTCGCAGGACTGCGGTACGCGGAGGCAAGGTGCTGCTCCCGGTTCCGGCAGGCGGACGCGGCCAGGAGATGATGCTGTGGGCCGAGAAGCATTTGGCGGATCTGCCAATGGTGGTTGAAGCGAAGCTGATAGAGGGGATGAGGCGGCTGGCAGCCTCGCAGTTCTGGCTAAGGAGCGCTGAGCGGACTGGAGAGTGTTCGGCAGCGGATCACATAGCAGACTTTCTTGCTGCCCGCCGCTGGACGATGCCGCAGAGCGAGGCGGAGCGGGAGGAGCTGCTGTCAGGCTCCGGGCCTTCCCTGTGGTTCGTACCGGATGGCATGATGCAATCATCCTTGTCCCGCTGGTACTATGCGAGGTGGGCGTCCCACTCAACCTATTCCGTGCTGATCACCGGTCATGTAGCCGCCGGTACCTTCGGTTACAAGCTCCTGCAAGAACAGGGGCAGCATGGAGTATGCGAGGTGCTCAAGCTGCGCTACAAGGTGCATCAGGGCCGGGAAGATGTGCAGCGTATGCTGAAGTCTCTTCCGGTCCGGCACGCCGTGTTGGTTCATGCCGCGAAGCCGGAGACCGACAAGCTGCGTGAAGCCTTAATCCAGAGCAGGCAGCTGACTGGCTGCACGCTGCATTCTATGGGGCCGGGAGAAACACTGGATTTGGAAGGCCTATGAAATGATGAATGAAAAGGGGCTGCCTTATAAGCGGGAACTTTGCTTATAGAGGTGGCCCTTTTTTTTGTTTTTAGGAAGTTATGATTTTCTTCTGATGAGAAAACGGAATGTATATCAAATACTGAACACAATTTGTTGGGGGGCGGCGCGTGGGCCAAATGTAGGCGGAAAACCGAACACATTGGGCAGTGCGGAGGTAATCGACCCAATGTATGCGGAAATCCGAATACAATAGGTGCTGTTACAATGAGGGATGAGCCCCATGCTCCGCAGCCCGTAACATTGTAGAGAAATCCTGTAAGAAGTGCAGCAATACTGCCCGATAAAAGACACTGATGCTGAAATCCTGCATGAAAGGCAACAAAGCCAGCGCTAACTTGCTCTGAGCACCCCAGCGCTAACTTGCTCTGAGCACCGGACCTGCAAATGATGCAACAATGTACCACAGCCACTAACATTTTTAGTGAAATCCTGCAAGATGCGCAACAATGCTGCTTCATACAAGCGGTCGGTGAGAGAAAACGCTCAGAAATGGCGATAGATAGACGGAGCAACGCCAGGAAAGGAAGAAACATTTCAGAACGTATGCGAAAATCGATAACAAGGTGTGTGTAAAAGGCAAATGGGCTGGATGTATGTCACCAGAAGGTGAAGAGGCGCCAGTATCCTTCGACCGTTAGGGTAGTTTTGTCGGCATCCCCTTTAAACAGCAGAGCGGACGGAACGAATGTTAAAAAGCGTTAGCGGTCGCCTGGGTCTCCGGATTTTCACCGCTAAGGGGAATTAAAAAAATTCTTACGACCACAGCGATTGTAACAACGTTCCGTTTGCGGAGCGTCCACCTAAGCGCCTACGTTGATCCTGTTCCAAAATAACGGCAGCCCCAAGTAGCTATATCATGGATTTCGGGACAGCCGCTTTTCAAAGCACCTTCCTTCCCTTACTCTAGCACAGGAAAACAAAGCTCACAAAGATGGCTGCGGACCATCTCCTCAGTATATCTCTCCATAACCGGCCGCCCGGGATCAAGCTTATGGCCGCTGCTATTGAGGAACGGGAGAATCTCAGCCCATGCCTGCTGGACGGCTTCAGCCGTATGCGGAAGGGTTACCACCGCGTAGGCTCCGCCGGGAAGCTCACCGTAAGGTACTGAGCCCCTGGTGGGAGGATTCTCAGGCAGACTGATGCAGGCATCATATCTGCACTCCGCAGGCAGGGTAGTCTTAGGGTTGTCCTGCGGAATGCCGAACAGCACCGCCGAGTCTTGAAGCAAGCCTTGTTCACGCGCCCAACCCTTCAATTGTTCCATCGCCTGAACGTTGCCGGGGCCGTAGGGGCCTGTCTGCCGTACATAAGCTATACGTGTTACGGGAATGCTTTCGAGCTGAATGTTCATCATTAATCATTATCCTTTCTGTGGTTAAGTGGTCAAATGGAGTACAACCCGAATGCTAACATGGACTAAAATAGAATGCATTGCTTTTTTTGTGAGCTTCCTAGGCGGCAAGATGTTGACATCAAAAACTAGAATATGGTATATAAAAGGGAGTGTTAGCACTCAAGTGAGTGGAGTGCTAAACAATGCTCCGCAATCCGAAGGTTACTTTTGAAAGGAGATTTATTTATTCATGGCTAAAAAAGAGTTTAAAGCTGAATCTAAAAGACTGCTGGAAATGATGATTAACTCCATTTATACGCAGCGCGAGATTTTTCTGCGGGAACTGATCTCAAATGCAAGTGATGCCATCGATAAAATCTATTACAAGGCACTGGCCGATGATAGTCTGGTGTTCAATAAAGAGGACTACTACATTAAAGTAACCGCTGACAAAGAGAGCCGCACGTTAACCATTGCCGATACCGGCATCGGGATGACCCAGGAAGAGCTGGAGAACAACCTGGGGATTATCGCGAACAGCGGCTCGTTTGCTTTTAAGAAGGATAATGAAGCCAAGGACGGACATAACATCATCGGACAATTCGGGGTCGGCTTCTATTCCGCATTCATGGTGGCGGACGATGTGACCGTAATCAGTAAGGCGCTGGGCAGCGAGCAGGCGTTCAAATGGGAATCCCAGGGTGCGGACGGCTACACGATTGAGCCTTGTGAGAAGGATACGGTCGGTACCGAAATTACGCTGAAGATCAAAGAGAACACCGAAGACGATAACTACGATGAATTCCTCGAAGAGTACCGTCTGAAATCAATCATTAAGAAGTATTCGGACTTCATCCGCTTCCCGATCAAAATGGACATTACCGGCAGACAGCCCAAAGAAGGCGCCGAGAATGAATTCATCGATGTGACGGAAGAGCAGACGGTCAACAGCATGGTGCCGATCTGGCGCAAGAACAAGAAAGAGCTGACCGAAGAAGATTACAACAACTTCTATGCCGAGAAGCGCTACGGGTTCGACAAGCCGCTTAAGCACATCCACATCAGTGCCGACGGAGCGGTGGTCTATAATGCCATCCTGTTCATTCCGGAGAATACTCCGTTCGACTATTACACCAAGGAATATGAAAAGGGTCTTGAGCTCTACTCCAACGGTGTGCTGATTATGAACAAATGTGCGGATCTGCTGCCGGATTACTTCAGCTTCGTCAAAGGGATGGTCGATTCCGAGGATCTGTCGCTCAATATCTCCCGTGAGATGCTGCAGCATGACCGCCAGCTGACGATGATTGCGAAGAACATCAAGAGCAAGATCAAGAGCCAGCTCCTGAGCCTGCTGAAGGATGAGCGCGAGCAGTATGAGACATTCTATAAGTCTTTTGGCAGACAGCTGAAATTCGGGGTCTATAACGACTACGGTATGGAAAAAGAAACGCTGCAGGATCTCCTCATGTTCCACTCCTCCAAGGAGAAGAAGCTGGTGACGCTGGCTGAATATGTAGAGAGAATGCCGGAAGACCAGAAGTATATCTACTACGCTTCCGGTGAATCGGTAGAGCGCATTGAGAAGCTGCCGCAGACCGAAATGGTGCTGGACAAGGGCTATGAGATTCTCTACTTCACCGATGATATCGATGAATTCGCAATCAAGATGATCATGGCTTATAAGGAGAAGGAGTTCAGAAATGTCTCCAGCGGTGACTTAGGGATTGAAGAGAGTGCCGAGGATAAGCCATCCGAAGAGGAAGAGAATGAGAACAAGGGATTGTTCGAAGCCATGCAGGGCATTCTGTCCGGCAAAGTGAAGGCGGTCAAAGCCTCCAAGCGGCTGAAATCCCATCCGGTCTGCCTGTCCACCGAAGGCGAGCTGACAATCGAGATGGAGAAAATCCTCAAGGCCATGCCTAACGGCGGCCAGGATGTGCAAGCGGACAAGGTGCTGGAAATCAACATTCACCATGATGTCTTCAAATCACTGAAGGCTGCGGCCGAGGGCGACAAGGAAAAACTGGGACTGTACACCAACCTCTTGTACAACCAGGCGCTCCTGATCGAAGGCCTGCAGGTTAATGATCCGGTGCAGTTCACGAACGATATTTGTAAAATCATGGTCTAACACCGGCGTATCGCCGGGCGCAGACCTGAGAGAATAACAAACCCCGCTACTGGTGCTGACTGGTAGCGGGGTATTTGCGTTAATCAGGGAATACGGCGTCCGGGCAGCCTGCGGATGAATGCCGCCGGGATTGGACATCCTCCTGAATGCGGAGCCTGGAAGTGGTGCACGGCCGGTTCAAATGGACTTGAAGGTCTCGATGAACTTGGTAGCCATAGATGACAAATACTTATCCTTCATCCATATTGCCGCCACGCGGGTACGCAGAGTCTCGCACAGGATTTCTTTGTAGATCAGGTTGCTGTGATTAGCCAGCTCGAACGCCGACTTGGGTACGATGCCGATCCCGAGACCCGCATTGGCCCAGAGCAGCGTGGTCCGGGCATCATCGTTCATACAGAAGATCTGTGGCTCAAAGCCGTGCTCCAGACAGGTCTCGCGGATAAGCTGCTCGAAGCGGCGGTAGATGATGAGCGGCTTGGCTTGCAGCTCGCCCAGCTGGGCAGCACTTTGGCTGGGTGCCCAGTCATAATCGGCGGTCATTACTGCGATCATCGGCTCTGAATGGAAATACAGACACTCCAGGTTGCTGGTGCTGAACGGGGTGCGGACAATGCCCACTTCAACAATGCCCTTGTTCAGCAGGTCGATAATCATGAACGTGTTGCCTTCATGGATCTCAAAGGTTACGCCCGAGTAGCTCTTATGGAACGCTGTGAGCGGCTCGTGCAGCAAGGTAGCGCCTGAAGAGGAGACCGTTCCGATGGTAAGGCTGCCCTTCAGCCCTTTGGCATAATCGCTGATCTCCCGGGCGGTGGAGTCCGTTAACTCCAGAA
The DNA here is from genome assembly GCF_038002225.1 of Paenibacillus sp. FSL R7-0204. Lineage (NCBI taxonomy): Bacteria > Bacillati > Bacillota > Bacilli > Caryophanales > Paenibacillaceae > Paenibacillus > Paenibacillus sp. FSL R7-0204. The sequence goes on from NZ_JBBOCA010000001.1 coordinate 3,428,544, forward strand.
TCTGTTGGGCCCGGTTACGCAGAATGATTCCGGCATCAGTCAGCTGGATACTGCGCGGTCCGCGCTCCACCAGCTTGACCCCAAGCTCCTCCTCCAGCAGCTTCAGCTGCTGGCTGAGCGGCGGCTGGGCCATTTGCAGCTTCCTTGCTGCCGATGTAATTTGTCCTTCCTCGGCAATCGCCAGGAAATATTTCAATTGGCGGATATCCATGGTGCAGCCTCCCGTTGTAAGGTTATGACATATGTTATCCATATGGGATAGATACGAAACCAATATTATGAATATGTAAGCAGGTATGACATAATCATAACGGGTCTTTTGTTTTTTTCAAGAGGGATTACATACTACGCTAAGTTAGGTGAGGATGAATGTGCGCAAAATTGCAGTATTCTTAAAACCGTACAAGAAAGAAGTGACAATCGGGCCGATTTTCAAGCTGCTGGAGGCGGTTCTCGAGCTGCTGCTGCCGACGATTGTAGCCCTGATCATCAACAACGGAATTGGTAAGCAGGATAGCAGCTATGTCTACCGGATGGGGTCCCTGATGGTGCTGATGGCCATTCTGGGCTTCGGCTGCTCCCTGGTATGTCAATATTATGCGGCGCGGGCCTCTCAGGGGTTCGGCACCACGCTGCGCAATAAAATGTTCAAGCATATTTCTTCGCTGTCGTATGCCGAGCTGGATGTCATCGGCACGCCCTCGCTGATTAACCGGATCACCAACGACGTTAACCAGCTGCAGGTGGCGGTAGCCATGTTGATCCGGCTGGTGATCCGTGCGCCGTTCATCTGTATCGGGGCCATTATTATGGCAATGATTCTGGATTTCCGCCTGTCGCTAATCCTTATTGCCGCTACTCCTGTATTCGGAGTCATTCTGTACTTCATCATTACACGCAGCTCGCCGATGTACCGTAAATATCAGGCGAAGCTGGACCGGCTGGCGCTGGTGCTCAGCGAGAACCTCTCGGGTATCCGGGTGATCCGGGCCTTCGCCGAGAGCCGCCGTGAGAAGCAGCGCTTCAATGAAGCCTCTGAGGATCTGACGCAGACGGCCATCCGTGTCGGACGGATCTCTGCTTGGCTGGGACCGATGACGACACTGGTAGTAAACGCGGCGATTATTGCCATTCTATGGGTAGGCGGCATTCATATTGAAGCCGGGAGTCTGTCACAGGGTGAGATTATTGCATTCATTAACTATGTAACCCAGATCCTGCTGGCCCTGATCGTAGTCTCCAATCTGGTCATTCTGTTCACCAAAGCCTCGTCGTCTGCCAGCCGCATCAATGAGGTGCTGGCGATGACAGCTTCGGTTGCTGAAGTGCCTGCTCATGCACCTGCTGCGAAGCCGGACGGTACAGCGCCGGTGATTTCCTTCCGCAATGTCTCTTTCGGCTATAACACGACCGGAGAGCTGGCCCTGGAAAATATCTCTGTAGATATCCTTAAGGGGCAGACGGTAGGATTAATTGGCAGTACCGGTTCAGGCAAGAGCACCTTCGTGAATCTGATTCCGCGCTTTTATGACGCCGTGGAAGGAGAAGTTAGAGTCGAGGGTGTAAATGTACGGGACTACCGGCTGGAGCAGCTGCGCAGCAGAATCGGCATCGTGCCGCAGAAGGCGGTGCTGTTCACCGGCACGATTGCCGGGAATATCCGCTGGGGCAAGGCGTCTGCTACGCGGGATGAGATCATGGCCGCAGCGGCGGTTGCCCAGGCTGAGGAGTTCATCACCCGGCTGCCGGAAGGGCTGGATACGCTGGTCGTACGCGGCGGGCATAACCTGTCCGGCGGTCAAAAGCAGCGGCTGAGCATTGCCCGGGCTGTCGTGGGACGTCCGCCGATCCTCATTCTGGATGATTCCTCCAGTGCGCTGGATTTCGCTACGGATGCGGCACTGCGCCGTGCACTAAGCAAGAACAGTACAGATATGACCGTGCTGCTTGTATCCCAGCGGGTAAGCACAGTAAGGCAGGCCGATCAGATTATTGTCTTCGAGGAAGGCCGGATTGCCGGAATCGGTACGCATGAGGAACTGCTGGAGAGCTGCGCAGTCTATCAGGAAATCTGCATGTCACAGCTCTCAAGCGAGGAGGCAATACAATGACCAGTACAATGACCTGGAAACGTCTGTTTCAATATACCCGTGAGTACCGGAAAATAACGTATGGAGCTATCTTCTGCGCGATCCTGAGCGTAGTTGCCAGCCTGATCGGGCCGCTCCTGATTGGCCGCGCCATTGACCATATGATCGGGCCGGATCGGGTGGAATTCCCGGAGATTCTGCGCCTGCTGCTGTTCCTGGGCAGTGTGTATCTGGTCGGCAGCTTCTTCGGCTGGCTGCTCACTTATTACACGAATAAGCTGGCGTTCCGCACGGTCTATGACCTGCGCCGCGAGCTGTTTGACAAGCTGGACGTCCTGCCCCTGAAGTTCCATGATAACCATCCCCAGGGCGACAGCATCAGCCGGTTCGTAAATGACATGGATGCCGTCTCTGACGGGCTGCTCCAGGGCTTCTCTACGCTCCTGACGGGGATCGTAACCATTGCCGGAGCCATAGGGCTGATGCTCTATATCAGCCCTATAATGACGCTGGTGGTGCTGCTGTCTGCTCCGGCCACCTTCTTCGTCGCCCGCTTCATTACAATGCGCTCCCAGCAGTTGTTCCGTGAACAGGCCAAGATTCTTGGGGGGCTGAACGGCTATGTTGAGGAAATTGTCGGCGGGCAGAAGGTGGTGCAGGCTTATCATTACGAGGACCGCTCCTTTGCAGGTTTTGCCGAGCGGAATAATGAGCTGTACAAGACAGGGACGAAATCGCAATTCTATGGCTCGCTCTCGAACCCGACTACGCGGCTGGTCAATAATATCACCTTCTCGCTGATTGCGATGATCGGGAGTGTGCTTGTTATCGGAGATCTGTTCTCCGTAGGGGATCTGTCCAGCTTCCTGATCTACTCCAGTCTGTTCGCGAAGCCATTCAATGAGATTACTGGCGTTATTACACAACTGCAGTCCGCCACAGCTTCGGCGCAGCGGATCTTCACCATTCTGGATCTCCCGCAGGAGGCCCCGGACCAGCCGGATGCCTATGTAATGGAGAACAGCCGGGGAACAATTACCTTCGACAAGGTAAGCTTCGCCTATACACCGGAGCGCCCGCTGATCAAGAACTTCAGTCTGGAGGTGAAGCCGGGTACACGCGTGGCAATCGTCGGCCAGACCGGGGCGGGCAAGACCACGCTGGTTAACCTGCTGATGCGCTTTTATGAGGTAGATAGCGGAACGATTCGGATTGACGGCGTAGATATTACTTCCATCACCCGTGACAGTCTGCGGCGCAATTTTGGTATGGTGCTGCAGGAGACCTGGCTGTACGGGGCTTCCATCCGCGACAATATTGCTTACGGCAAGCCGGAGGCCTCCGAAGCGGAGGTGATTGCAGCCGCCAAGGCCGCGAATGCACATAGCTTCATCAAGCGCCTGCCTGAAGGCTATGACACCAAGATCAGTACCTCGGGAGATAATCTCTCCCAGGGCCAAAAGCAGCTGCTCACCATTGCCCGCGTCATGCTGGTTGATCCGCCGATGCTCATTCTCGATGAGGCGACCAGCAGCATTGATACGCTGACGGAGGCGCGGATACAGAAGGCCTTCCTGGCGATGATCACAGGCCGGACCAGCTTCGTCATTGCCCACCGGCTGTCCACGATCCGCGAGGCGGACCTCATCCTGTTCATGAAGGATGGAGATATCGTGGAGAGCGGAACGCATGACGGGCTGCTGGAGAGCGGAGGCTACTACGCCCGCTTGTACAACAGCCAGTTTACGGCGGTGTAGGGTACGATCCGTGCATCGTGTACATCAATTTCAAAAAAATCGATAACACTGGTGAAGATATGGAGGGTATGATTTCCATTGGCGCATTAGGTTTATCAAGGCTATCGCCTGAACAAGGGAACAAAGCTGGCTACTTTTGCAGCTCGTTGTAAATACAAATTGCGGGTATCGTCCTAATTTAAGGATAATACCCGCTTTTGTTAGTTAGAAGGACGGAGTGCTGCAGCAGATGTTCCTCCCTTTAGTATAATGATTTAATTCATTCAACTCGATAAAAATCAACGTTATGTGAATTATGAAAAATATAGTTTTTCTGTAAATAAGATTATATTTAGATGGTGACGCTTACTTTGCCTGGAATTGCAACGAAAACGAAGGTTCAAAACCGGAGTGGATTTCTGCCAAGACTGACTAAGGGTGGTCTGGTCGATTGGCGGGATTCACTCCTTTTATTTGCAATGGGCATTAAAATTTAAATCTCGAATAGGAAGTGACAGTTAGTGGCCTCCAGTATTAAAGTGAATCGAGAATCTTTTGATATCCCCCCGGAGCTTCAGGAAGGAATCTTGCATTTTTGCAATGGTAACAAAATCACGGTATGTAAGTTTTTCTTATCCGTATTGCATATATATGTATATAAAATCAGACCGTATGTAGATGAAGTGACCAGGATGTATGACGCAAATTGTACGTATGAGAATGACCTACTATCCTTTCATTTGCTCGTTCATGAATTGCGCCAAAACAACAATTATGAGAATCCATTATTCCGCGTTGCGATGGAGTTCCCCAGTAGTTCCAGTTTTGCAAACGACATATTTACCTATGAACTGGACCATGTGTTAGGGGGCCACGAAGGAAACGATTTGATAATCCGTGTACAGCAAACGAACCCGTCGAATCCTATGAGAATGGATTTTGATTATCGTACCAGCCTGTTTCATGAGTCTGAGATTTCGCAGATGTACGCTCACTTGGCGAATCTGATTCAACAGGTCATCCACCATCCCTTTCAATTAATAGACGAACTCGATTTGTGTACAGGGTACGAAATAGAGAGAGTGCTAGCCGAATTTAACGATATGAAAGCCGATTACCTGAAGGGCCAAACGATCCAGGGGTTGTTTGAAGAGCAGGTGGAGCGGACACCGGAAGCAGTGGCGGTCGCACTTGCGCCTGAGCGAATGACATATGGAGAACTGAATGCGAAGGCGAACCGGCTGGCACGCGTGCTGCGGGAACAAGGTGTCGGGGCAGACCGGATCGTAGGAATCATGGTGGAGCGTTCGCTGGAGATGGTCATGGGGATACTCGCAATCTTGAAGGCCGGCGGCGCGTATTTGCCGATCGACCCGGCGTACCCGACGGAGCGGATGGCCTACATGCTAGAAGACAGCGGTGCAGATTTGCTGCTCGTATATGGGGATGCACAAGTGCCGGAGGTTTATGCAGGAGAGGTGCTTGACCTTACGGATGCGGAGCTCTATACGGGAGATGCGTCGAACCTACTTGCGGCAAGCGGCCCGGGTGATTTGGCGTATGTCATCTACACATCGGGATCGACGGGCCAGCCCAAAGGCGTTATGGTCGAGCATGCAAGCATTTCCGCAACTTTGCAGTGGAGAAAAGAGGAGTATGCGTTCGACAGTTCAGACCGTGTGCTTCAATTGTTTTCAGTGGCTTTTGATGGCTTTATTACAAGTTTCTTTACCCCTCTTATCAGCGGAGCCGAAGTGTATTTGATGCAATCGGGTTCGCAAATCGATCTGGATGAAATTATTGGTTTGATAGAGCGGGAGAAAATCACGCATTTCATTTCAGTTCCCACTCTGTTTAACGAGATTCTAGATGGCTGCTTGCCCAATCAGATCCAGTCATTACGTGTCATTACTTTGGCTGGCGAGGCATTTGATTCCTCGCTTCTAGAAAAAGCGTCTGGCAAGCACCCGACTCTTGAAATTGTAAACGAGTATGGACCAACTGAAAATAGTGTTGTGACTACGTTTATGAGAGAAGCCAATAAACAGGGAAATATATTGGTAGGGAAACCCATTCCTTCCTCGAAAGTGTATGTTCTAAATTCTCGAAACCAACTGCAGCCGGTCGGGATGCCGGGAGAGCTGTGTATTGCGGGAACGGGTTTGGCGCGGGGCTACTTGAACCGTTCGGAGCTGACGGCGGAGAAGTTTGTGGACAACCCGTTCGAGCCAGGGAAGCGGATGTACCGAACGGGGGACCTGGCCAGATGGCTTCCGGACGGAAACCTGGAGTACATGGGGCGGATCGACGAGCAAGTGAAAATCCGGGGCTACAGGATCGAGACAGGTGAAATCGTGCATCGTTTGCTTCAGCATGCGGCCGTGAAAGAAGCGGCAGTTGTCGCTCGGAAAAATGAGGGTGGCGAAGCGTACTTGTGTGCATATGTGGTGAGCGGCGGGGCGCTTAGTGCATCCGAGCTGCGCGCGTTTTTGAAGCTCAGCTTGCCGGAATACATGGTGCCTTCTTATGTGGTGGAATTGGAGCGGATCCCGTTGACGGCTAATGGCAAGATTGACCGGAAGGCGCTGCCAGAGCCGCGAGGGCTGATGGAGGCGGGAAGAAAGTACGTGGCGCCGCGAAGCGAGACGGAAGCGAAGCTGGCGGAGATTTGGCAGGAAGTTCTTGGAATATCGCAGCCGGTGGGCATCCATGACAACTTCTTCGAATTGGGCGGGCATTCGCTGAAAACGGCGCAACTCGTGTTGCGCATACAAAAGCAATTTAACGCGAACGTACCGCTTACTGAAATGTTCGCGGGTCCGACGGTGGAGGAGCTTGCCGGCTACTTGGAGTCGGCTGCGGTTAAGGAACGCTACGAGTCGATCGGCAAGGCGGAGCCGCGCGATTGGTATCCAGCATCACCTGCACAGCAGCGGATGTACCTCGTAAGCCAATTGGACCCGGGCGGTATGAGCTACAATGTGCCGCATGCACTTGAGATTACAGGGGAGCTTGATGTGCAACGCCTGCGGGAAAGTTTGAATCTGCTGGCGGCGAGGCACGAATCTTTTCGTTCCTCATTTGAGATGCGTGAAGATGGGCTGATGCAGTGCATCGCCGGGCTAGTGGAAGTGCCGCTAGAAGTCATGGAGGCTGCAGAGGCGGAATTAGAGCTGCAGGTTCAAGCATTCATGCGCCCGTTCGAGTTAGGCATAGCACCGCTCTTACGAGCGGGCCTGGTTTGTATGGGAAAGGGGCGGCACGTACTGCTGCTGGACATGCACCACATCGTCTTGGATGGCGTGTCGATAGACGTATTCATTGACGAGTTCTCGCGTTTGTACACGGGTGAGAGCTTGCCGCCGCTTGAGATTCACTATAAGGATTATGCGGTATGGTTGCTGGAGAAGATGCAAGGAGACGCGTACGAAGCCCAGGAGCAATACTGGCTGAAGGCATTCGAGGATGAGCCGCCGGTGCTGCAATTGCCAACAGATTACGTGTATCCGGCGGTTCGACAGTTTGCGGGAGACCGCATTAGACAAGTATGGAGCAAGCGGGAGACGGAGCGGCTGAAGCAGCTATGCGCGAAGCAAAGCGTAACGCTGTACATGGCACTGCTGACAGCGTACGGGGTGCTGCTGTCGCGCTATGCGGGAGCGGAGGATGTGGTTGTCGGTTCCCCGGTAGCGGGCAGAAGGCACTCGGATGTGGACCGGATCATCGGGATGTTCGTGAACACGCTGGCGATGCGCAGCCGCCCAGCGAGTGGCAAACAGTTTCACATATATTTGGCGGAAGTGAAAGCCGTAGTGCTGGGGGCGATGGAGAACCAGGATTATCCGTTTGAGGAACTGGTGGAGAAACTAGACGTGCGGCGGGATACGGGCCGACACCCGCTGTTTAGCACGATGCTGGTGCTGCAGAACATGAAGATGAGTGAGTGGAAGCTGGAAGGGCTGGAGGTCCGGCCATATCCTCAGAAATTCCAGGTGGCGAAGTTTGATCTGACGGTGTCTGCGGTGGAAATGGAAGGGCAGCTGCATTTCGAATGGGAATACAGCACGGCGCTGTTCAAGAAGGAAACGGTTGAGCGGATGGCAGGGCATCTGGCGGTGATCGTAGAGCAGGTCGTAGATCGTCCGGACATACGGCTGGACGAGATCGAACTGGTTCCGGAAGAAGAGAAACTGCAACTGATCATCGGGTTTAACGATACAAAGGCCGAGTATCCAAAGGACAAGACGATCCACGCGCTGTTCGAGGAGCAGGCAGAGCGTTCGCCGGAAGCGGTGGCGGCCATTTTTGAGTCTGAGCAGTTGACCTATAGGGATCTTAACGCGAAGGCAAACCGGCTTGCCGCTAAGCTTCGTGCATACGGCGTCAGACCGGACGATATCGTGCCGATTGCCGCGGAGCGTTCACCGGCCATGTTCGTCGGCATTATGGCCATTTTGAAGGCAGGCGGCGCATACTTACCGATCACCCCCGATTTGCCGAATAAACGGATCCGGTACATGCTGGAGGACTGCGGCGCGCGATGGCTGCTCACGGACGGTCCACTTTTCGAAGAGGTTCCGTTTGCGGGAGCCCGCCTCCGTTTGGATGATGAAACGTTATACGAAGAAGAGGAAGAAGGAAATTTGCCGGCCGTTGCTTCCTCCGGAAACTTGGCCTATGTGATCTACACGTCCGGCTCGACTGGCAACCCGAAAGGGGTCATGATCGAGCACCGTTCGGTCGTCAATCGAATCGCATGGATGCAGCGGGCTTATCCGCTTGGCGCTGAGGACGTCATTCTGCAGAAAACGACGTTTACGTTCGATGTTTCGGTATGGGAGTTATTCTGGTGGGCGTATGCAGGTGCGTCAGCGCATTTTCTCGCTCCAGGAGCAGAGAAGGAACCGGAAGCGATCGTACGGGCGATCGAGCGTCATGAAGTGACGACGCTGCATTTCGTGCCATCGATGCTGCACCTGTTCCTCGCTTACCTGGAAAAGCAGCCCGATCAGATTGCCGCGCTTCGGAGCTTAAGGTTCGTTTTTGCCAGCGGTGAAGCGCTTCTCCCGGATCAGGCAGCGCGCTTTAACGCTTTACTCAATGAGAAGAATGCGACCAAATTGATCAATTTGTACGGGCCGACTGAAGCAACGGTGGACGTGTCGGTTTTCGACTGCTCGACCGGCGAAACCCTTCGAACGGTACCAATCGGCAAACCAATCGATAATACACGGCTGTATGTTCTCGACGCGAATGGCAGGCTGTTGCCGCCTGGTATTCCGGGCGAACTGACGATCGGAGGCGTCGCTGTGGCCCGCGGTTATTTGAACCGTCCGGAGCTGACGGCGGAGAAGTTCGTGGATAACCCGTTCACGCCCGGGGAGCGGATGTACCGTACGGGGGATCAGGCCAGATGGCTGATGGACGGGAACCTGGAGTACATGGGGCGATTCGACGAGCAGGTGAAAATCCGGGGGTACCGGATTGAGATGGGCGAAATCGTGCACCGTTTGCTCCAGTACGAAGATGTGAAGGAAGCGGTCGTGACCGCACGGCAAGATGAGGGCGGTGAAGCGTACCTGTGCGCCTACGTGGTGAGCAGCGGTGCAATCAGCGCATTCCAGCTGCGCTCGCATTTGAAGCGCAGCCTGCCGGAGTACATGGTGCCGGCATATCTGGTGGAAGTGGAGCGAATCCCGCTGACGGCCAATAGCAAGGTGGACCGAAAGGCGTTGCCGGAGCCGCAAGGGCTGGTGCAAACGGGAAGCGAGTATGTGGCGCCGCATAGCGAGGCTGAAACGAAGCTGGCGGAGATTTGGCAGAACTTACTTCGCATTTCACAGCCTGTCGGCATCAGTGACAACTTCTTCGAACTGGGCGGCGATTCTATCAAAGCGATCCAAGTAGCGTCCAGGCTAAGCTCGGAAGGCATGAAGCTGGCGGTACGGGATATCATCACGTATCCGACGATCGAGGAAGCCAGCCGATATATCCAAGCGCTGGTAGAAACCGCAGAACAAGCTTCAGTGGAGGGGGAAACCACGCTTAGCGCTATTCAACGGTGGTTTTTCGAACAAAACTTCTCGCAAAGCCATCACTGGAACCAGGCGATGATGCTGTACCGCGCGGACGGGTTCCGGGAAGCGGCGGTGAAGGAAACCGCGGCGATGCTGGCGGAACATCATGACGCGCTGCGGATGGTTTACCGCTATGAAGATGGGAACATCGTACAGATAAACCGGGGAACGGGAGGCGAAGTGTTTCGTCTGCACGTATTCGATGTCTCGGCGGAAGAGGACGTAAACGCGGCAGTCGAGCAGAAGGCGGCCCTTGTCCAGCAGGCTATGGATCTGCAGAACGGGCCGCTGATGCAGCTGGGGTTGTTCCGGACGGAAGCAGGAGACCATCTATTGATTGCGATCCATCACCTCGTCGTTGACGGTGTGTCCTGGCAAATCCTGCTGGAAGATTTCGCGGCGGGGTACGAGCAACGGCTGCACGACGAGGCTATCGCGCTGCCTGCGAAGACGCATTCGTACCGGGCATGGTCGGAGCGGATGGGGAACTATGCACAAAGCCGGGAACTGCTCTGGGAAGCGGATTATTGGATGCAGGAAGATAATGTCGAGTTCAAGCAGCTGCCCAAAGACGGGGTAGGCGCGGGAACACGCACAGTGGAAAACAGTGCAAGCTGGGCAATTAGCTTAAGTGAGGCGGAAACGAATAACCTGCTGACGGGGATCCACCACGCGTACAAGACTGAAATCAACGATGTATTGCTAGCGGCACTCGGCTTAGCCGTGCAGGAATGGACGGGACATGAAACGCTGGCCATCCACTTGGAAGGGCACGGGCGGGAAGAGGTGTTGGGTAGCTTAGACGTGACGAGGACGGTAGGTTGGTTCACGAGTATTTACCCCGTCACCTTCGAACTGAAGAAGACGGAAGGAATAGCCTACTGGATCAAATCGTTCAAGGAAAAGCTGAGACGGATTCCGAACAAGGGCATTGGATATGGAGTGCTGAAGTATTTGGCGCCAGCGGAGAAGAGCGGGCTTGAAAGCGGAGCCCATCCGGAAATAAGCTTCAACTACTTGGGGCAATTGAATAGGGAGATAATTCCAGGTGGTTTATCGATATCAGAGCTTTATGCAGGAACAGCAAGAAGTCCGCAATCAGAAAGGGTTTATGTACTGGACATCACGGGAATCGTTGTCGACAGGAAGTTGACTCTGCAGGTGGATTTCGATAAGCATGAGTACCGCGCGAGCACGATGAAGGCCTTCATGGAGAATTACAAGAAGCAACTGCTGTTAGTCGTCGAACACTGTATGCAGCAAGCTGAGACTGAGCTAACCCCAAGCGATCTGGGGTACTCCAAGATCTCATTAGAAGATTTCAACGAACTATTTGGCAACCTATAAGCATGAAGGAAGGTTAATATCCAATGAGTTTAAAAGAAAAAGTAGCCAAGCTATACCCGTTGACTCCAGTGCAAGAGGGAATATTGTTTCATTCTCTCTTTGAAGAGCGTTCTGAGGCTTATTTCTGTCAATTTTGCATATCGCTTCACGGCTTGTTAGACTTGGGAGTCTTGGAGAAAAGCTTGACAGTACTCATAGATAGGCACGAAATGCTTCGGACGTTAATTTCGCATAAAAAGTTAAGTCAGCCCCTGCAGGTTGTTTTAAAAGAACGGGCTCCTTCCTTTCTCTATGAGGATCTTACGGGGATCGAGGAATCCAGCAGGCAAGAGCGCGTGGAAGCGTTCAAGCAAGCGGATCGAGCTCAAGGCTTTGATGTAACGAATGACGTGCTTTTTCGAATCGCAGTTTTAAAGACCGACGAGGAACAATATGAAATGATTTGGAGTTCGCATCACATCGTTCTTGATGGGTGGAGCTCAAGTATCCTGCGAAACGAATTATTTATCATTTATGAGCAACTTCAAAATAATCGACCCCTTCATTTACCCGTGGCGTACCCTTATTCGAATTATTTGGCCTGGCTGGAACGGCAAGATAAGGAAGAAGCTTTGCGGTACTGGAACCATTACCTGGAAGGGTATGAACAAAGGGCAGAAATTCCGAAGAGCAATCTTATTCACGAACACAAAAAAGGATATACGTTAAAGGAAAACACATACGCCATCGGAGAGACGTATACGGAACAACTCAAAGTACTTTGCAAGCGCAACAAACTCACATTAAACAATTTCATGCAAATGATATGGGGAGCAGTGCTTCATCTGTATAGCGGTTGTGTAGATGTCGTACACGGTATGGTTGTTTCCGGGCGTCCATCTGAAGTCCAGGGCATAGAGCACATGGTGGGAATGTTCATTAGTACGTTACCCGTGCGCATTTCCTTTGCCGGTCAAGAAACGCTTCTCAGCATAGCCAAACAAGTACAGGCGGATTTGTTGAACTCGGAAAGATATAACTACTTATCTTTGGCGGATGTTCAAGCGAAGACCGAACTCAAAGCGAACTTATTTGATCATATCTGTGTATTTGAAAACTATCCTGCAGACTTGAACCCGATAAATGATGTGCAGCCTGAAGATAATAAAATTACAATTGCGGGTGTTAAAGGAATTGAGCAAACCAACTATGGATTAAATGTCACCATGTTTTTGCGGGGGAGCCAGCTTGTCGTTAAATTAAGTTACAATACCGAAATGTATCATGAAGAGAGCATGAAGCTATTATTAAGACACCTGGCAGCGATCGTGCAGCAAGTTGTAGAACGCCCTGACATAAGAATGGACGAAATCGAATTGGTAAGGGAAGAAGAGCAGCAGCTGCTCATCGCGTATACCGATACGAAGGCTGAGTATTCGAAAGACAAGACGATACACGCTCTGTTCGAAGAGCAGGTGAATCGGACGCCGGAAGCGGTAGCGGCCGTATTTAAGTCTGAGCGGTTGACGTACGGCGAACTAAATGCGAAAGCGAACCAACTGGCGCGCGTACTGAGGGCACGTGCCGTTGGACCGGATAAAACCGTGGGAATCATGGCGGAGCGATCGCTTGAGATGGTCGTGGGGATCCTTGCGATTCTGAAAGCCGGCGGTGCGTACTTGCCGATTGACCCGTCGTATCCGGCGGAGCGAATCTCGTATTTGTTAGCCGACAGTGGTACCGATGTTTTGCTGACTTTCGGCTGCGATACCGTACCGGCCAGGTTTGCCGGCGCGGTGCTCGATCTTGCAGATTCCCGTATATACGATGCGAATGCTTCCAGCCTTCCGCCGTCATCGGAATCTTGCCATGCGCTTTATGTCATTTACACTTCGGGAACAACAGGTACTCCGAAAGGGGTTGTCATGGAGCACCGAAGCATCGTTAATTTGCTGAATTCACAAAAGAGCCAGACGGCGCTTGAGTTTGCCCGCACGCTGCAGTTCGCCGCTTTCAGCTTCGACGTTTGCGCGCAGGAGCTGTTTTCCGTCTTGCTGTCCGGCGGCACTCTGTTCGTCGCGGATGAAGAAACGAAGCGCAATCCGTATAGTTTGATCGAGTACGTTCGCACCCATAAGATCAGCACCGTCTTTTTACCGACGGCTTATTTGAAGCACATCATTTCCGACAGGAGTCTGTGTCAGGACTTGCTGAGAACGATAGAACATCTCGTTGTTGCCGGAGAGCAGCTTGTTTTAGACGATGTTTTCGTTCAGACAGCCCGCCATATGAATGTGCTCGTACATAATCATTACGGCCCGACGGAAAGCCATGTCGTATCAACCTATACGATGGGTGCGGATAACGGTTATTCGCTTTTGCCGCCAATCGGAACGCCTATTACGAATACAGCTTTGTACATTGTGAACGGCTATAACCGGCTGCAGCCGGTCGGGGTACCGGGCGAGCTGTGCATCGCGGGTGAAAGTTTGGCGCGAGGTTACTTGAACCGTCCGGAGCTAACGGCGGAGAAGTTTGTGAACAATCCGTTTGAACCTGGTGAACGGATGTACCGTACCGGGGATTTGGCCAGATGGCTACCGGACGGCAACATTGAATATGTGGGCCGAATCGACCATCAGGTGAAAATTCGCGGTTACCGGATAGAGCTTGGCGAAATTGAGAAGCAAATTCAAAAACATGAGGCGGTCAGGGAAACGGTCGTTTTAGCCCAAGTAGACGAGCAGGGACAGAACGCTCTATGCGCATATGTGGTAGCGGATGTTGAGCTTACGGTAGCGGAGCTTCGGGCGCATGTGGGCAAGGCGTTGCCGGATTACATGATCCCGACCTACTTCGTGCAGATCGAGCGGATGCCGCAGACCTCTAACGGAAAAGTGGACCGTAAGGCTTTGCCGAAGCCGGATGGAAGCATGTTCACAGGCGCTGTCTATGAAGCGCCGACAAACGAAGTGGAAGAGAAGCTGGCGACGATTTTCCAGAACGTGCTTGGCATTGGCCAGGTGGGCATACAGGACAACTTCTTCGAAATGGGCGGGCATTCGCTGCGCGCGACCCGGGTGGTCAACCAGATTGAAGTACAGACCGGCATACGTTTGCCGCTGAAGGCCATTTTTGCCGCTCCTACGGTCCGGCTTCTCGCCCAAGAAGTCGAACAAGCCCAGGCGAAAGTATACCTTCCGATTCCGCAGGCGGAAGAACAAGAAGTATATCCGATGTCGTCGGCACAAAAGAGGGTATACCTGATTCACCAGTTGGACGATGTAGGTATCGCGTACAATATGCCGGCAGTAATGGGTATTCACGGGACGTTAGATCTCGGCCGATTGAAGTACGCACTGGAGCATTTGACCCTACGCCATGAAGCGCTGCGCACCAGTTTCCATATGCAGGATGGGGAACCCGTACAGAAGATAGCCAAAGAAGCTGCACTCGAATTGGAGTATGAAGAACGGATTATTGTAAAAGAAGAAACCCTGCTGAATGATTTTGTCCAGCCGTTTGACCTGGGCAAGACGCCGCTGATGCGGGTGAAAGCAGTGAAAACAGGCAAGGACACAACGGTCCTCTTGCTGGATATGCATCATATCGTCTCCGATGGGATGTCGATGGATATTTTAATAAACGAATTATCCAGTTTGTACAATGGAGAGCAATTCGAACCGCTGAGTGTGCAATACAAGGATTACAGCGAATGGATGCGAACAAGAGACCTGTCGGAACAGAAAAGCTATTGGCAGGGGGTATTTAGAGAACCGGCGCCGGTGCTGGATCTGCAGCTGGATTATTTACGGCCGCAGACGCAAAGCTTTAAAGGCCACAGCATCAACGGCATGTTGACGGGGAAACAGAAGAAAGCGGTAGACGAGCTGTGCAGGAAGACGGGGACGACCGCGTATATGATCTTGCTGTCCGCAATGATGGTGTTGCTTGGCAAATACAGCCGGCAGGAGGATATTGTGATCGGCAGTCCCATCTCGGGCAGAACGCATAAAGATACCGAGCAGATGATGGGCATGTTTGTCAATACACTGGCCATGCGGGGGTACCCGGAAGGGGAGAAAACGGTTCTGGATTTCCTGAAGGAAGTCAGGGAAAGTGCCCTGAAAGCCTACGAGAATCAGGAATATCCGTTTGAGGAACTGGTAGAGGCGGTAGAGGTAAAGCGGGATGTATCCAGAAATCCGCTTTTTGATGTGATGTTTGTGCTGCAAAACAACGAACAGGCAACTCTGGAAATGAACGGCTTAACCCTGACAAGTATAGCCAGCGAACATACCGTCGCCAAATTCGATCTCACCGTAAACGTAGGTGAAATGGAAGACGGCTATGCCATGAACTGGGAATACTGTACCGATCTGTTCGAGCCGGAAAGTGTACAACGGATGATGAAACACTTCAGTCATCTGGTGGACGAACTGACGGCAAATCCCGGACGGAAGATCAGCGAACTGAGCGTGGTGGACGAAGAAGAAAAGAGACTGATCCTTGAGACCTTCAATGACACGGCGGCGGAATACCCAAGGGAAAAAACGGTAGTCGAGTTGTTTGAAGAACAGGTTGAGCAGACACCGGACCATATTGCGGTCGTATTTGAAGATGCGAAATTGACGTATGCGCAGCTGAATGAAAAGGCAAACCAGTTAGCCTACAAACTGCGGGAGCTTGGGGTCGGGCCGGATGACAGGGTTGCGATCCTGACCACAAAAAGCCTGGAGATGATTATCGGCATATATGGGATTCTGAAGGCAGGGGGTGCCTACGTACCGGTAGATCCTAGATATCCGGAGAATCGTATCCGGTATATGCTGGAAGACTGCCAGCCGAAGGCCATCTTGCTGGGAAGGGCGGAGCTGCCGCTCAAAGGGGATATTCCGGTCATAGACCTGTTGGACAAGGAGGTCTATACAGGCGAGGCTGCAAACCCCGAGCATGTAAATACACCAAAAGATTTGATGTATATCATCTATACCTCAGGAACAACCGGACAGCCCAAAGGCGTCATGATTGAGCACGAGGGTGTAGTTAACTTTAGAGAATATTCTACTAAGAACCATTCGATTACATCAGCGGATGTCGTACTACAGTTTGCTGGTATTTCTTTCGATGTGACTGTATATGAAATGACAATGAGCCTGCTAACCGGGGCACAGCTATGTTTATGTCCCGAAGATGTTCAAAAAGATGTGAGATTATTTGAGCAATATATTTACAAGCACAATGTCACCATTGCTATTTTGCCGCCGCAGTATCTGGCGCAGGCGGATATCCGGCATTTTAGAGCAATAATTACTGCAGGCTCGGAGACCAACCGGGACTTGGTATGCGCAAACAACAAGCATATGAAATACTCCAATGATTACGGACCTACCGAAGCAACGATAATTGCAACGCACTGGGAATGTGATCCCGGGGAGCCCGTACCGGAGCGGATACCGATTGGGAAGCCGATAGAAAACACACAAATTTACATCGTGAACGGCAACGGCTTGTGCGGGATCGGGATGCCTGGAGAATTATGCATAGCAGGTGTGGGCTTGTCCAGAGGATACCTGAACCGGCCGGAACTGACGGCAGAAAAGTTTGTCGACAGTCCGTTTGGTGAGGGGAGGATGTACCGTTCCGGCGACTTGGCAAGATGGCTGCCCGATGGGAATGTTGAGTACCTGGGAAGGATCGACGAACAGATCAAAATTCGCGGCTTCCGAGTGGAATTGGGTGAAATCGAAAGTGTCCTGCGCAAACAGCCTGGGGTTAAAGAGGTGGCCGTGGCGGTCAAGGGAACAAACGGGGACCACAGTATCTGTGCCTATATCGTATCCGATCAGGAGATACGGACAGGCGACATCAAAGACAGCCTAAGGAAAGAACTGCCGGACTATATGGTGCCTGCATACATTCTTCAAATCGAAAGCATCCCGGTCAATCGAAACGGGAAGCTTGATAAACAGGCCCTGCCGGAGCCGGAAGCAACAAGAGGGCAGGCATATATTGCGCCGCGGAACAAGATAGAAGAAACGGTTGCCTGTATCTTTGCAGAAGTCTTAGGGGTGACCGCGGTGGGGATTGAAGACAACTTCTTCGAAATGGGTGGTGACTCGATCAAGGCAATCCGTGTGGTATCCAAGATACGGGAAGCCGGCTATGAGCTGGCTGTCAAAGACCTGATGCAGCTGCGTATTGTGAAACGGATCGCCGAACAAGCAGTTGCAGCAGAAATGGAGACGGTAGACCAGGGGGAAGTCAGCGGATTGGCACTGCTCACGCCGATTCAGCATACCTTCGTGGATTGGAACTATGTGAAACCGCATCATTTCAATCAGGCCACCATGCTTTACTGCGAGGAAGGCTTCAATGTAAAGGCACTCAAGCAAAGCATCAAAGCGCTTGTGGTCCACCATGACATGCTGCGCAGCGTGTACCGGGACAAAATACAGTGGATTCTCCCGGCTCATGAAAGCAAATGGTTTGACTGGAACGAGTATGAACTTAAAAACTCAGACAATATTTCACAGATTGTAGAGCAGAAGAGCACAGCGCTGCAAAGAAGTATTGATTTGGAACAGGGTCCCCTCATGAAAGTAGGGTTGTTTCACACTGCAGAAGGAGACCATCTGCTGTTATGCCTGCATCATCTTGTAGTCGACGGTGTATCGTGGAGGATACTTCTGGAAGACCTGAAGACCGGGTACGAACAGGCATTACAGGGAAAGGAAGTCGTTCTTCCGGCGAAGACAGCCTCTTACAAAGACTGGGCGGAAGCATTGGTTGAATATTCCGGAAGTAAAGAATTGAAACAGGAAAGAACCTATTGGAAAGAAATAAGTGAACAAGTAAGAACCGGGGCAATTCTGGGAGACTGTGAAGATCAGCCGATGGAATATGGGCAGATGCAGCTTGAACTGGAGCAGGAAAGTACCCGGCAGTTATTATATGAAGCAGGGAAAGCCTACGGAACGGAGATCAATGACTTGCTACTGTCCGCACTCGGCATGGCGGTGAAACAGTGGACAGGCCAACATTACGTTGCCGTAGACATGGAGGGCCACGGACGCGAGGAAATTCATAAAGCGGTGAAAATAGACAGAACCGTCGGGTGGTTTACCAGTCTTTATCCAGTTGTATTGAAAGGTTCGGAGGATCCCGAAGAAGCCATCATCAACACTAAAGAAATGCTCCGCAGAATTCCGAATCACGGCATCGGATATGGCGTTGCCAAATATCTTGGTCAGGATCAATGGCCGGATGCTGAAGCGGACCTGTGTTTTAATTACCTCGGGCACATGGATCATGAACTTGGGGCAGAGGGAAGGATTACCGCCTCCAATCTGTCATGCGGAAGCAGTATTGCGGATGAAAATATGCCGAAACAAGGCATTACTATGGACGGGATCGTATCTGGTGGTAAATTACAGTTTGCTATTGCCTACAACAAGGGAAGGTACAGTACATCAAGCATAGAGCAGTTCTGCCAAGCTTACATTCAATCTATTCAAAGGATTGTTCAGCACTGTGTATTACAAAAAGAGGTCATTAAAACAGCTTCAGATTTCGGCGCGCCGAATATGAAGGATTCGGATTTCAAGCAGCTTACACAAAGATATCCGGTTCATAATTTGTCCGGTATTCATTCTTTAACGCCAATGCAGGATGGAATGTTGTATCACAAATTGGCGGATGAACAGTCTTCAGGCTATGTCTTGCAAATCAAGCTTCGCATAAAGGGTAAATTGCAGGTTGAGAAGGCAAGGGAGAGCCTATCTTTGCTGGCTAGAAAATATGATGTATTGCGTACGGCATTTATCTATAACAAATTAACTAAGCCTTGGCAAGTCGTGTTACGTGAACGTGAAATCGAATGCAATGTTCTTGATTTGTCCTTCAGTGAGGAAAAGGATAATGAGATCTTAAAGATCCAACAGGCGGATATCCGGCGCGGATTCAAACTGGAAGAAGATAGTCTGCTTCGTACGACCCTTCTCAGATTGTCTGAGGAAGAGCATATTCTTTTATGGAGTTCCCACCATATCATTATGGATGGATGGTCCTTCCCCCTGCTGATCCAAGATTTCATGAAATATTATAAAAAGCTAACAGAAGGAAGCACATTGTCTTCCCTGCAGGAAAGAGTGAGGGCAGAGGCAAAAGGTATTGCATCCTATGGTGAATACATCCACTGGCTGGAGAAACAGGACAGGGAAGAAGGACTTGCTTACTGGGAGAATTTACTTGCAGATTACCCTGAAGCTGCAGAGATCCTGCCGCTAAGTCAAAGCGGGAACATAGAGGAACAGGTTAATGAAGAAGTGTATATTACGGATATAGCGTTGACCGGACAATTACAACGACTTTCCAGCGTGCTCAATGTAACAATAAACACTCTCGTAGAAACAGCTTGGGGTATTTTGTTGCAGAAATACAACCGGAATACAGATGTTGTATTTGGGAAAGTTGTATCCGGGAGGAATGCGGGGATACAGGGAATAGAACAGGCTGTTGGGCTGTTTATCAATACCATACCGATTCGGGTCAAATCTGAAGAAAGCACAACTGTGGAAGAACTACTCGGGCAGATCCAGCAACAGGCGGTTGCAAGCATGGAATATGACCGTTGCTCTCTAGCGGAAGTACAAAGCAGAAGCGCACTGGGCAATCAGTTGCTCCGGACGTTGTTTGTGTTCGAAAACTACTATGTAGACGAATCGTTTACCCTTGGGAGCCATGGGTTGGAGATCGAAATAGAGAGCGCCAGAGAACAGACAAACTATGATATTTCGCTCAGTGCATTTATGAAGGAAGCCGCCCTGACACTTAAAATTATGTATGATCCAGGAAAATATGGGGCAGAGGAAATCCGGGCACTGCTGGGAAGAATGGAACAGCTGCTGGAACAAATTACAGCGAATCCGAAGCAAAAGGTCAGCGAACTGAGCGTGGTGGACGAGGAAGAACGGAAATTGGTCCTTGAGACCTTCAATAATACGGCAACGGAATATCCAAGGGACAAAACCGTAGTCGAGTTGTTTGAAGAACAGGTTGAACAGACACCGGACAATATCGCGGTCGTATTTGAAGCTGCGCAATTGACGTATGCGCAGCTGAATGAAAAAGCGAATCAACTGGCCTATAAACTGAGGGAGCTTGGGGTCCGGCCGGATGACAAGGTTGCGATCCTGGCCACAAAAAGTATAGAGATGATCATCGCTATCTACGGGGTGATCAAGGCAGGAGGCGCCTACGTGCCGGTCGATTCCGGCTATCCGGAGAACCGTATCCGGTATATGCTGGAGGACTGCCAGCCGAAAGCTATCCTGCTGGGAAGGGCGGAACTGCCGGTCCTAGGGGATATTCCGGTCATAGACCTGTTGGACAAGGAGGCCTATACAGGCGAGGCTGCAAACCCCGAGCATGTAAATTCGCCAAAGGATCTGATGTATATCATCTATACATCAGGGACAACGGGACAGCCCAAGGGCGTCATGATTGAGCATGAGGGTGTAGTTAACCTAAAGCAATATTTTATTAAGAATCATGCTATTACGGCTGCGGATGTCGTCCTACAGTTTGCAAGTGTTTCTTTCGATGCGGCCATATCAGAAATGACAATGAGCCTGCTAACCGGGGCACAGCTATGTTTATGCCCGGAGGATGTTCAAAAAGATGTGAGATTATTTGAACAATATATTGAAAAGCATCATGTCACCGTTGCCATTTTGCCGCCGCAGGTTCTGGCGCAGGTGGATATCCGACATTTTAGAGCCATTATTACGGCAGGCTCGGAAACCAACCGGCTGTTGGTATCCGAATACAGCAAGCGTATGAATTATTCCAATGATTACGGACCTACCGAAGTAACGGTATGTGTAACGCACTGGGGATGTGATCCCAGGAAGCCCGTGCCGGAGCGGATACCGATTGGGAAGCCGATAGAAAATAAACAAATTTACATTATGAACGGCAACGACTTGTGCGGGATCGGAATGCCAGGCGAATTATGCGTCGCAGGTGTAGGCTTGTCCAGAGGATACCTGAACCGTCCGGAACTGACGGCCGAAAAGTTTGTCGACAATCCGTTCGGAGAGGGTAGAATGTACCGCACTGGCGACTTGGCAAGATGGCTGCCGGACGGCAACATCCAATACTTGGGCCGCATCGATGAGCAGGTGAAAATTCGTGGATTCCGAATTGAATTGGGTGAAATCGAAAGCGCCCTGCGCAAACAGCCTGGGGTTAAAGATGCGGCTGTGGCGGTCAAGGAGAAACACGGGGACAACAGCATTTGCGCCTATGTCGTATCGGATCAGGAAATACAAACAGCCGACATCAAAGACAGCCTTAGAAAAGAACTGCCGGAATATATGGTGCCTACATATGTTCAGCAAATCGAAGGCATTCCGGTCACGAGAAACGGGAAGCTGGACAAACAGGCCCTGCCGGAGCCGGAAGCAACAAGAGGGCAGGAATATATTGCACCGCGGAACGGGATAGAAGAAACGGTTGCCTGTGCCTTTGCAGAAGTTCTAGGGGTTACCCCGGTGGGGATTGAAGACAATTTCTTCGAGCTGGGCGGACATTCCCTGCGCGCAACCCGGGTGGTCAACCAGATTGAAGTACAGATTGGCGTGCGTTTGCCGCTGAAGGCCATTTTTGCTGCTCCTACTGCCCGGCTTCTCGCTAGAGAAGTAGAACAAGCACAAGCGAAAGAATATATTCCAATCCCGCAGGCGGAAGAACAAGAAGTGTATCCGATGTCGTCGGCACAAAAGAGGCTATACCTGATTAACCAGATAGACGACGTTGGCATAGCATACAATATGCCGGCAGTAATGGAAATTCACGGAACGTTAGATCTCGGCCGGATGAAGTACGCACTGGAGCAATTGACCCTTCGCCATGAAGCGCTGCGCACCAGTTTCCATGTACAGGATGGAGAACCCGTACAGAAGATAGCACGCGAAGTTACAATCCAATTGGAGCATGAAGAACGGATCGCAGACAAAGAGGAAAACCTGCTGCATGGTTTTGTGCATCCATTTGACCTTGGCAAAGCGCCGCTGATGCGGATGAAAGCAGTGAAAACAGGCGAGGACAAAACGATCCTCTTGTTAGATATGCACCACATCATCTCCGATGGGATGTCGATGGGTATTTTAACAAACGAAATGTCCAAGCTGTACAATGGAGAGCAACTCGAACCGCTGAGTGCGCAATACAAGGATTACAGCGAATGGATACGGACAAGAGACCTAGCGGAACAGAAAAAATATTGGCAGGGGGTATTTAGAGAACCGGCGCCGGTGCTGGATCTGCAGCTGGATTATTTACGGCCACAGACGCAAAGCTTTAAAGGCCACAGCATCAACGGAATGTTGTCGGCGCAACAGAAGAAAGCGGTAGACGAGCTGTGCCGCAAGACGGGGGCAACCGCTTATATGGTGTTGCTGTCCGCAATGATGGTGTTGCTTAGCAAATACAGCCGGCAAGAGGACATTATCATCGGCAGTCCGATCTCGGGCAGAACGCATAAAGATACCGAGCAGATGATGGGTATGTTTGTCAATACACTGGCCATGCGGGGATACCCGGAAGGGGAGAAAACGGTTCTGGATTTCCTGAAGGAAGTCAAGGAAAGTGCCCTGAAAGCTTACGAAAATCAGGAATATCCGTTTGAGGAATTAGTGGAATCGGTAGCGTTACAACGGGATTTATCGAGAAACCCGCTTTTTGATGTGATGTTTGTCCTCCAAAACAACGAACAGGCAAACCTGCAAATGAAGGGCTTACAAATAACAAGCATGGACAGTGAACATACCATCGCCAAATTCGATCTCACTGTAAACGTAGGTGAAATGGAAGACGGCTATGCCATGAACTGGGAATACTGTACCGATCTGTTCGGGGAGGAAAGTGTACAACGGATGATGAAACACTTCAGCCATCTGGTGGACGAACTGACGGCCAACCCTGAGGCGAAGATCAGCGAATTGAGTGTGGTGGACGAAGAAGAGAAGAGACTGATCCTTGAGACCTTCAATGACACAGGGGCGGAATACCCAAGGGACAAAACCGTAGTCGAGTTGTTTGAAGAACAGGTTGAGCAGACACCGGACCATATCGCGGTCGTATTTGAAGATGCGCAATTGACGTATGCGCAGCTGAATGAAAAAGCAAATCAGCTGGCGTATAAGCTGAGAGAACTTGGGGTCAAACCGGATGACTGTGTCGCCATACTGGCAGAACGCAGTATGGAGATGATTATCGGTATCTACGGGGTTATCAAGGCTGGTGGAGCCTACGTGCCGGTCGATCCCGGCTATCCGGAGAACCGTATCCGGTATATGCTGGAGGACTGCCAGCCCAAAGCCATCCTGTTGGGAGGAGCGGAACTGCCGGTCCAAGGGGATGTTCCGGTCATAGACCTGTTGGACAAGGAGGTCTATACAGGCGAGGCTGCCAACCCGGTACATGTAAATACGCCGAAGGATCTGATGTATATCATCTATACCTCAGGAACAACCGGCCAGCCCAAAGGAGTCATGACGACTCAGCAAAACGTTGTTCGTACGGTGAGCAACAGCAACTATGTGACGTTTACGGAGGAGGATCGGATCCTTCAATTGTCCAACTACGCCTTTGATGGTTCGACATTCGACATTTTCGGCGCGTTGTTGAATGGAGCCGCTCTTGTCCTCATTCGAAAAGAGGATGCACTGAATATCGCCGCCCTTTCGCGAATCCTTCGAGAGGAACATATTACGATCTTCTTCTTGACGACGGCATTATTCAATACACTTGTCGATTTGGACGTAAGCAGCCTTTCCAACGTCCGACATATTTTGTTCGGCGGGGAAAAAGTGTCGGTCGATCACGTGGCTAAAGCGTACCACGCGTTGGGAACTGACCGAGTTATTCATGTATACGGTCCGACGGAGAGCACCGTTTATGCTACATATTATGCTATAGATCATTTGGACCAGCAGGAAGTGACCGTGCCGATTGGCGCTCCGCTTGCCAACACCCGCTTATATGTCGTTGGTCGGGAGGATCATTTGCAGCCGATCGGGGTGCCAGGCGAGCTGTGTATCGCAGGAGACGGCCTCGCACGCGGTTACTTGAACCGTCCGGAACTGACGGCCGAAAAGTTTGTCGACAATCCGTTCGGAGAGGGTAGAATGTACCGCACTGGCGACTTGGCAAGATGGCTGCCGGACGGCAACATCCAATACTTGGGCCGCATCGACGAGCAGGTGAAAATTCGTGGATTCCGAATTGAATTGGGTGAAATCGAAAGCGCCCTGCGCAAACAGCCTGGGGTTAAAGATGCGGCTGTGGCGGTCAAGGAGAAACACGGGGACAACAGCATTTGCGCCTATGTCGTATCGGATCAGGAAATACAAACAGCCGACATCAAAGACAGCCTTAGAAAAGAACTGCCGGAATATATGGTGCCTACATATGTTCAGCAAATCGAAGGCATTCCGGTCACGAGAAACGGGAAGCTGGACAAACAGGCCCTGCCGGAGCCGGAAGCAACAAGAGGGCAGGAATATATTGCACCGCGGAACGGGATAGAAGAAACGGTTGCCTGTGCCTTTGCAGAAGTTCTAGGGGTTATCCCGGTGGGGATTGAAGACAATTTCTTCGAGCTGGGCGGACATTCCCTGCGCGCAACCCGGGTGGTCAACCAGATTGAAGTACAGATTGGCGTGCGTTTGCCGCTGAAGGCCATTTTTGCTGCTCCTACTGCCCGGCTTCTCGCTAGAGAAGTAGAACAAGCACAAGCGAAAGAATATATTCCAATCCCGCAGGCGGAAGAACAAGAAGTGTATCCGATGTCGTCGGCACAAAAGAGGCTATACCTGATTAACCAGATAGACGACGTTGGCATAGCATACAATATGCCGGCAGTAATGGAAATTCACGGAACGTTAGATCTCGGCCGGATGAAGTACGCACTGGAGCAATTGACCCTTCGCCATGAAGCGCTGCGCACCAGTTTCCATGTACAGGATGGAGAACCCGTACAGAAGATAGCACGCGAAGTTACAATCCAATTGGAGCATGAAGAACGGATCGCAGACAAAGAGGAAAACCTGCTGCATGGTTTTGTGCATTCATTTGACCTTGGCAAAGCGCCGCTGATGCGGATGAAAGCAGTGAAAACAGGCGAGGACAAAACGATCCTCTTGTTAGATATGCACCACATCATCTCCGATGGGATGTCGATGGGTATTTTAACAAACGAAATGTCCAAGCTGTACAATGGAGAGCAACTCGAACCGCTGAGTGCGCAATACAAGGATTACAGCGAATGGATACGGACAAGAGACCTAGCGGAACAGAAAAAATATTGGCAGGGGGTATTTAGAGAACCGGCGCCGGTGCTGGATCTGCAGCTGGATTATTTACGGCCACAGACGCAAAGCTTTAAAGGCCACAGCATCAACGGAATGTTGTCGGCGCAACAGAAGAAAGCGGTAGACGAGCTGTGCCGCAAGACGGGGGCAACCGCTTATATGGTGTTGCTGTCCGCAATGATGGTGTTGCTTAGCAAATACAGCCGGCAAGAGGACATTATCATCGGCAGTCCGATCTCGGGCAGAACGCATAAAGATACCGAGCAGATGATGGGTATGTTTGTCAATACACTGGCCATGCGGGGATACCCGGAAGGGGAGAAAACGGTTCTGGATTTCCTGAAGGAAGTCAAGGAAAGTGCCCTGAAAGCTTACGAAAATCAGGAATATCCGTTTGAGGAATTAGTGGAATCGGTAGCGTTACAACGGGATTTATCGAGAAACCCGCTTTTTGATGTGATGTTTGTCCTCCAAAACAACGAACAGGCAAACCTGCAAATGAAGGGCTTACAAATAACAAGCATGGACAGTGAACATACCGTCGCCAAATTCGATCTCACTGTAAACGTAGGTGAAATGGAAGACGGCTATGCCATGAACTGGGAATACTGTACCGATCTGTTCGGGGAGGAAAGTGTACAACGGATGATGAAACACTTCAGCCATCTGGTGGACGAACTGACGGCCAACCCTGAGGCGAAGATCAGCGAATTGAGTGTGGTGGACGAAGAAGAGAAGAGACTGATCCTTGAGACCTTCAATGACACAGGGGCGGAATACCCAAGGGACAAAACCGTAGTCGAGTTGTTTGAAGAACAGGTTGAGCAGACACCGGACCATATCGCGGTCGTATTTGAAGATGCGCAATTGACGTATGCGCAGCTGAATGAAAAAGCAAATCAGCTGGCGTATAAGCTGAGAGAACTTGGGGTCAAACCGGATGACTGTGTCGCCATACTGGCAGAACGCAGTATGGAGATGATTATCGGTATCTACGGGGTTATCAAGGCTGGTGGAGCCTACGTGCCGATAGACCCAGGGTATCCCCAAGACCGGATCGTGTATATGCTATCTGACTGTAAACCAAAAGCAGTGGTAACTTACAATACCAAAATTCAAACTGAAATTCCTTTAATAGATCTTGGAGAGAGCAATACCTGGGAAGGTGTGTCTACAAATCCTGTACACACCAACAAACCAAGTGATTTATTGTATCTCATCTACACCTCTGGAACCACAGGCAAACCCAAAGGGGTGATGATTGAAAACACTGGAGTAAATAATTTAAGATGTTATTTTATGGATTATTTAAAAGTAACTTCAAAGGATAGAATCCTGCAATTCTCCAATATAGCATTCGATGGCTCTGTGTGGGATATGACCATGGCATTACTGACCGGTGCGACCCTGTATGTAATCCATCCGGATAAATTGTCGGACAGTGAGTACATAGGTGAATATGCAGGGAGAACAACAATCATGGCAGTACCGCCTCAGTTCTATGCACAAATCAATACGGTGGGACAGCGGTTGATTATTACAGCAGGTTCGGAGAGCAGTAAAGATGTTGTAAGTAGAGCTGTTGAAAACTCCAGCTATTTAAACTCTTATGGACCTACAGAAGTAACCGTATGTGCGACACATTGGCAGTATGAAGATAAAAGCAGCATTCCCGATAGAATCCCCATCGGAAAACCGATTCAAAACAAGAAGGTATTTATATTAAATGGCAGGACGTTATGCGGGATCGGCATACCGGGCGAACTGTGTGTGGCCGGGGAGGGACTGGCCAGAGGATACCTGAACCAGCCGGAACTGACGGCAGAAAAGTTTGTCGACAGTCCGTTTGGCGAGGGGAGGATGTACCGTTCCGGCGACTTGGCAAGATGGCTGCCCGATGGGAATGTTGAGTACCTGGGAAGGATCGACGAACAGATCAAAATTCGCGGCTTCCGAGTGGAATTGGGTGAAATCGAAAGTGTCCTGCGCAAACAGCCTGGGGTTAAAGAGGTGGCCGTGGCGGTCAAGGGAACAAACGGGGACCACAGTATCTGTGCCTATATCGTATCCGATCAGGAGATACGGACAGGCGACATCAAAGACAGCCTAAGGAAAGAACTGCCGGACTATATGGTGCCTGCATACATTCTTCAAATCGAAAGCATCCCGGTCAATCGAAACGGGAAGCTTGATAAACAGGCCCTGCCGGAGCCGGAAGCAACAAGAGGGCAGGCATATATTGCGCCGCGGAACAAGATAGAAGAAACGGTTGCCTGTATCTTTGCAGAAGTCTTAGGGGTGACCGCGGTGGGGATTGAAGACAACTTCTTCGAAATGGGTGGTGACTCGATCAAGGCAATCCGTGTGGTATCCAAGATACGGGAAGCCGGCTATGAGCTGGCTGTCAAAGACCTGATGCAGCTGCGTATTGTGAAACGGATTGCCGAACAAGCAGTTGCAGCAGAAATGGAGACGGTAGACCAGGGGGAAGTCAGCGGATTGGCACTGCTCACGCCGATTCAGCATACCTTCGTGGATTGGAACTATGTGAAACCGCATCATTTCAATCAGGCCACCATGCTTTACTGCAAGGAAGGCTTCAATGTAAAGGCACTCAAGCAAAGCATCAAAGCGCTTGTGGTCCACCATGACATGCTGCGCAGCGTGTACCGGGACAAAATACAGTGGATTCTCCCGGCTCATGAAAGCAAATGGTTTGACTGGAACGAGTATGAACTTAAAAACTCAGACAATATTTCACAGATTGTAGAGCAGAAGAGCACAGCGCTGCAAAGAAGTATCGATTTGGAACAGGGTCCCCTCATGAAAGTAGGGTTGTTTCACACTGCAGAAGGAGACCATCTGCTGTTATGCCTGCATCATCTTGTAGTCGACGGTGTATCGTGGAGGATACTTCTGGAAGACCTGAAGACCGGGTACGAACAGGCATTACAGGGAAAGGAAGTCGTTCTTCCGGCGAAGACAGCCTCTTACAAAGACTGGGCGGAAGCATTGGTTGAATATTCCGGAAGTAAAGAATTGAAACAGGAAAGAACCTATTGGAAAGAAATAAGTGAACAAGTAAGAACCGGGGCAATTCTGGGAGACTGTGAAGATCAGCCGATGGAATATGGGCAGATGCAGCTTGAACTGGAGCAGGAAAGTACCCGGCAGTTATTATATGAAGCAGGGAAAGCCTACGGAACGGAGATCAATGACTTGCTACTGTCCGCACTCGGCATGGCGGTGAAACAGTGGACAGGCCAACATTACGTTGCCGTAGACATGGAAGGCCACGGACGCGAGGAAATTCATAAAGCGGTGAAAATAGACAGAACCGTCGGGTGGTTTACCAGTCTTTATCCGGTTGTATTGAAAGGTTCGGAGGATCCCGAAGAAGCCATCATCAACACTAAAGAAATGCTCCGCAGAATTCCGAATCACGGCATCGGATATGGCGTTGCCAAATATCTTGGTCAGGATCAATGGCCGGATGCTGAAGCGGACCTGTGTTTTAATTACCTCGGGCACATGGATCATGAACTTGGGGCAGAGGGAAGGATTACCGCCTCCAATCTGTCATGTGGAAGCAGTATTGCGGATGAAAATATGCCGAAACAAGGCATTACCATGAATGGGAGCGTATCTGGCGGTATGTTACACTTTGCTATTGCTTACAACAAGGGAAGGTACAGTACATCAAGCATAGAGCAGTTCTGCCAAGCTTACATTCAATCTATTCAAAGGATTGTTCAGCACTGTGTATTACAAAAAGAAGTCATTCCAACAGCTTCGGATTTCGGCGCACCGAATATGAAGGCTTCGGATTTCAAGCAGCTTACACAAAGATATCCGGTTCATAAATTATCCGATATTTATCCTTTAACGCCGATGCAGGAGGGAATGCTGTATCACAAATTGGCGGATGAACAGTCTGCAGGGTATGTCTTGCAATTCAAGCTTCGCATGAAAGGTGAATTTCAGGCTGAGAAGGCACGAGAGAGTCTATCTTTGCTGGCTAGAAAATATGATGTACTGCGTACGGCATTTATCTATCACAAAGTAAGCAGGCCGTGGCAGATCGTATTTTCTGAAAGGAAAATTGAATACAATGTTCTGGATTTATCCTGCAGCAAAGAACAGGAAAATGAGATTATGAAGATCCAACAGGCGGATATCCGGCGCGGATTCAATCTGGAAGAAGATAGTCTGCTTCGTGCGACCCTTCTCAGATTGTCTGAGGAAGAGCATATTCTTTTATGGAGTTCCCACCATATCATTATGGATGGATGGTCCTTCCCCCTGCTGATCCGGGATTTCATGCAATATTACGAAGCACTGACAGAAGGAAGTACATTGTCTTCCCTGGAGGAAAGAGTACGGGCAGAGGCAAAAGGTATTGCATCCTATGGTGAATACATCCGCTGGCTGGAGAAACAGGACAGGGAAGAAGGACTTGCTTACTGGGAGAATTTCCTTGCAGATTACACGGGTGCTGCAGAGATCCTGCCGCTGGGTCTAAGCGGGAATGGGGAGGAATAGGAGCATGAAGGAACAGGTTAAAGAAGTCGTGCATACTTTTGACAAACGATTGACCGGACAATTACAACGACTGTCCAGCTTGGCCGATGTTACCATAAACACGATCGTAGAAACCGCTTGGGGTGTTTTGTTGCAAAGATACAACCGGAATACCGATGTTGTATTTGGCAAAGTGGTATCCGGAAGGAATGCAGATATACAGGGGGGAGCGCAGGCTGTCGGACTGTTTATCAATACCATACCGATTCGGGTAAAATCTGAAGAAAACACAACTGTGGAAGAGCTGCTCGGGCAGATCCAGCAGCAGGCGGTTGCAGGCATGGAATATGACTTTTGCCCCCTGGCGGAAGTACAGAGCAGAAGCACACTGGGCAACCAGTTGATCCGGACGTTGTTTGTGTTCGAAAATTACTATGTAGACGAATCGTTTACCCTTGGGAATTCTAAGTTGAAGGTAGAAATAGAGAGTGCTCGAGAGCAGACCAACTACGAGATTTCGCTCAGTGCATTCATTAACGAAGTTCTGACACTTAAGATGATGTATGACCCGGGAAAATATGGGGCGGAGGAAATCCGTACACTGCTGGGCAGAATGGAACAACTGCTGCAACAAATTACCGCAAATCCGAAGCAAAAGGTCAGCGAACTGAGCGTGGTGGACGAGGAAGAACGGAAATTGCTCCTTGAGACCTTCAATAATACGGCAACGGAATATCCAAGGGACAAAACCGTAGTCGAGTTGTTTGAAGAACAGGTTGAACAGACACCGGACAATATCGCGGTCGTATTTGAAGCTGCGCAATTGACGTATGCGCAGCTGAATGAAAAAGCGAATCAACTGGCCTATAAACTGAGGGAGCTTGGGGTCCGGCCGGATGACAAGGTTGCGATCCTGGCCACAAAAAGTATAGAGATGATCATCGCTATCTACGGGGTGATCAAGGCAGGAGGCGCCTACGTGCCGGTCGATTCCGGCTATCCGGAGAACCGTATCCGGTATATGCTGGAGGACTGCCAGCCGAAAGCTATCCTGCTGGGAAGGGCGGAGCTGCCGGTCCAAGGGGATATTCCGGTCATAGACCTGTTGGACAAGAGGGTATATACAGGCAAGGTTACCAACCCGGCGCATGTAAATACGCCCAAGGATCTGATGTATATCATTTATACCTCAGGGACAACCGGACAGCCCAAAGGTGTCATGATTGAGCACGAGGGTGTAGTTAACTTTAGGGAATATTTTATGAAAAACCATGCAGTTACGGCAGCGGATGTCGTCCTACAGTTTGCAGGTATTTCTTTCGATGCGACCGTATATGAAATGACAATGAGCCTATTGGTTGGGGCACAGCTATGTTTATGTCCGGAAGATGTTCAAAAAGATGTGAGGCTATTTGAGCACTATATTAACAATCACAATGTCACCATTGCCATTTTGCCGCCGCAGGTTCTGGCGCAGGTGGATATCCGGCACTTTAGAGCCATTATTACGGGAGGCTCGGAAACCAACCGGGAGCTGGTATGCGCAAACAACAAGCATATGAAATACTCCAATGATTACGGGCCTACCGAAGTAACGGTATGTGCAACACACTGGGAAAGTGCTCCCGGGGAGCACGTACCGGAGCGGATACCGATTGGAAAACCGATCGAAAACAAACAAATTTATATCATGAACGGCAATAACTTATGCGGCATTGGGATGCCTGGAGAATTATGCATAGCAGGTGTGGGCTTGTCCAGAGGATACCTGAACCGGCCAGAACTGACGGCGGAGAAATTCGTGGACAATCCGTTTGAACTTAGCCAGCGGATGTACCGCACGGGTGACTTGGCAAGATGGCTGCCGGACGGAAATATCGAGTACATGGGGAGAATCGACGAACAAGTAAAGATCCGTGGTTTCCGGGTTGAACTGGGTGAAATCGCAAGTGTGCTGCGCAGACAGCCTGGGGTCAAAGAGGTGGCCGTAGCGGTCAAGGAGAAGAACGGGGACAACAGCATTTGTGCCTATGTTGTAACCGATCAGGAATTACGAATGGGTGATATTAAGGACAGTCTTAGAAAAGACCTGCCGGAATATATGGTGCCTGCATACCTTCTGCAAATCGGAAGTATCCCGTTAAATCGAAACGGGAAGCTGGATAAACAGGCCTTGCCGGAGCCGGACGCACCAAGAGGACAGGAATATATTGCGCCGCGGAACAGGACCGAAGAAACGGTTGCCTGTGCTTTTGCAGAAGTCTTAGGGGTTACTCCGGTGGGGATAGAAGACAACTTCTTCGAAATGGGCGGGCATTCGCTGCGCGCCACCCGGGTGGTCAACCAGATTGAAGTACAGACCGGCATACGTTTGCCGCTGAAGGCCATTTTTGCCGCTCCTACGGTCCGGCTTCTCGCCCAAGAGGTCGAACAAGCCCAGGCAAAAGTATACCTTCCGATTCCGCAGGCGGAAGAACAAGAAGTGTATCCGATGTCGTCGGCACAAAAGAGGGTATACCTGATTCACCAGCTGGATGATGTAGGTATCGCGTACAATGTCCCGGCAGTAATCGGATTTCAAGGCACTTTAGATCTCGGCCGGATGAAGTACGCACTGGAGCAATTGACCCTCCGCCATGAAACTCTGCGCACCAGTTTCCATATGCAGGATGGGGAACCCGTACAGAAGATAGCACGCGAAGTTCAACTCGAATGGGAGTATGAAGAACGGATTATTGTAAAAGAAGAAAACCTGCTGCATGACTTTGTCCAGCCGTTTGATCTGGGGAAGGCGCCGCTGATGCGGATGAAAGCAGTGAAAACAGGCAAGGACACAACGGTCCTCTTGCTGGATATTCACCACATCATCGCCGATGGGATGTCGATGGATATTTTAATAAACGAATTGTCCAGTCTGTACAATGGAGAGCAATTCGAAGCGCTGAGTGTGCAATACAAGGATTACAGCGAATGGATGCGAACAAGAGACCTGTCGGAACAGAAAAGCTATTGGCAGGGGGTATTTAGAGAACCGGCGCCGGTGCTGGATCTGCAGCTGGATTATTTACGGCCGCAGACGCAAAGCTTTAAAGGCCACAGCATCAACGGCATGTTGACGGGGAAACAGAAGAAAGCGGTAGACGAGCTGTGCAGGAAGACGGGGACGACCGCGTATATGATCTTGCTGTCCGCAATGATGGTGTTGCTTGGCAAATACAGCCGGCAGGAGGATATTGTGATCGGCAGTCCCATCTCGGGCAGAACGCATAAAGATACCGAGCAGATGATGGGCATGTTTGTCAATACACTGGCCATGCGGGGGTACCCGGAAGGGGAGAAAACGGTTCTGGATTTCCTGAAGGAAGTCAGGGAAAGTGCCCTGAAAGCCTACGAGAATCAGGAATATCCGTTTGAGGAACTGGTAGAGGCGGTAGAGGTAAAGCGGGATGTATCCAGAAATCCGCTTTTTGATGTGATGTTTGTGCTGCAAAACAACGAACAGGCAAACCTGGAAATGAACGGTTTAACCCGGACAGTCGTAGACAGTGAACATATCATTGCAGAACATACCGTCGCCAAATTCGATCTCACTGTAAACGTAGGTGAAATGGAAGACGGCTATGCCATGAACTGGGAATACTGTACCGATCTGTTCGAGCCGGAAAGTGTACAACGGATGATGAAACACTTCAGCCATCTGGTGGACGAACTGACGGCAAATCCCGGACGGAAGATCAGCGAACTGAGCGTGGTGGACGAAGAAGAAAAGAGACTGATTCTTGAGACCTTCAATGACACGGGGGCGGAATATCCAAGGGGGAAAACGGTAGTCGAGTTGTTTGAAGAACAGGTTGAGCAGACACCGGACCATATCGCGGTCGTCTTTGAAGACGAACAAATGAGCTATGCGCAGCTGAATGAAAAAGCAAACCAGTTGGCCTACAAACTGCGGGAGCTTGGCATCCGGCCGGATGACAGGGTTGCGATCCTGGCCCAAAGAAGCCTGGAGATGATTATCGGCATATATGGGATTCTGAAGGCAGGGGGTGCCTACGTGCCGGTCGATCCCGGCTATCCGGAGAACCGTATCCGGTATATGCTGGAGGACTGCCAGCCCAAATCCATCCTGCTGGGAGGGGCGGAGCTGCCGGTCAAAGGAGATATTCCGGTCATAGACCTGTTGGACAAGGAGGTCTATACAGGCGAGGCTGCCAACCCGGTGCATGTAAATACGCCGAAGGATCTGATGTATATCATCTATACCTCAGGAACAACCGGCAAACCCAAAGGCGTCATGATCGAACATCGAAACGTGGTTAATTTTATTGCAGGGATGTCGGAACGTATTTCTTTCGTTCCGGGTCAAACGGTGTTGTCTATGACCACCATATCTTTCGATATTTTTGTGTTGGAAACATTATTACCGCTTGCAAAGGGTATGGAAGTGATTCTCGTGACTGAGGATCAAAATTCAAACCCGGACAAATTAGCTGCACTGCTGGATGACACGTCCATTGATTTGATTCAGTTGACCCCTTCCAGGTTGCAAATGCTGCTAAGCTCGCCTAGTATGAGCAAACATTTCGCAAAGGTGAAAGACTTACTGGTAGGGGGAGAGGCGCTATCGCAATCATTGCTTGATCGGCTTAAGGCGGTTACGTCAGCACGGATATATAACATGTACGGGCCGACCGAAACAACAGTATGGTCGCTGGTTGACCATCTGGACGCCTGCGATTCACTCACGATCGGGAAGCCTATTGCGAATACGAGCGTTTACGTGACAGATGCGGACAACCGGATGCTTGGTATCGGGATGCCTGGCGAATTATGTATAGCAGGTATAGGGTTGTCCAGAGGATACCTGAACCGGCCAGAACTGACGGCGGAGAAGTTCGTAGACAATCCGTTTGAACCTGGCCAGCGGATGTACCGCACCGGTGACTTGGCAAGATGGCTGCCGGACGGGAATATCGAGTACATGGGGAGAATCGACGAACAAGTAAAGATCCGCGGTTTCCGGGTTGAACTGGGTGAAATCGCAAGTGTGCTGCGCAGACAGCCTGGGGTCAAGGAGGTGGCCGTGGCGGTCAAGGAGAAGAACGGGGACACCAGTATTTGTGCCTATATCGTATCCGATCGAGACATACGGACAGGCGATCTCAAAGACTGCCTCAGAAAAGACCTGCCGGACTATATGGTGCCTGCATACCTTCTGCAAATCGGAAGCATCCCGGTCAACCGGAACGGGAAGCTGGACAAACAGGCCCTGCCGGAGCCGGACGCACCAAGAGCACAGGAATATATTGCGCCGCGGAACAGGACCGAAGAAACGGTTGCCTGTGCTTTTGCAGAAGTCTTAGGGGTTACTCCGGTGGGGATAGAAGACAACTTCTTCGAAATGGGCGGGCATTCGCTGCGCGCCAC
The DNA here is from genome assembly GCF_038002225.1 of Paenibacillus sp. FSL R7-0204. Lineage (NCBI taxonomy): Bacteria > Bacillati > Bacillota > Bacilli > Caryophanales > Paenibacillaceae > Paenibacillus > Paenibacillus sp. FSL R7-0204. The sequence continues at coordinate 3,464,099 of NZ_JBBOCA010000001.1, forward strand.
CCGGGTGGTCAACCAGATTGAAGTACAGACCGGCATACGTTTGCCGCTGAAGGCCATTTTTGCCGCTCCTACGGTCCGGCTTCTCGCCCAAGAAGTCGAACAAGCCCAGGCGAAAGTATACCTTCCGATTCCGCAGGCGGAAGAACAAGAAGTATATCTGATGTCGTCGGCACAAAAGAGGGTATATCTGATTCACCAGATGGATGATGTAGGCATCGCATACAATATGCCGGCAGTAATCGGATTTCACGGCACTTTAGATCTCGGCCGGATGAAGTACGCACTGGAGCAATTGGCCCTACGCCATGAAATTCTGCGCACCAGTTTCCATATGCAGGATGGGGAACCCGTACAGAAGATAGCACGCGAAGTTCAACTCGAATGGGAGTATGAAGAACGGATTATAGCAAAAGAAGAAAACCTGCTGCATGACTTTGTCCAGCCGTTTGACCTGGGCAAGGCGCCGCTGATGCGGATGAAAGCAGTGAAAACAGGCAAGGACACAACGGTCCTCTTGCTGGATATTCACCACATCATCGCCGATGGGATGTCGATGGATATTTTAATAAACGAATTGTCCAGTCTGTACAATGGAGAGCAATTCGAAGCGCTGAGTGTGCAATACAAGGATTACAGCGAATGGATGCGAACAAGAGACCTGTCGGAACAGAAAAGCTATTGGCAGGGGGTATTTAGAGAACCGGCGCCGGTGCTGGATCTGCAGCTGGATTATTTACGGCCGCAGACGCAAAGCTTTAAAGGCCACAGCATCAACGGCATGTTGACAGCAACCCAGAAGAAAGCCGTGGACGAGCTGTGCGGGAAGACAGGGGCAACTGCCTATATGGTATTGCTGTCCGCAATGATGGTGTTGCTTGGCAAATACAGCCGTCAGGAGGATATTGTGATCGGCAGTCCCATCTCGGGCAGAACGCATAAAGATACCGAGCAGATGATGGGCATGTTTGTCAATACACTGGCCATGCGGGGGTACCCGGAAGGGGAGAAAACGGTTCTGGATTTCCTGAAGGAAGTCAGGGAAAGTGCCCTGAAAGCCTACGAGAATCAGGAATATCCGTTTGAGGAACTGGTAGAGGCGGTAGAGGTAAAGCGGGATGTATCCAGAAATCCGCTTTTTGATGTAATGTTTGTGCTGCAAAACAACGAACAGGCAAACCTGGAAATGAACGGTTTAACCCGGACAGTCGTAGACAGTGAACATATCATTGCAGAACATACCGTCGCCAAATTCGATCTCACTGTAAACGTAGGTGAAATGGAAGACGGCTATGCCATGAACTGGGAATACTGTACCGATCTGTTCGAGCCGGAAAGTGTACAACGGATGATGAAACACTTCAGCCACCTGGTGGACGAACTGACGGCAAATCCCGGACGGAAGCTCTGCGAACTGAGCGTGGTGGACGAGGAAGAAAAGAGACTGATCCTTGAGACCTTCAATGACACGGCGGCGGAATATCCGAGGGGGAAAACGGTAGTCGAGTTGTTTGAAGAACAGGTTGAGCAGACACCGGACCATATCGCGGTCGTCTTTGAAGACGAACAAATGAGCTATGCGCAGCTGAATGAAAAAGCAAACCAGTTGGCCTACAAACTGCGGGAGCTTGGCATCCGGCCAGATGACAGGGTTGCGATCCTGGCCCAAAGAAGCCTGGAGATGATTATCGGCATATATGGGATTCTGAAGGCAGGGGGTGCCTACGTGCCGGTCGATCCCGGCTATCCGGAGAACCGTATCCGGTATATGCTGGAGGACTGCCAGCCCAAATCCATCCTGCTGGGAGGGGCGGAGCTGCCGGTCAAAGGAGATATTCCGGTCATAGACCTGTTGGACAAGGAGGTCTATACAGGCGAGGCTGCCAACCCGGTGCATGTAAATACGCCGAAGGATCTGATGTATATCATCTATACCTCAGGAACAACCGGACAGCCTAAAGGGGTCATGATTGAACAGCGTAATGTGGTACGACTGTTGTTCAACGACCGTTCATTGTTCGACTTCGGGCAAGACGATGTATGGACCCTTTTCCATTCGTTTTGTTTCGACTTTTCGGTATGGGAAATGTACGGTGCCCTATTATTCGGTGGCAGGCTGGTGATTATTCCAAGCCTGACGGCGAGGAATCCGGTTGAATTTTTGCAGCTGATCGAGCGGGAGCGAGTTACGATATTAAACCAAACGCCAACGGCATTTTACCATTTGGCTCAGGAAGCCCTGCAGCAAGAAAAGCGCAACCTGCGAATACGGAAGGTGATATTTGGAGGAGAAGCGCTTATACCATTGAAACTGCAGGCATTCCGTACTGCGCATCCGGAAGTGCAGTTGATCAACATGTACGGGATTACGGAAACGACTGTGCATGTAACGTATAAAGAATTGACAGTCATGGATTTGGAAGGTAGCCGGAGTAACATCGGAAAACCGATACCGACTTTGCAGGCCTATGTGCTGAATGCCCAAGGTAAGATTGCCCCGATTGGTGTTCCGGGCGAGTTGTATGTTGGAGGGGAAGGCGTAGCTCGAGGCTACTTGAACCGCCCTGAGCTGACGGTGGAGAAATTTGTTCCTAATCCGTATAAGTCCGGCGAGCGTATGTACCGCACGGGGGATTTTGCGAGATGGATGAAGGACGGCAACATTGAATACTTGGGCCGGATCGACCAACAGGTGAAAATCCGGGGCTTCCGAGTTGAACTTGGAGAGATTGAAAACACATTAAGGGAGATAGCTTACATTAAGGATGCAGCAGTCATTGCAAGGACAGATTCAAGTGGAGACAAGGCCATATATGCTTATATTACATCCGATGAAACACTTGATATAAGGCATATAAGAAGCAGATTAATGAAACGTCTTACACACTATATGGTTCCTGCATACATGCTGCAGGTGGATTCAATACCTGTTACTGCTAATGGTAAGGTTGATACACGAAGATTAAGCATGATTGAGATTGTTAAGAACCCGGACAATACAACGTATATGGAGCCTGTGAATGATAAAGAAGCTGCAATATGTGGAGCATACAGAGACATCCTTAATCTTGATAAAGTCAGTACCAACGATACGTTCTTTGAACTGGGCGGGGATTCAATTAAAGCCATCAGGGTTGTATCCAGGCTTAAGGAGTACGGATATAACGCAAGGGTAAGAGAGATATTGAACAATACCAGCATTTCCGAACTGGCAGGATACATTGAGGAGATTGACGGATCCGTATGCGAACAGAAGGAATTTAAGGGAGAATTAGTGACTTCATTAAAGTTTGAAGACAAAATAGATCTTCCGGTCGTTTTGCAGGAGGAAGTAAAGGTTTATTTGCACAGAAGCCTGCCATTATGCATCATTCTGGCGTATGACAATTATAAGGGATGGTATTATTCCAATTATACTCAGATCTTTTCCCAAGATGATGAACATGGCCACACCGAATTAAACTACATAGAGCCAAGAGACTCATACGCGGATGTATCTGAGGTAATCTGCCTGGGCTACCACATGTTTAGGGAGAATGAGGATTTTGTGGATTTTGTAAAGAATAAGCTGCGTCATGGATATTATCTAATAGCAAACGTAGATGAAATGGAATTGAAAAATAAAAATGCATATCAGCGGGATCATTTTATTCATGCGTCCATCATCTATGGTTATGATGATCAAAAGAAGTCCCTTCAGGGGATTGGCTTCGATGATTCAGGAATATTCTCGTATCTGGAATTTGCTTATGATGAAATGCAGCGTGCCTTTACCAGCGGGAAGAAACACTACAAGACAAGTGCCCCATGGTGTGAATGGTCCGCTGTGCAGTTGGTAAAACCCAAAACACCAGATAAAAAGTTCGTGTTCAATCACAGGAAATTCCTTATGGACTTACATGATTATGTACATTCGGTAGAGGACCCTTACAGACTTTATACATTTGGCTACAGTGAGGATAAAACTGAATTTGGAATTAGTACTTATGATGTTGTAATCAAAAGGTTAAAAGAGAAAGAACAAACAGGACGATCCACCATTGATTACCGTGCAATTCACTTAATCTATGAGCATAAACAAGGATTATATAACCGTATCCGTTATCTGGATGATATTTTTGGATTCAGCACGGAGGTTAAAAAGGAGAATCAGAAATTACATGAGCTAGTTGAGGATATCAATATGGTGCGTATCAAATGGTTATCGGTGGAGTATAATTCAGAATCCGATATGGCTAAAGTTAATACAGTTATAAAAGAGCTTATAGGTGACATAACAAGCCTGAAAATCAAAGAGATTCCGATAATGATGAAACTTTATGAATTACTTAAAACGCAGCTCGACAAATGTGATGAATCCAGAGCATTCATGAAAATGGGGTGAACGAATTGAATAAATACAGCTTCGTAATTCCGTCATATAATTGCAAAAAATTATTGAGAAATACGCTGAAGTCATTAGACTATCTTATTACCAATAAAAATATAGGATATGAAGTAATAGTAGTGGATGATGGTTCAGACGACGGTACAGGTAGATATATTCAGGAGATCAATGTTAAATACGAGATAAAGTATATCTATTTAAAAAGAGGACATGACTCCTCAAGGGCGAGGGCCAGAAATGAAGGCATGAGAGCAGCAACAGGAAATATCATTGTGTTTATTGATGCGGATATCATTGTAAGGCCTAAATATCTATTGAATTTGGACAAATTCTATATGGTCAGTGATGAAATAGCTGTAACTGGTATAAGAGTACTTATGAACCAGGACATAGATGATTGTATGGTCGATGACAAGTCTATTTATGATGAAAGGCGTTTAAAGAGAAGGATAGGAATGGATTTCAGATATGATATATTTGAAGATTTATCCTACAATGCCGGAGGAATGACTGCACCGTTTTTGTATGCTCTAACCTGCAATCTGGCAGTTCCTAAAAAATGGATTGATACAACAACAGGATTCGATGAAGAGCTTATTAAATGGGGCATTGAAGATATTGAGTTTGTATACCGAATGTATTGTCAGGGAATGAGGATTGCCATTAATCCCAAAGATTATGTTATTCATCAATTTCATGGAGTAGAGCAGACGGATGTGATAGATGATAAATATGAGGAGGATATCAAATATAATACGAACATTTTCATAAAAAAACATCCTGCTTTTTTGGGGCTTTCCAATGAAAAAGTATACGAATTATTTAGAAGTATTGGCACGCGCTATAAGGATATTGAGAGGAATGATGTCAAGGAAAGCATTATTATTAATGTAACCCAGGAAGATCGGATTGAGGAGTTTAAAAAGAAAATAACAACACTTTGTAAAGATAAAAAGATAAATATAGTAATAAATGATTATGTTAAAGATAGTGATTTATATCTATGGATTCAACTATTGGACAATGTAAATGCTAAAATTAAATATTATTCTTATCCGAGAGTCTATCCAGTGTTTGGTGAGAACCATCGTGTAGCATTAGCTTAGCGAAGGCGCTTGAATTGACAGGAGATTAAGCTCTCAAACCCATATTTTCGGCTAAATATTGAACGTGTTTAAATGAACTGCCTGATTGGATTATTTTTTTGACATCACATCATGGCCATAACATTAATAAATACAAAAAGACAGCCGCAGCCGGCACTTCCTGGGAAGTCCGGTTTTACGGCTATTTTGTTGACCGGCAGAGGGCGTGTGGGCTTGAAGGGTCAGAGTTGCTGGTGGGGGAATACTAGACGTCCTTGCCCGGATGCAGCCGGCTGCGCATCACCCCGGGAGTTACCCCATGGGCCTTCCGGAAGACCCGGATGAAGTAATTGGTCTCCATGCCGAGGTTGAGGGCGATATCCTGCACGGGACGCTCCGGGTCCTCGGTCAGCAGCTGCATGGCGCGCTGCAGCCGCAGGTTCTGCAGATATTTATGCGGAGTCACGCCGTATTCCTGCAGGAACAGACGCTGGAAATGCTGGACGGAATAACCGACAGCCGCCGCCAGGTTGGTGATCAGCAGCGGCTCGGTGAAATGCTCGTTGATCAGGCTGACCGCTTTATTAAGCGCATCGTTGCGGACGTTTTCGTTCTCCAGCCGGGTCGCTGCACCTGTGGAGACTTCACTTTTGCGAAGCATCAGCAGCAGCCGGTACAGCGTCACCGACAACTCCTGCATCGGCTGTTCTTCTTGACGCGCCGAGCTGTTTCCGTTCACCGTGTGCCAGATCCCGCCGAGCATCTCCCAGCATTCCTCGAACCGTTCGGGGCGGAACGGGGCCGAAGGCAGCAGGCCGAGACCCTCCAGCACAGAGGCAGATTGGCTGCCGTGGAACCCGATGAAGCCGACATGCCACGGTTCGTGGGATAACGGATAATATTCATGCCCGCGGTCGGGCGGAAATGCATAGGCCATCCCCGGCTGCAACACCGTTTCCGTGCCGTCCTCCAGGTCACGGAACCGCCCGCTGCCGCTGCGGATCAGAAAAATCTGATGCACCGGGAATCCGGCAGGACGCACATGGTGATACTGGATATGACGGCCTACAGAATACGGATAGAGGGGGAAAGCACTCAGGTCACGCGGCATTTCAATCAGAGAGAAGGGGAGCATACGAACACCTCATATTCATTTTGTGCTATGCAAACGCTATTATTATCCTACCATTGATCACAAATTATCCTTTATTATAAATAGTATAAATCGATACAAGCAAGAGGGACAGAGCCACAGAAGAAATTGTATCAGCGAAAAGTCCCATCCTGACATCTACTACCAAACATAAACGAGAGGATGAAATCATATGAGCAGCAAAGTTCCTGCAATCAGCAGCAAGGCTCCTGTAATGCTTCACGGTGCCGACTATAATCCCGAGCAATGGTTGAAATATCCGGGGGTGCTGGAAGAAGATATCCGTATGATGAAGCTGGCAGGCTGTAATGTGATGTCTGTCGGGATTTTCTCCTGGGTATCCCTGGAGCGCGAAGAAGGGGTATTTAACTTTGAGTGGATGGACCAGCTGTTGGACCGATTTGCAGAGAATGGAATTTACGCCTTCCTGGCTACTCCGAGTGGTGCGCGTCCGGCATGGATGTCCGAGAAGTATCCTGAAGTGCTGCGGGTGGAACGGAACCGGGTTCGCAACCTGCACGGCGTCCGTCATAATCACTGCTTCACTTCACCGGTCTACCGTGAAAAAACAGCGCTGATCAACTCCAAACTGGCTGAGCGTTATGCGCATCACCCGGCAGTGATCGGCTGGCATATCTCTAATGAATTCGGCGGCGAATGTCACTGTAATTATTGTCAGGATGCCTTCAGAGACTGGCTCAAGGCGAAATACAATAATGATCTGGATGAGGTGAACCACGCTTGGTGGGCTACCTTCTGGAGCCATACGTATACTTCCTGGGAACAGATCGAATCCCCTGCTCCGCATGGTGAGACACAGGTTCACGGGCTTAACCTGGACTGGCGCCGTTTCGTAAGCGATCAGACAATTAACTTCTGCCAGCATGAGATTGATGCGGTGCGCGGCTTCAACCCTGATCTGCCGGTGACAACCAACATGCATATGATTGACGGCGTGGACTACCGCAATATGGCTAAGATTCTTGATGTGGTATCATGGGACGCTTACCCGGACTGGGGATATACCGAGGACGATGATGACGCCCGCTTGGCCGCCTGGACAGCGATGCATCATGACATGTACCGCAGCTTCAAAAAGAAGCCGTTCCTGCTCATGGAAAGCACGCCTTCCCTCACGAACTGGCAGATTGTCAGTAAGCTGAAGCGTCCGGGCATGCACAAGCTGTCCTCACTCCAGGCAGTTGCGCATGGTTCTGATTCCGTACAGTATTTCCAGTGGCGTAAAAGCCGCGGCTCCAGCGAGAAATTCCACGGTGCTGTGATTGACCATAGCGGACATACAGAGACACGTGTCTTCAAGGATGTTGCTGAGGTGGGCCGCACCCTGGCGGGGCTGGAGGAAGTTGTAGGTACTACAACTCCTGCTGAGACAGCCATTCTGTTCGACTGGGATAACCGCTGGGCGGTGAAGGATGCCCAAGGTATCCGCAATTCCGGCCTGAAATATGAAGAGACTGTGCTTCAGCATTACCGGGGACTGTGGGAGCTGGGAATTCCTGTAGATGTGGTAGGCTCAGGCGATGACCTGTCCGGCTATAAGCTGGTGATTGCTCCGATGCTGTACCTGATCAGCGAAGAGAACGGGAAGCGGATTGAGAAATACGTTGAACAGGGCGGAACCTTCCTGGCCACCTATTGGTCGGGAGTAGTCGGCGAGACCGATCTGTGTCACCTGGGCGGCTTCCCTGGACCGCTGCGCAGAACGCTGGGCATTTGGGCCGAAGAGACAGAAGGACTGCATAGCCGCGATCTGAACGGTTTGGTAATGGACCCAGGCAACAGCCTGAAGCTGAGCGGTGAATACGATGCACATGAGATCGCCGAGCTGATTCATCTGGAAGGCGCCGAGGCGCTGGGCCATTACCGCAGCGACTTCTACGCCGGACGTCCTGCACTTACTGTGAACAAGCTGGGAGCAGGTAAGGCTTATCATCTGGCAACACGTGTGAAGGACGCGCAGTTCTATGTAGATCTGTACGCCGCAATTACCGGAAAAGAGCGGATCAGCCGCACCCTGAACACTGAGCTTCCGGCCGGAGTAACCGCCCAACTGCGTTCCGATGGCGAGCATGAGTATGTATTCGTGCAGAATTTCAGCGGCTCCGAGCAAGTAGTGACGCTGGACGGACAAGCCTACACCGATGTAGAATCCGGCGCAGCCGCTCCGGCTGAGCTGAAGCTGTCAGTGAACGGACTGGCAATTCTGAAGCGCGCAGCGGCTAAAGCATAAGAAGAAGCAGTTAATCGAGTAATATAGTACATGTATCTGCAAAGATACATTGAGATGAAGAAGGCAGAACCCTATCGACGGGTTCTGCCTTTTAGTTTTGGTCCTGGTTGTACCTCTGCCTCATGCGCTTTCGCCCTTCCTGTTACGTTTCTCTCATATCTTCTATAGCAGCTAAATGGAACGAACTAGATGCTGTCTGGACACAGTGAAGACAATCAGAACTCCAATATCGCCCAGTTCGTCACGCAGAGAAAGTTCGGGCTAAATACGGATGACAACAATAGCTTTACTTTAACAGACGGCAAATTTCAGGTTGACGGCATTTCCACCGGAATTGCCGACCCCGTGGTCCAATTCAAGGTATACTTGACCTGCAAAGGCGGGTTGAAGTTGCTGAGTTCGCAAACCACAACGCTGCCCAAGGCTTCAAAACTATGACGGCGGGTGCTTACAGCAGGGTTAGTCCAGCAAAAGGAAGGCATCGCTAAATAAAATGTACAAGGGAGAGATGATCAGTGGCATTCATTAATGAAAAAATAACTGCAGCCGATCGCGAATGGTTTAATTCCTTCCAGCTCAAAGATCCGTTTACCCGTAAGTCATTGGAGTCCCGGTCTTGGACAATCGACCGCGAGCGGGATGCTTTTTTGGTGGGATTAGGTGGACAAGGCGACTATGAATCCGACGTTCCGATGTATTATGCGCTTGTCTGGAAGGGTAATGTCATCGGTATGGATACGTATAGCACCGGTACGGGCAATGTGAGCTCAGGAATCGAAATGTTCTGGAAGATCACTAAAATTGAAGCGCCCGGAAGTCTGCTCCAAGGATCACAAACAATTAATTGGTTTGATTAAAGAGGCGTTGGACGCTAAAGGATTTGCCGGCAGAAGAGACTGTGTTACTGGTGTCCATTTCGATTACATCGCAACCCCGGATTTGCGGTGGGGTCTGCAATGGGACCAAGGAGAAGGATGATCAGGGAGCAAAATATCAGCTTTAACTGTACAACCGCTCAATCCCCTCAATCACCCGCCTAAAATATTCACGCTCATGCGGGACAAAGCGCGTGAAGTCCACCAGCTCATCGACGCCCGTTCGTTCACCGTTCCCGTTAATCTGGAAGCCCTGTACATGAAGCTTGCTGTCTGCTCCCGAGATGAAGCTGCGGAAGTCAGCGAAGCGGGCCTCTACGATGCCTGCCACTTCTTCCAGCTGCGGGGTGAATGCACTAAGCGCATAGCGGTTCTCATAGACATATACATGCGCCCGTTCACGGTCCATGAATCCGGCGGAATCCATCTGGTAAGGGATGACCCCCAGCGGCTGCAGCTCGTCAAAAGCTATCGCAAGTCCCAGCTCCTCCTGGACCTCGCGGATACCGTCCAAGGCCGTCTCCTCCGCCAGCAGATGTCCGGCAGCGGTGATGTCGAGCAGTCCGGCATAATCTTTCTTTTGCTGACTGCGCAGCTGGAGGCAGATCCTCAGCCCGCTGTCAGCCTTGCGGATGAACCAGCAGTGGAAGGTCTCATGCCAGAGGCCTTGGCGGTGAACCTCGTCCCGGGGAGCCGTCCCCGTCCGGTTCCCTTGTTCATCAAATGTAGCTAATAATTCTTCGTTCATACAGTTCGCCTCCATTGCCCCGGTAAGTTAAATTTTCCGGGAGTAGTATGCTGATAACAGAAGGTACAACAACAGAAGTGTAACCAAAGTAACAGCAATCGTTAAGAACACGGTTTGATTAATCAAAGAGGCGACGATAGCAGAAAAAGCCAATAAAAGAAGGAAAAGACGTATAGCAGCCCTGCCCGTTTTTAAGGCGATCATCCGGTTTCGTTCGTCTTGCGCGGCAATATGTAACGCTTCTAAGATTTCAGGGTTTTTGAGCGCCTTGCGGAGCCTGGCAATACGGAGAGCGGCAGTAATCCACGAACCGAAGAATAAACCGGCGAGAATCCCTATATCCCAGCTGCCCAGTGTGTCGAGCCTGCCCCATACGAATGCTTTGAGTATAAACGCGACAATAACGGTCATCCCCATACCTGCCGCGTAGAAGGAATTGATAACGATCCGCCGCCGCAGCTCCTGTTCAAAAGACTTCATAGTCCATATCCTCCACATCTGAAAAATCAAAAATATCCTCGATCGGCAAACCGAAAAATTTTGAAATTTTATAGGCAAGCGGGAGGGAGGCAATGTACTTTTCATTCTCGATTGAAGTGATGGTGTGGCGTGTGACACGCAGTGCCTTAGCCAATTCTTCTTGAGAAATCCGCCGCTCTTTTCGCAGCTCGCGTATTCTTGTCTTCACTAACCTGCCACCTCCCCCTGAAGTAATGTTATCTGCACCTCAACTCTGTTATTATGTTGCACAGTTACGGGCTTAGTCAAGTTTACTATACCATTTATGTATAGTTGACTATACTAATTATGTGCAGTAAGCTATACATAAGATAACCTAGAGGATGGTGCGGGGAGCATGGAGAATATACGGTTTGCAGGTGTCAGAAAGTCCTTTGGCGATGTCGCTGCCGTAAACGGCCTGGATCTGAGTATTGCGGAGGGCGAGGTCTACGCACTGCTTGGGCATAATGGAGCGGGAAAGACCACAACGCTTCGCCTGCTGCTTGGTCTGCTGGAGCCGGACGAAGGGGAGGTCAATGTTTTTGGGCGGAATCCGATACAGGAGGGGGATAGCGTACGCGGGCTGTGCGGCGTTTTATCTGAAGATACAGGGCTGTACGAGTCTTTGAGCGTCTGGGATAACCTGATGTATTACGCGGACATTTATGGTATGAGCCGTGTAGAATCTAATAGCCGTATTGATGAGCTGCTGCGGACATTTGGAATGCAAGACAAGAAACGAACGATGATTAAGGGCTTGTCTACCGGCATGAAAAAAAAGGTTGCCCTGATCCGGGCGATGCTGCATAAACCGCGCCTTCTGATCCTGGATGAGCCTACGAATGGGCTGGATCCTGTCAGCGCAGCTGATCTAAGGAAGATGTTATCGCGGCTGGCGAAGGAAGAGGGAACCACCATCATTATGACCACACATCATCTGGAAGAGGTCCAGAAGCTGTGCGATAGAATCACGATTCTGCGGCACGGCCGGAATATTTTTACCGATTCCATCTCTGCGCTCCAAGACAGCGAGCATTACATGGAGAACGGGCAATTCAGTCTTGAGAAGCTGTACATGGATATGGAGCAGGGGGGAGGCCGATGAACAGATCCTATCCCGTTTTTCGTATTCAGTGCGCAGAGTTTACAAGTGACAAAGGGATGCTCTTCTTTTACGGCCTGTCCATAGGCATTACCGGTATAATCCTTCCGCTGTTCATGCACGGGGTAGAAGTCTCCTTAACCACCGCAGCATTACTTACGGCAGTCTTACTGAGACCCATGTTATCCGGCAGCATTGCGGGAGAACGGGAGCACCGCACTTTGGAGACACTCCTGTCCAGTCCCATCCAAGGGAAAAGCATGCTCTGGAGGAAGTTTGAATTCTGCTTCTTATTTGCGCTGGGCTACTTCACTATAACCGTCCTCTGCGCTGCGTTAACGAGCTATCTTGCCGGCGGCGAAGCCGCGTTGATTCCTTGGCAATGGATGTGCATCATGATTGTAGCTGCCTTGAATTATAGTGGAATATGCATGGGCGGGGTGTATGCTTCCTCCAGATCAGGGGATTTACGGGCTGCCAACCAGCGGGTGTCGCTAATGGCTTATCCTCTGAGCTTTCTGTTTGTTGTCTGTCTGTCGGTTATAGGAACTGCGGACTTGTTATTGGCGCTGATCATAAGTTGTATCGGTTCATTGATTTACCTTGGCGTTATAGCCATGTTCGCAGCGAAGATCAGGAGGATGAAGCAGCCGGATTTCTTCCAGCCCATCACCATCAAGAAGCCGGAGAACGTACATCAGCAGCGTATATCCTTAGCTCTCCCGAGATCTCAGTTTGGCATAGTGTTGAGATTGGAATGGAAGCTGCTAATGACCTTGAAAAGGATGCTCCTGAGCTTTGGATTTCTGTGCTTCTCGCCCGTTGCTATGATGTGTCTGCTGCTGTATTATACGGGAACGCTTAACCTCAACTATGCCGTTCTGCTAACCGTGCTAGTAATAACGAGAGTACCGACCAACTTAATAGCGTACTCCATAGGCGGGGAAAAAGTATATAAGACAGGGGAAGCCTTATTGTCTACACCTTTGCAGATCCGGCCGGTCTTTCTGGCCAAATGTATGATTCCAGTGCTTGTAACGGCGGTCATGCTGACTCTCTCATCCCTGCTGACGTTAGCGGGTGTAACTATTGCAGCGCTGATCAGGCCTGAGCTTGTCTCCATCCAAGGCTATACGGCTGCCCAGCTTATCCTGCTGTTTCCCGTTGGTCTGCTCTCATCCATCGCCATGATGTTCATAGCAGCTATTCTTTCTCTGCGGCTCAGAACTCCGCGTCAGGGCTTGTATGCGACAAGCCTTCTTTCCCTTCTGTTTGTGTTCCCGGTATTAGCGATTATCTACTTGGTTCCGAATATGTTAATGGGGTCCATGATCTATCTCGTGATTCTTGTAATTGGCAATCTGATCTGTCTAAAAAGAATTTCGGACAATACAACCCGTCCTCAACTCATGAGCAGACTATAAGGAACATACAAAACCCCCGGCCATGCTTCATAAGAAGCAACCGGGGGTTCGTTGTATGGGTTCCTTATCTAGCCAACCAGCCGCCATCCACATTCAGAATGTGGCCGTTCAGGTAGTCGGAAGCTGCGGAGGCCAGGAATACGGCAGGGCCCTTCACATCTTCCGCTGTTCCCCAGCGTCCGGCTGGAATACGCTCAAGGATGGAGTCGGAGCGGCCCTGGTCCGCACGGATTGGAGCGGTGTTCTCAGTAGCCATGTAGCCTGGAGCAATCGCGTTGATGTTAAGGCCCGAGCCTGCCCATTCATTGGCGAAGGCTTTGGTCAGACCGGCTACGGCATGTTTACTTGCTGTGTAGCCCGGCACGTTGATGCCGCCCTGGTAGGAGAGCATGGAGGCGATGTTAATGATTTTGCCGCTTCCCCGTTCCAGGAAGTGACGTCCGGCAATCTGCGACAGCAGGAAGACGGTGTTCTGGTTGAGGTTAATGACATCGAACCAGTCCTTCTCGCTATGGTCCTTGGCCGGAGTGCGGCGGATCATGCCTGCACAGTTGACGAGGATATCCACTTTGCCGGTGAAGGCAACGGCTTCGTCGAACATGCCTTGAAGCTTGGAATGGTCGCTGAGGTCAGTGGCGATGCTCAGTGCTTTGACGCCAAAAGCTTCACAGGCTGCTACGGTCTCGTCACTGGAATTAAGAGATACGGAGACTACGTCTGCACCTGCTTCTGCGAAGGCGATGGCAATGCCTTGTCCAAGACCTTGCGCTGCGCCTGTTACGATTGCTGTTTTACCTGCCAAGCTGAATAAAGATGACATATGATTAATCTCTCCTTTGAGCTAATGGAATTCTACAATTACCCGCATTCAATATTAATGCCAGCCTTGCGGAACAGTTCGGCGGTCTCCGGAGCAAGCCCGCTGTCTGTCAGCAGCACATCGACCTCCTGCAGGGAAGCGAAGGTGCGCAGCGCGGTCTGGCCGAACTTGTGATGATCGCATGCGGCGAACACCTGGCGGGCCGTGGAGACTAACGCCTGTTTGTAATCGATGAAGTCGCCGGTGTATATGGACAGGCCGTGTTCAATATGAACGGCTGTGGCCGAGAGAAAGGCTTTTTGAATATTAAGCTTCTGCACATAGGACACCGCTTCGGGACCGGCCAGCATATTGCGGACACGATAGCCGCCGGGTACAACCAGACGGATGTTATCTCTGGGAACCAGCTCACTGATGATGTAGACATCATTGGTAATGACCGTAAGGGGAATATTGTCCAGCCGCCGGGCAATCTCAAGCGTTGTGCTTCCGCCGTCCAGGGCAATGATGTCGTCCGGAGCGATATGCGCCAGTGCACGCCGGGCAATCTCCGTCTTTTCCTCAGCATATTTATCCAGCGGATTGCGCAGGGGCAGAATGCCGAACTGATCGCTCTGTGCCAGCACGGCACCGCCGTGGACGCGCATAATCAGTCCCTGCTCCTCCAGCTTGCTTAAGTCCTCGCGGATCGTTTTGCCGGTGACCTGGAGCTTGTCGCTCAATTCGTTCACGGTTACATCCTTCTGGTTCAGCATAACTTCCATAATCATCTCGTGCCGCCGTATCGGGTTCATCCGCCTGCCTCATCTTTCCGTAGTTGATTTGCTTCTATTGTAATTCTTTCATCCCTACGGGGTCCATATCATCGTACCGTTTGTTGTCTCCTGCCATGCTCCAGATGAAGGTATAGTTATGCGTACCCACACCGCTGTGAATGGACCAGCTTGGTGAGATAACAGCTTGTTCATTGTGCATTACGATGTGGCGGGTCTCGGTCGGCTCGCCCATCAGGTGGAAGACGATGGAATCGTCCGGCAGATCGAAATAGAAGTAGGCTTCCATCCGGCGCGGATGGGTGTGGGATGGCATGGTGTTCCACATGCTGCCCGGCTTCAGTTGAGTCATCCCCATTACAAGCTGTGCGCTCTGCACGCCGTTCGTGTGGATGAAGCGGTGAATTGTCCGTTCATTGGAATTCTCCAGGCCGCCCATGGCTCCAGATTCGGATTCAGCCAGCGTAGTCTTCGTAGTCGGGTAAGACTGGTGTGCCGGAGCGGAATTCAGATAGAATTTGGCCGGCTTAGCGCTGTCTGCGCTCTTGAAAACAACATCCTTCGAGCCTTGGCCCACATACAGGCATTCCTTGAAATCAACCTCATATTCAGTACCGTCCACAACAACCGAACCCAGGCCGCCGACATTGATGATTCCCAGCTCGCGGCGTTCCAGGAAGTAAGTGACGCCAAGCTCCTTGAGGTCCGTGGTCAGCGCCACTTCGCCGTTCACAGGATTCGCTCCGCCAACAATCATGCGGTCTTCATGGGTCAGGACAAGCTTCAGCTCGTCTGGTGCAAAGATAACCGGGATATGGAACTCCTTGCGCAGGCGCTCAGTGTCAAACTGCTTCACTTCATTCGGATGTGATGCAAAACGTCTTTCCATCGAATATTCAGTCTCCTTAGAAAACATATTTTCGTTCGTATAGGTACAATTTAATCCATTTACGTTCATTTATCAAGCATAATCTTTTTTAGTGCGTTTATTTTAGTTTATTTGTTCAGTGATAAGATTGCCATCTGAACTGAAAGCGTGCACAATAGAGCTGGAGTACATGGGATTTATTCAGGATTAAAAATATGGAATTCATACTCACGGAGGGTGAACGAGATGGCAGATATGCCTCAGCAACAGACGACTTCTAAAATACGCCAGCGGCAGATTATATCCGCTATCGCGGTGGAGGCGGAGCGCCGTCCACTGCTGTACAGCGGACTCTGGTTCCATGATGATGTACGGAACAACTTCTATTATGCGTCTTATCTGTTTGCCGCTGCGGTGGATGATACGCTGGAGCTTCCGTTCAGCCGGGAGGATGCCAAGCGCAAGGCCGAGTCTGTCCTATTAGAAACAGTGAAGCTCCAGAACCGGATGCCGGGGACCCCCCTGTATGGACATTGGCCGCTGGGGCTGCATCCCACTCCGGGAGAGGCGGCACCGCATGAGCTGCCGGTGGAGATTATGGGCAGTCTGATGGTCTGGTTCAACCGGCAATATTCCGGCCGGTTCAGTGCGGGACTGCGGGTGGCGTTCCATACGGCTATCGGCCATATCTACCGCAGCGCCTTTTTCCGTAAGCAGGTCGCGACCTTCGGCCATCACGAGGCGAAATATACGGCCGCGAAGCTGATCTTCGGCCAGCTGTTCGAGGACGATCTGTTGAGGGAGGACGGGCGGCACAGCCTGGAGCTGACGCTGGCGCATATCCGCGCAAAGGGAATGCCGGAGTATGGCAGCCTGCCGTGGTTCTGGCACTGGGTGCAGGCGTTCACCTGCGCCTGGGAGCTGGAAGAGGACAGCGGTGTAAAAGACCGGCTTGGCGAGATGCTGGATTTCCTGTGGACCGAGCGGAGCCAGTGGTACCTGCAAGGGGCCTGGGCGGGCGCGCATTCCCGGGGCTGGCCGCATGATGTTCCGGCAGACGGCAATCTGCTGCATGATTATGTCCAGTTCGGCGATTTCGAGCTGAAGGAGGAGATGCCCCGTACCGAATATGCAGGGTTCCTCTATTATGATGCGCCGGAAGAGGTGCGCTCCGCTGCCCTGAACCGCCGGTTACCGGTGGAGGTCTGCAAGAAGACTGAGAAGGTGGTTGCCGGTTCCCGGGAGCGCCAGCCAGCGCTGCATTCTTACGCCTATATCTGCAAGGATTACGCGGCAGGCGGGATGTGGGAGCGGGTGGAGGAATTCGACAATGAGCAGCTGCGCTGGGCCTTCTCGCTGCCGGTTCCGGCGGCGGCAGGTGTGAACCGGCTTTACTTTTTCCATCCGGGTCAAGGCTATCAGCCGGGCGATCCCCGGCACCAGAGTCCTTATATGGAGGTGCTGTATCATCAGAACACGATCCTGTCGCTGTTCCCGGTGCCCGAAGGAGAGGACACGGCCATCGTCGGTGTGCTTCCGCCAGGCGAATGGATCAGGCAGCCCAAGGCGCTGCTTGGACATGCGGGCAATGTGTATTTTGCCGTCTATGTATCACATGAATATGAACTGCTGGAGCGGCAATCCTATCTGGAGGTAACGTCCAGGAACATGCCGGGAGGCGTCGTGGTCGAAGCGCTTAGCACAGATCAGGCGGCGGAGCTGGGAATACACAATCTTAAGGAATTTGCCGCAGCCGCTATGCAGCGGGCACCCGAATTTACGGACGGAGAGATCCTGTCGGCCGCGTATACGGCCTGGAGCGGCAATGAGCGTCTACAGCTCAGCATAGACAATAAGCATACGGGAATACAGTCGCTGATTAACGGCAAACCGGTATCATTCGAACATTATAAGGTCTAACCGGGACACTTCGCTCCCAGGGGATATTAAGATTTTTTCGGATTGGAACTATCTCAAATTTTAAGCTACAATGACATAGAGCCCGGGGGTCAGCAATGGCTGCCGGGTTCTTTGCGCTACCCGCATAGGCCTTAAGCATGGCGCAGCAATGAAGGTAATATCTTTAGGGCTGCAAGGAAAGAATAAGTTGATTAATTTGCAGCTGAGGATCTACTACTGAAGACATGGGGGAGAGCAGGATGACAGAGACAGAATATCGGCTGGAGAAGGATTTTTTGGGCAGCAAGCAGGTGGAGCATCAGGCCTATTACGGGATACAGACCCTCCGGGCGGTGGAGAATTTCCCTATTACAGGCTACCGTGTGCACCATGAATTAATCAAGGCGATGGGGATTGTCAAAAAATCCGCTGCGCTCGCCAACATGGAAATCGGCCGCCTCTATAAGGGCCTGGGTAAGGTCATCGTCCAAGCGGCAGACGAGGTGATTGCGGGGAACTGGGATGAGCAGTTCATCGTGGATCCGATTCAAGGCGGCGCGGGCACCTCGCTGAATATGAATGCCAATGAAGTGATTGCGAACCGTGCGCTGGAGCTGCTGGGCAAGGCCAAGGGGGATTACCTGCAGCTTAGTCCGAACACTCATGTGAATATGGCGCAATCAACGAACGATGCTTTTCCGACGGCCATTCATATTGCCACGCTATCGCTGCTGGAGCAGCTGCTGATTACGATGCGGACGATGCACGGGGTGTTTTTGCAGAAGGCGGCTGAATTCGATTCCGTGATCAAAATGGGGCGGACCCATTTGCAGGATGCGGTGCCAATCCGTCTCGGACAGGAATTCGAGGCGTACAGCCGGGTGCTGGAGCGTGATATTCAGCGGATCGAGCATACGCGCGGCCATCTGTATGAGGTGAACATGGGCGCGACCGCCGTGGGCACCGGACTGAACGCCGATCCCCGGTATATTACGCGTGTCGTCGAGCTGCTGGCTGAGATCAGCGGTCTGCCGCTGGTCAGCGCGGAGCATCTGGTGGATGCTACGCAGAACACGGATGCTTATACCGAAGTCTCGGCCTCGCTTAAGGTCTGCATGATGAATATGTCCAAAATCGCCAATGATCTGCGCCTGATGGCCTCCGGCCCGCGCTCCGGCTTCAATGAAATAACGCTGCCGGCCCGCCAGCCGGGATCATCCATCATGCCCGGCAAGGTGAATCCGGTGATGGCCGAGGTGATTAACCAGGTGGCTTTTCAGGTGATCGGCAATGATCATACGATCTGTCTTGCCGCTCAGGCCGGTCAACTGGAGCTGAACGTTATGGAGCCGGTGATGGTGTTCAATCTGATTCAGTCGATTAGCATTATGAACAATTCCTTCCGGGTGTTCACCGACTATTGTCTGGCAGGGATTGAAGCCAACAAGGAGAAGCTTGCGCGTGAGGTGGAGAGAAGCGTTGGTATCATTACTGCCGTGAACCCGCATCTGGGGTATGAGGTCGTCTCGCGGATTGCCAGGGAAGCTATTCTGACCGGAGAATCGGTACGGGCCTTGTGTCTGAAGTACAATGTGCTGAGCGAAGAGGAGCTGAACCTGATTCTGGACCCGTATGAAATGACCCATCCCGGCATCGCGGGGGCCGCGCTTTTGAATCATGAATAATAATCGTGATTTGTGTAAAATCAGGCTTCCGCTCATGGTATAATAGACACGAGCATTTACACCGGGCATGATCCTATATTCTGTAATGGCTTACTGGAGGCAAAGTGTGGCGAAGGCAAAAGTGGCAAAACGTCCCACCCGCGACGAATTCGTGCTTGAGGAGCTGGGCAACCAGCTGGTAGAGGCGAAGCAGGAGGATTCCGAGATTCTGCTGACGGTCTGGGGGAAGGAAGAAGAGGTGCGCGGAGTGATTGTAGAGATGGATTCGCGAACCGGCAGGGTGCATGTCAGAAATAATGAAGAGATTATCAAGGTGCCGTTCATGGACATTATGCAAATCAATTACCCCCGGGACTAGGGGGAGCGGCAGATGAACAAAACGAATGCCATGCGCATACTGGATGCAAGGAAGATAAGCTACACCATTCATAGCTACGACAATGAGGACGGACTCATTCACGGAACAGCGGTTGCAGAGAAGATTGGTCTGCCTCCTGAAGTAGTATTCAAGACACTGGTCGCACACAGCGGGCCGCAGCCGTACGTCTATGTGATCCCTGTTGCTGAGGAGCTGGATCTGAAGCGAGCCGCCAGAGCTGCCGGAGTGAAGAAGATCGAGCTGCTGCCGCTGAAGGACCTGCTGAAGTACACGGGATATGTGCGCGGAGGCTGTTCCCCTGTCGGGATGAAGAAGCTTTACCCTACGTTCATTCACAGCAGTGCGGCGGAGCTTGAGACAATCGCGGTCAGCGCAGGCCGGATCGGCGTTCAGATGGAGCTTGAGCCGAAGCTGCTGGCTGAAGAGGTGTCTGCGGTTTTTGCAGAGTTGATTAAAGAGTAAATGTAACGAATAAAGCCGGAACTCCTATGTGTGTAGGGGTTCCGGCTTTTGCTTCAAGCAGTAGTCCATTCGCTGTAATGGTCCGCTATGAATTGCAGCTCGCGCTCATAGTGGGCCAGGTGGCCTTCTTCTACCATTTGGACAAAAGCTGGGTTGCCTGCCTCGGCCTCCTTCTTCAGCGTATCGCACATAGCCCTGAGCCGCCGGGTCAGCCAGTCATGCAGATCTTCAGGGACAGGGAGTCTATAGGCTTCGAAAAACAGCTTAATCCGCCGCTGCCGGTCTGCCGCATGCAGGTCTGCCTGGTAAGGTACCGTGGAGCCTGTCAGATAGTCGGGTGCAAAACCGGCGAGCGGTACTGAGGTGTAGAGGGTATAGGCAA
Source organism: Paenibacillus sp. FSL R7-0204 (assembly GCF_038002225.1). Classification (NCBI taxonomy): domain Bacteria; kingdom Bacillati; phylum Bacillota; class Bacilli; order Caryophanales; family Paenibacillaceae; genus Paenibacillus; species Paenibacillus sp. FSL R7-0204. The sequence continues at coordinate 3,484,890 of NZ_JBBOCA010000001.1, forward strand.
TATCCCATAGGCGCGGGCCCGGACCGGCCATGTCGAAATCAATCAGCGCCACGGGCGCACCATGCTGAAACACCACGTTGTACAGCGCCGCGTCATTATGGCAGATCACTTCATGTGCCGCGGGATCGGCATAGGGGAGCTGCCACTCCGTATGTATACTAGTCGGTACGAAACCCTCTGTTGCATCATGATAGCTGCGTAACAGGCGGGCCAGGCCCGTAAGGGTCTCTTCAGACCACATGTACGGTTCCAGCTCAGGATAAGCGTTGCCCGGAACCTCGCCGGGAAGAAAGGATAGGATTTCGCGCCCAGCTTCATCTACACCCAGGAATCTGGGTGCTCCTGCGAAATTCTGCTGCTCCAAATGCTGTAGCAGTGCATGAATACTTGTGCTCCAGCTCCCAGTGGGACGGCGGACGGTGTCTGCCTTGCGGATGATCTCATTTACATTTCCGCCGGTTAACTTCTCTTCATCGTAGTGGTTCATTGGTTTAAGGTACCTCGCTTTCTGTGCTGAGCGTGCGGCCGCGTGCAGCCGGCTGCAGGGGTCAAGGCAGCAGCTTCGCGGCTATTAATCCCAGATACTCCTTCAGCGCCAGTCCGGTTGTGGAGACGGCTCCGGCAGACGGAGTGAATTTGCTTACATAGAGGGACATAGGGCGGCTGGCCTGGAAATCGACCGGAAAAGCCTGCGGCGTAAGTCCGGCATGCCCGAACTGGACCATGCTTCGCGGCATATGGAAGCCTGACGTCACTAGAACGGGACGGCTGAAGCCATGCTCCTGCATGAGCTTCGCGGTGTTGACCGCATTCTGCTCCGTATTGAGCGAGCGGTTCTCCGGCAGGATATCCTCTGCGGAGATGCCGAGGCCGATGAGCTGCCGCCGGGCGATATCCGCTTCATTGCCGCTGTCGGCGAATACCTGTCCCCCGGAGAAAATAATTGGCAGGCCGGTCTCGCGGTACAGCCGCGCAGCCGCCAGCAGCCGGTTCGCCGCCGGACCGGACATATTGCCCTGCCCGTCCAGATCCGGGGTGCCGGAGGTGGCCCCGCCGCCGAGGATTACGATCACATCCCCCTCAGCGGAAGCAGGCTGAGGGTACTTCCGCTCCAGGCTCCCAATCAGCGTGTCGGCGACAGCAGAGGTCATCGACAGATAGAGCAGGAGCGTGACCGCCAGCAGCACGATTGCGGGACGGCGGCTATTTTTCCACAGCCAGACCACCATGCCCAGCAGCAGCAGGACGAATATCCCGGGCGGCAGGACAAAGCTGTATACGAATTTAATGAGATAGATCATACGGTCACCAACTTTTAAACATAGGATATAAGACATTTAACATAAAATCACCCGCATAGCAGGTCCATTCCAGTTGCATGGTACCACGGGTCCGGCTGGAGTTCCCGGCTTCACCCGGATGATTTGGTGATTTGATGATCCGGCGATTCAGTGCTGCGCTGTTTCGTGCTTCATACGCATTTCATGCGCGCTCTCGGTGAGCCTACAACTGAGGTGGACTGAGATTCCGCTATTTTGCAAAAATCAAGCTTGATAGGGTCGAAACGGACTGAGATTCCGCTATCTTGTACTTTTGAGCCTTAAAGGACACATGTTAGGACGTATAACGGAATCTCAGTCCGCTCAGCCCGGAATTTCACCTGATTTACGCAAATAACGGAATCTCAGTCCTCTTGATGGTCAGTTAGAGAGTCATATAGGCGGCAGGGTTCAGCGAATCACATTCAATCATAACCGCTGTCAATCCTGAATCTGTGCGGGTCTCATGCCACTCCCCTTGCTTCCAAAAGACAGCTTGGCCCGCACTAACAGCTGTGAATTCCGCTTCCTCTCCCCGCACATATCCTTCACCGTTCAGAATCAGCAGCAGTTGTGAAGAAGCAGCCTGATGATACCCGATGATTCCTTGCTCACCTAGATATACGCAGCCTATATGAGCTTGCTCTTCTGTCTGAATGATCCGGGAGAGGATGAAGTCGGACTGGAAGGCGGAGATGGATTTACCGGTATCTATGCCGAAATGATAGATCTCCATTAGACACCTCCTTGTGTGTGCTTCCCGGTGAACAACGCGTGCCCTTCCGTCTTGCCCGGCTCTTCCGTAAGCTGGCGGTAGCCCATGGGGGGCAGGCCGGTCCAGCGCTTGAACTGCTTGCTGAAATGAGAGACATCGCGGTAGCCCAGCCGATAGGCGATGCTCTCCACAGACAGGTTGTTATCCAGCAACAGCAGCTTGGCATGGCGGATAATGAGATCGGAGAGATACTGTCTGGGAGGCAGCCCGTAGATCTGCCGGAAGGCGCGGTTGCAGTGGTTGGGGCTGTAGCCAAGCCTGGCCGCAATCTCCTCGATGCTTCCGGCTCTGCTGCCTGTTGCTGCAGCTGTGAAGACGGATTCCTGCAGCAGCCCTTCAATGGCATTCGCCAGGGCGACGGTCTTCTCCGTCACTCCCGGTAGGGTGCTCCGGGCAGGAGAAGGCAGGGCAGCCAGCACCCAGCCGCTAAGGGCGGCGAAGAACTGGAGCGAAGCGTTCAGCATCACCAGCCGGCCCCGCTGCGCATCACTGGCCTCCGGGAGAATGGTCGAGCGGATGATCTCATCCAGGGAGGAGCGGATCGCCTTCAGCTCCGGAGTGTCTCCACTCAGACTGACAGTATCCATCGTCATTAAGGAGCGGCGCAGAACCAGATCGTCAATGTCGAAGTGCAGGCAGTAATAAGACATCTCATCCCCTGAGGCTGCGCCCAGACTGGAGTGCAGCACACCGGGGCGGATGAACAGAATGTGGCCGCTCTCCTGGATGTAGGATTGTCCGCCTACGGCCATGTGCTGCCAGCCCTGCAGAACGATGTTGATCTCGAACATCGGGTGAGTGTGTGCCGGATATTGCCACTCTCTGTTCACCTTGCGCCAGTGGGCGGCGAAGAGATGGAAGGCAGCTTGAACATCCGGGGACATGCGTCCGTCCATGGAATGCTGTGTGCCGGGATCTAATACGTTCATGTTTAACCTCTTCTTTGTTAAAAGATGGATCTATTATAGCATAGGCCGCTGCGTCCGATTGATTTGTCCAAATAATTGGCGGCTTTGCGCCTGTTGCCTGAGAGGAGGTAACGCTAACATAGAGCTAGAGCCCGGCATTGCCGGGACACAGCTGGAGGGAGTGTATATACTGTATGCCGACTAACAAATTCTTCAATGCCCATCATTCACCGATAGGATCATTCTCAAGCTTCACCCTCGGATTTCAAGGAGCGTCCGGCGGCTTTGACCTGGAACTAGGCAGACCGCCGAGACAGAACATATATATCGGCCTTGCGCGTAAGGATGGCCGCGGTTACGATACGTTACCATTCCATGAGCAGGGCAGCGACGATGAGAGCAAACGCTACGATATCGAGAACCCGGACCCGAGTCCGGACAAGCCGCAGACGCTGTTTCACTTCGGAGAAGATGAAATTACGCGCGATTTCCGTCTTACAACAGACAGCTGGCAGGCCGGCGATCTGACCTTCCGCATTCTGTCACCAGTCCGGTCCGTTCCGGACCCGGGGACAGCTTCGGACGCAGAGCTGAAGGAAGTACTGCTGCCAGCAGTGCTGGTAGAGCTTGAAGTCGATAACACAGCGGGCAGCTCTGCGCGCCGTGCTTTCTTTGGCTTCCAGGGGAATGACCCGTATAGCGCCCTAAGAAGATTCGATGGCGGCCAGGAGGATCTGACGGGTGTCGGCCAGGGCCGGTTCCTGGCAATTGCCGCGAAGCAGGGTAGTGTAAAGGCGGCAATGCATTTTACAATGGAGGATATTCTTGCAGCGGAGCTGGAGGAGAACTGGACGTTTGGGCTGGGGCAGGTTGGCGCGCTTATTATGGATGTGCCTGCCGGTGAACGCAAGGTGTACCAGTTCGCGGTCTGCTTCCACCGCTCCGGTTATGTGACTTCGGGAATGGATGCGAGCTATTACTATAACCGCTATTACAGCAATGTGGAAGCTGTTGCGGAATACGCGTTATCCCGGTTCGATACGCTGAAGCAGCAGGCTGAACAGGCGAACGGAATGCTGGAGGGAACGGCCTTAAGTGACGACCAGACCTTCATGCTTGCTCACGCTATCCGCAGCTACTACGGCTCCACTGAGCTCTTGGAGTACAAAGGCCAGCCTTTCTGGGTCGTCAACGAAGGCGAATACCGGATGATGAACACGTTCGATCTTACGGTAGACCAGCTGTTCTACGAGCTGAAGATGAACCCGTGGACCGTACGCAATGAGCTGGATATGTTCGTGGACCGGTTCAGTTATGTCGACACCGTCCGCTTCCCGGGAGACCGGACCGAGTATCCGGGCGGGCTCAGCTTCACGCATGATATGGGAGTAGCCAACGCCGTGTCGCGTCCGGGGTATTCCTCCTATGAGCTGTACGGCATTGACGGCTGCTTCTCGCATATGACCCACGAACAATTGGTCAACTGGATTCTCACTGCGGCAACCTATGTGGAGCACACGGGCGACCGCAGCTGGATGGAGCGCAATCTGACGGTACTGGAGAGCTGCCTGCAGAGCATGCTGAACCGGGATCATCCGGACCCGGCGAAGCGCAACGGTGTGATGGCGCTCGACAGCTCACGGACCATGGGCGGTGCAGAGATTACGACCTATGACAGTCTGGATGTCTCTCTGGGCCAGGCGCGCAACAATATTTATCTGGCGGGAAAATGCTGGGCTGCTTATCTGGCTATGGAGCGGATTTTCCGCGACAACGGCAATACGGAGCTGTCCCGGACTGCCGGCCGGCAAGCTGAACTCTGTGCGTCTACCATCGTGGCGAGTGTGACTGACGGCGGCTACATTCCTGCGGTTATCGGCGAAGGCAATGATTCGAAGATTATCCCGGCCATCGAAGGCCTGGTATTCCCTTACTTCACCGGCTGCAAGGAAGCTTTGGAGCGCGGAGGACGGTTCGGTGAATATCTTGAGGCACTGGACACGCATCTGAAGGCTGTGCTTGTGGAGGGAGTCTGCCTGTTCGAGGACGGCGGCTGGAAAATCTCCTCCACCAGCAATAACAGCTGGCTGAGTAAAATCTATCTCTCCCAGTTCATCGCCAGAGAAATTCTCGGCCTGGAATGGGAGGAGAAGGGGCGCGCAGCAGATCAGGCTCATACGGCTTGGCTTACGCATCCGCAGCTCTCGATCTGGAGCTGGAGCGACCAGATTATCTCCGGCGAAATCACCGGCAGCAAATATTATCCGCGCGGGGTAACGGCCATTCTGTGGCTGGAGGAGCAGCGGGGGTAAGCATTCGTACGCCGTATAAGCGAAGGGAAGTATCGAACGTTGCACAAGTGAAGGAACGTGTTAAACATTATAAGTTGCATTCTTTGCAGGATTTTGAAGCGCAGATGTGGATACGCAGGATTATAGGGTGAGCTTTCAAGAAGCATAAGTTTAAAATTACAAACAGCGAGCCTCCCGGGTGCGGGGGTTCGCTGTTTGTATTATGTGCGAATCCCCAATGATAGGGAGGCCCGCTGTTTGTTGTTATGCCATTACCAGACTAGAAAATACGGTGCTTCCAGCCGTTCAGCTTCGCTACAGCTTCAACGTAGAAGTAGTCGCCGTAGATCAGCGACACATCCATGTGGGAGTCGCCGCTGACTGCGCCGTGCAGCAGGATGGCTTCATGCGCGGGTTGCTCCCAGGTAGCGTAGCTCTCGGTCAACGAACGCAGAATGTGCTCTGCGGCATCCGCATACACACGTTTCTCGCCCGGCGGTACAAGCTCTGCCAGCTCCAGGAGGCCAGAAGCGGCAATTGCTGCGGCCGAGCTGTCTCTGGCCATGCGCTTGTCATCTGCCAGCCGGAAGTCCCAGTGCGGCACGTGATCTTCCGGGAGAGCCGCGATGAAATAATGGGCGATGCGCTTGGCGGTATTCAAGAAGCGCACGTCCCCGGTGTGGCGGTAGGTGTTCGTGAAGCCGTACAGCCCCCAGGCTGAACCCCGGCTCCAGCAGGATTCAGGGGAATATCCCTGTCCGCCGAAGTTCTCAATATAAGCGCCGGACTCTGCATCGAAGGAGAGAATATGCCTGGTGGACCCGTCCTCGCGCACACCATAGGTCATTGCTGTCTCCGCATGGCGGGTAGCAATATGGCTGTAGCGCGGATCGCCGGTGATCCGGCTGGCCCAGAAGAGCAGCGAGATGTTCATCATGCAGTCGATGATCACCCAGCCGTGCTTGTCCCCGTTCCAGGCGCGGATGAACCGGCCCGCCGGATTATAACGTGCAGCCAGGTAGTTAGCCGCTTCAAGTCCCCGGCGCAAGCCCTCTGCATCACCTGTAAGCGTATGCTTGATCACCGCAGTAGCCAGGAATTGAAAGCCGACATCGTGATGCAGCTCTTCGGTCGGCTTCGCGAACCACTGTCCAATCGTTTCGTCCCCGGGCCAGGCAGTATCCTTATAAGCTTCCTTGCCGGTCATATCATACATGACCCAGAGTATTCCCGGCCAGAAGCCGGAGGTCCACCAGTCAGTCCCGGGATTATCGAATCTGCCGTCTGCTCCCGCAGCATGAGGACTCCGCGTCCCGAGCGCCTTGATCATGCCGTTTACTTTCGGTTCCAGACGGTTCATTACTTCCTGCCAATAAGCTGTAGTCATCGCTGATGCCTCCACTTGAATTAGATTATGGCCTCAGTATAACGCCTCTGGCGAACTGGAAGTTGTCATTTGATATCACGAAATGTTGTTATATTGTCCTATTCCTCGTAAGTAGGCTCTCAGGTTCCCTTGCGGTATTGCAGCGGAGAAAGGCCGAGTACCCGCTTGAACAGCTGGTTGAAGTAGGAAGGATTCGGGAATCCGACAGCGCTGCCGATTCGCTCCACCGTCAGGTCCGTCGTCTCGAGCAGCCGGCAGGCCTGCTTGAGACGACGGGCGGTAAGATAGTCGACCAGGCGGCCGCCTGTTTCCTGATGAAAAATCCGCGAGACATAGGATTTCGAGAGGTGAGTCTCCTCCGCAAGCTGCTCCAGATTCACCTCTTCCTGATAATGCGCTTCAATCCAGTTCATGATCTGCTCCGAATAGCGGAGCTTCCGCCGTTCTCCGGTATGAATCAGTGACTGCTCCCCTGTTCCCAGGCAGCTTAACAACTGCAGAAGCAGCATCGTGATATCCTCGGTATCTTCCCCGGATGATTTGCTCCGGCACTGATTGTAATTCCCATAGATCCATTCCATAGTCTCCAGGCGGTCACCAAGATCGAAGCCGCAATAGGGATTGCTGCCTTGCCATAACGCATTGAACACCGCTTTACGTTTGGCGAAGCCCTGCAGCAGATGCTCTGCTGTCAGGGGGTCAAGATAGAAGATCGTCCGTATGAATGGGCTTTCGGTTGAGACGTCCGAAGAAATCCGGTGCAGCTGATACGGCTGGAAAAAGAAAAGCATGCCCGGCCGGATATCATACATCTGCTGATTCACAACAATGCTGCCCTGCCCGCCGTGTACGAACATGATCTCACAGCACTGATGCCAGTGGTAATATCCCTTGTAATGATCGTCGGTATAGATGCGGTAGTCCCAGATCAGCGACTGCCGGTTCGCAAACAGAACAGGCTCGAATAGCTGTTTCATCCTTGGTTTACGCTCCTGTCATGACAAAATAAAGACATTTTATGGTTTCTATTATAACGTTGACCCCACCAGGGCGCTACAATAAAACAGGAGCTTCACTCTATGGATTAGCTTAGGAGGCAGCGGCGCGCTGCCTCACTTTGTGTACTACGAGAATAAGCAGTGGAAGTGCAAGCGAATAGGTTAAATTCCAGTCCACCCAGTAAGGGGGGATTTCTTTGACATAGAAGATGATGTCCTTGGAGATGAGCTGTGAAAGTCCGTAGATCAGGAACGCGACAGGGAAGATTAGAGGGCGGTGGCTTTTCAGCTTGAATATTTGCGCCATTCCGAGCACAAAGGCATAGAAGTAGAGTGCTGTTTTGAAATAGGTCGTGATAATCCAGGCGGTAGCCATCAGCGCTTCAAGCCGCTGTAAGAAGTTGGCAATATTGATTTTTTGGGCCAGGATATAGGCGGCATAGAAACTATGCTCGGAGAAATAGACGCCGAGAACGGTCAGTGAGAGAAACAGAATCAGGTTCAGACCTACGGAGCCTATGCAGAGCGCGATGAAGATATCACGGTTAATCTTACTGTTCTTGCGGGTGTAAGGGTAGATCATGAAGAAAACGCAGATCTCTCCGAAGGGATAGAATACACCGATCATGATCGAATGCAGCATATCCGGTAAAGGTGTAGTCAGCATAGGATAGACACGCTCCAGCCGGACCTGTGGAAATAGGAGCACCATCAGGGCCACCAGGAATAAGGCAAACAGCGGAAAGAACACCTGCGCTGCCCGGCCGACCGTCTCAAGCCCCAGACGCAGACCGTACACCAACAGAACAATGCTCATGAACCGGATTACTCCGCCGGGAGTTCCCTCGTAGATCTGGGTACACATGAAATCCTCAATTTCCCGGACATACGTAGAGGCCGCGATGATGAAGAAGAACAGATAGTACCCGCCTACCGCGCTGCCTAGCCATTTCCCCAGCACCTGTCGGCTGATCTCAATAATATTTTGGTCCGGACTGATATTTGCTACTACAACAAACAGGAAGACTAGTGCAATCCCCGGCGGAATACTGAACAAGGCGGCGATCCAGGCATCCTGATGGGCTTCGGAAGTCATGGCTGCAGGATAGACCAGGGCCATATCCCCGATAAAGGTGAAAAGACCGAGGATTACCAACTGCGCTGTGCTGATCCGCTCTTTTTCAATACTCATCTCTATCCCCCCTTTACATGTGACCTCCAGGGCCTATGAACCCGGAACCCTCTTAGTATGGCATCCCCTTCCAGAATTATGTGAATCAAGTACAGGTCTGAATTTGAGGAATAATTATCAAGAAATGCTACCAAACTAACCTGAATAGAAGGTTCACGGGAAGGAGAAGTGGCCCGGATGAAGAGTACGGTGGAGGGGAAGTTATCCAGCCGGCTGGAGGTCAATAATGAACAGCTGTACAAGCTGATGGGCGAGAGCACTGACCTGGTGAGAAAACAGCTGAAGCTGGGAGAGCATACGGAGCTGGCTATTTTTTATATTGATGGCCTGATAGATAATCAGCTGCTGCATAATTCGATCCTGTATTCGCTTCAGGAGGGACGGACCTCGGCTCTTCTGGAAGAACAGGACCCGGATAAGAAAATAGAAATCTTGACCAGCCGTGTGCTAATGGCCGGTGATCTTACCGTGGTTCAGGATTACGCCAAGTTCGTACACGACCTGTTATCCGGCAACGTGATGCTGATGGTGGAGGGGACGGCATCAGCGCTGCGGATCGGGCTGCCCGGCTGGGAAGACCGGGGTGTAAGTGAGCCGAGCTCGCAGTCTGTGGTCCGCGGACCGATGGAGGGGTTCAGTGAGAATCTGCGGACCAACACCGCGCTAATCCGCCGCAAAATCAAAGACAGTCAGCTGTGGCTGGAAACGATGCAGATCGGCCGCGTCACCCAGACCAGTGTCTCAATTATGTATCTCAGCCACATTGCGAATAAAGAGCTGGTGCAAGAAGTGAAGCGGCGCCTGAACAGTATTGATACGGATAGTATTCTGGAGAGCGGATATATCGAGGAATTTATTCAGGATAAGGTGGCAACACCCTTCCCTACGATTTATAACAGTGACCGGCCGGATACCATTGCGGCGGGCATCCTGGAAGGGAAGGTGGCTATCCTGGTCGATGGAACCCCTTTTGTGCTGCTGGCCCCGACCGTATTTGTCTCCTTCTTTCAATCGGCGGAGGATTATTACCAACGGGCGGATATTTCTACCCTGCTGCGGTTCATCCGGTTTCTGGCTTTTTTCCTCACCTTGTTTGCCCCTGCGTTCTATGTGGCTATCACAACCTATCATACGGAGATGATCCCGACCAATCTGGTGATCAGCCTGGCGGCCCAGCGGGAGACGGTGCCGTTTCCGACTTTTGTCGAGGCGCTGATGATGGAATTGACCTATGAGATTCTGCGGGAAGCAGGGGTACGGATTCCAAAAAACGTGGGCCAGGCTGTCTCTATCGTCGGTACGCTGGTCATCGGGCAGGCGGCGGTTGCGGCGGGGTTCATCTCCTCGGCGATGGTTATCATTGTATCCATTACAGCGATCTCAAGCTTTGTGATTCCCGAAGCCGGGATGTCCATCGCCGCACGAATCATCCGGTTTTTCCTGATTGCACTGGCCGGGTTCATGGGGCTATACGGAATATTGTGTGGAGTATTCATAGTGGTGCTGCATCTCGTCAGCCTGCGTTCCTTCGGCGTTCCTTATATGAGTCCGCTGGGGCCCTTCAGGCCGGCAGATCTTAAGGATTCGATCTTCAGGTTCCCCTGGCCGTTCCTGAGAACAAGACCGCAAGAGAATAGAACACAGAATCTGCACCGCCAGAGCAGATCCAAACGCGGAGGTTCCTGATATGACAAGCCGTATAAAGAGAGCCGTCGCTGCTTTCCTTCCCCTGCTGCTGCTTTCGCTATTGCTTAGCGGTTGCTGGGAGAGGAAGGAGCTGAATGAACTGGCTTTTGTGCTGGCGCTGGGCCTTGATAAAGCGGAGAACGGCTACAACGTAACGATGCAGGTGGTCATCCCCTCTTCTATCTCTTCACAGAATTCAGGAGGAACAGGGGGGAGCGGGGTTCCCGTAGTTGTCTATAATTTCACAGTGCCAACAGTCTATGAATCCCTCCGCAAGTTCAATCTGATTAGCTCCCGTTCTCCCTATCTGGGCCATATTCGTGTGCTGGTGATCGGAGAAGAGCTGGCACGGGAAGGGGTAGGCGAGACGCTGGATGTGATCAAAAGAAGCCGGGAGCCGCGTATGGACTTCTATGTGATGGTTGCACGGAAGACGACCGCCGAGAATGTTCTGAAGGTGCTGACCCCGCTGGACCGGCTGCCGGCCACTAAATTATTCAGCTCCCTGGACAAGTCCTATAGGATTTCATCCAAGACTGTCGCGGTCACATTGGATCATTTCATCGAGGACCTGCTCCTCCAAGGGGAGAGTCCGGTGTTAACTGGAGTGGAGGTGGAGGGTAATCCCGAGGCAGGCAGTGAGAAAAGCAATGTGGAACAGACAGACCCCAGAACGAAACTTCACTATGAGGGTGTTGCCGTATTCAAAGGGGACAAGTTGCTTGGCTGGATAGATGATGACTATACGGTTGGCTTTAATTATGTGACTGATAATGTCACCAAAAATACGGGGCACTTCAAAGACGAAACCGGAAGCCTAATCATTATAGAGGCGCTTACTTCTACTACCAAACGGAAGGTGAAAATCATAGACGGCGAGCCGCATATATATTTGAGCGCGGAAACACTATGCAATGTGCAGGAGGTTGAAGGCGCGGATAAGCTGGATACGGAGGCCAAAATCATATCGCTGGAAGAGGAGACGGAGGACCGGGTTGTAAAGCGGATGAAGGATGCTGTAGAGGGAATCACCAAGCAGTTCAATGTGGATATATTCGGCTTCGGGCAATCCATTTACCGCAAGAGCCCCAAGGCATGGGAGAGGCTGAAGGAACGGAAGGGAGAAGGCTATCTTAAGACCCTGCCTGTCCATTACGAGGCCAGTGTGACGATCAACCGGATCGGTACAATTGATAATTCATTTTATGAAGATATTAAGGAGTGAGCCTGTATGCTGCTGGTGTTGATGTTTGCTCTGATTGCCGCAGGCTGTGCAGCCATGGATCTGTCCTCCCTGAAGGGCAGGCAGAAGCAGCGCGATCGTGTGGTGTGGGGTCTGCTCTGGATCGGCGGAATGGCGGCCACGATATGCACGCTGCTCAAAATCCAGGTTCCCAGCCCGCTGCTGCTGATTATATTCATCTACAAGCCGATCAATGATCTGGTATCTTCATGGTTCTGATCATGAGTTCGGAAATCCCGGCAGGCCTTCTCGTTGAAGGCCTGTTATTTGTCATGCACCGGTAGTTTTTCGTAAATGTCGAATTGAGATTGACGAATTGATTTTATAGTCGTATGATGTGTTATAAAGTTCCTGAGTATTAATAAGTAACTATATATTAAAATGATAACAACGGGAGGAATGAAAGTGGAATCATCTACATTTGTACTTTTTGGCGCAACCGGGGACTTGGCGAAGCGGAAAATCTTCCCCGCTCTATACAACCTGTTCACCGATGGCAAGCTTTCCGGTCCTCTCTCAGTCATTGGGCTGGGCAGACGGGAGCTCACTAACGAGAAGTTCCAACGTCAGGTGCTGGATTCTCTGCGCACCTTCTCGCGCCGTCCGGTTGAGGATACAGCGGTGCTGCAGAATTTCCTGCGGGCTTTTGAATATAGTGTGCTGGATGTCGGACGTCCTGAGGATTATGTGAAGCTGCTTGGGCATGTACAGCGCCGGGAGGAAGAGCTGGGGCTTCCGCAGAACCGGATGTTTTATCTGTCGGTCGGTCCCGAATTCTTCGGGGAGATTGCCGGTAATATCAATGCCAGCGGCCTCGGGGATACCAAGGGCTGGAAACGTCTGATCATCGAGAAGCCATTCGGACGGGATCTGCAGTCGGCGCGTGTGCTGAATGAGAGCTTGAGCACAGCTTTTGCAGAAGAGGAAATCTTCCGGATTGACCACTTCCTCGGCAAGCCGATGGTGCAGAACCTGGAGGTGCTGAAATATTCTAACCCTGTGCTGCGGGCCTTGTGGCAGAACCGGTATATCGCTAATGTCCAGATTACCGCCAGTGAGACGGTAGGGGTGGAAGAGCGGGCGGGATACTATGATAAGGCTGGCGCGCTGCGTGACATGTTCCAGAACCATATGCTCCAATTGCTCATGATGATGGCGATGCAGCTTCCGAAGGGCAGTACACCGGAGGATGTCCGCAGCAAAAAACGGCATGTCATCCGTTCCGTCCGCCCTCTGCTCGCTGAAGAGGTAGCACAGCATATTGTGCGAGGCCAATACGCAGCAGGGGAAATGCGCGGACAGCAAGTGCCTGCTTATACTTCTGAACCGGGGATCGCAGCCGCTTCACAGAATGAGACGTATATTGCTGCACGCCTGTGGATCGAAGATCCGCTGTGGAACGATGTGCCGTTCTACATTCGTACAGGGAAGCGCATGAAGGAGAAATCCACGCGGATTGTTATTGAATTCAAAGAGCCGTTTAATGATGTGCATAACAAGAACCGTAACAAGCTGCCGCTTGACCCTAATCTGTTGGTGATTGATATTGGTCCGCATGAGGGCATCTCCCTGACTCTGAATACCAAGAATCCGCTTCAGCATGGGGAGCTTGAGCCGGTTAGCATTAAGCATGAGCCGGGTAATCCCGATGTGCCGGAGGCTTATGAGAATCTGATCTATGATGCTATGCTCGGCGATGCTACGTTCTTCGCCCACTGGGAGGAAGTAGAGTTGTCCTGGCAGTGGGTTCAGCCTATAATCGAAGCAACAGCAGAAGGCAGCCTGCCGCTGCACCAGTATCCTGCCGGATCTAACGGCCCGGCGGCGGCAGATCAGCTCCTTGGCGAGTTCCACTGGTGGCTGGATAAGCCGGAGAATGCAGAGCCTGCCCGCGTCCACCGGACAGCCGGGATAGAGCCGGAAGTCATCCGGCCGGGAGCGTAAGCGGCGGCGGAGAGAGTTAGCTTATAGAGACTACACAATTCGGAGGGATTCGTAATGAAAGTTGGTTTAATCGGACTTGGAAAAATGGGCTTCAATCTGGGCCAGAACCTGCTGGAGCATGCCCATGAAGTGGTAGCGTATGATGTGAATCCTGCTGCGGTGCAGGAGCTGGCCGAACGCGGTGCGTCCGGGGCAGCAAGCCTGGAGGAGCTTACAGGCCGGCTTGATTCCCCGCGCGTTCTCTGGATCATGGTTCCCCATACTTTTGTAGATTCAGTAATTGCTGAACTGACGCCGCTATTATCCAAGGGAGATATCATTATTGAAGCCGGGAACTCTCATTATAAAGAGTCGATCCGCCGTCATGAGGAGCTGGGTGCCCACGGAATTCACTTCCTGGATGCAGGAACCTCCGGCGGAATGGAAGGCGCACGGAATGGCGCATGTTATATGGTTGGCGGTGATGAGGAAGCGTGGGCAGTGGTTGAGCCTCTGTTCCGTGATACTGCGGTAGAGAACGGATATCTGTTCGCCGGCAAATCCGGAAGCGGACATTTCCTCAAGATGGTGCACAATGGCATTGAATACGGAATGATGGCTGCGATCGGCGAGGGCTTCGAGGTGCTGGAGAAAAGCGGATATGACTTCGACTTCGAGCAGGTGGCCCGCGTCTGGAACAACGGCTCAGTGGTCCGCTCCTGGCTGATGGAGCTGATAGAACGCGCCTTTTCCAAGGATGCCAAGCTGGAAGACATCAAGGGCGTCATGCATTCCTCCGGGGAGGGACGGTGGACGCTGGAGACCGCCTTCGACCTCCAGGCAGCGACTCCGGTTATCGCCATGGCTCTGCTCATGCGCTACCGGTCGCTGGAGACCGACACCTTCACCGGCAAAGTCGTCGCCGCCTTGCGTAACGAATTCGGCGGCCATGCGGTGGAGTCGAAGTAAGCGGCGGTCGATAAGGCTGATTGAAGGATCAAGGCACCTGAATCTGCCAAATACCCGCCACCTGAGCAATCAAGCAAAAGAGCAGTACTTTTCCACCAATGGAGAAGTGCTGCTCTTTGTTGTGCCTGGCACAGAGAATCAGACAACCCGCAGGCAGCATATAAGTACAGAAACATGGAATAGACAGGAGAGGTGACCGGTGACACACAATCAGGAGTTTACCGTCTATCTGATCACGAAGCGGGATATCCTGCGGTTTATTGTGGTCGAGGTGATTGTTGGCAGTATGACGTATTCCCTGGCCTGGAGCTTGTTTCATAATACGATTCTGGCGGGAGCGGGCGGCTGGGCCTGTACGGAAGGGCTGAAGCGGCTGGTGAAGCTGGGCGGGTGATGGGTAATAACGGGGATTCCCCGGACTGTCTATCTGATGTACTATATATAGAAACAGATATAGACATAGTCAGGCAGACAGAGGGAATGGTGATGCACAGATGATTAACCTACTGGAAGTATTACACAAAGAAATTATGCCGGCAGAAGGCTGCACCGAACCGATTGCGGTAGCTTATGCCGTCTCGTTGGCGGCTGAACTGGTGGATGAGGAGATTACGGCGATTCAGCTGCTGCTTAGCGGCAATATCATCAAGAATGCGATGGGCGTAGGGATTCCTGGTACAGGCCAGACGGGCTTGCCTATAGCGGCGGCTTTGGGTGCGGTGATTCGCCGCTCGGAGCGGAAGCTGGAGATTCTGTCCGGGCTAACCCCGGAGGAGCTGGCAAGTGCAGAGGGACTGCTGGAGCGTAAGCTGCTGGAGGTTGAGCTGAAGGATACGCCGGAGAAGCTATATATAGAAGCGAGAGTACAAAGCAAGAACCATACCGCCACAGCGATCCTGGTAAAAGAGCACACGAATGTGCAGTATCTGGCGAAGGATGGCCAGCGGCTTGAGCCAAAAATGGACAAGGCCGACTGCGGAGACCCGCTTAGTCTGGACCCTGAGGTATACTCGGTCTCACTCGAAGATATCTATGCCTTCGTTCAGAATACACCGTTCGAGGACCTTCGCTTCCTGCTAGAGGGAGCGGTTATGAATAAGGCGATCTCGGAGGAAGGGCTGCGCGGGGAGTATGGCCTCCAGGTGGGCCGGAAAATGAGCCAGCAATCCGCCCTCAATCTGTTCGGCGCGGATGTGGCGAACCGGATTATCGCCGCAACGGCAGCGGCATCCGATGCACGGATGGACGGCAGTGCCATGCCGGTAATGACTACAGCGGGCAGCGGCAATCAGGGGATTGCCTGCACCATGCCGGTCATTGCCCTGGCCGAGCTCCTCGGCAAGGATGAGGAGACTCTGGCAAGAGCGATGGCGCTCAGCAATCTGATTACCATTCATGTGAAGCATTACATTGGCCGGCTGTCCCCGCTCTGCGGATCAGGTATTGCCGGCGGAGTAGGGGCGGGCAGCGGTATTGTCTATCTGATGGGCGGGACGCTGGCGCAGATCAAACACTCCATCCAGAATACAATTGCCTCTACTTCAGGTATGATCTGCGATGGTGCCAAGCCAACCTGTGCACTCAAAATCTCCACGGCCACCAACGCAGCCATTCAGTCTGCCACCCTCGCCATGAACAATATATCCGCGAGTCTCAATGACGGTGTCATCTTCGAGAAAGTGGAGGATACGATCAAGAATATGGAGACCCTTGTCCAGGAGGGGCTTGCCGCCACAGACCAGGCCATTCTGAATATTATGCTCTCCAAGGGAGCCGCTTCTTCATAAGGATAAGGACAAGTACCGGATGTTCAGCGATTAGCGTTTGTAATCTGGTTGCGGCAAGGAAACAGGCTGTGGATTGGCTAGTACCCAATTCACGGCCAATTCGCATAATCTGGCCGGCTCATCATTGCCGTTGCCATGGCGGAGGTAACCGGCTAATTCCGCCGCTTCCTGCATTTGCGCAGGGTCCAGAGGTGTGCCCGAGGCGAAGTGCAGAAGCAGTGCACTGAGCATTTTACGGAAATCCGCATCCCAGTTGCCACCCCCGTTATTCATGATTTCATAAGAGATCCGGCCGGTGATGCGAATGACCTCTCCCTGCACGGTGAGCGCATGTCCTGAAGCCGGGATGAGTAATTCCCATAGCTCCTGATGCTGATCCTGCCATCTTGTGCTGTTTACCTCGATCTTGGATACACCGTCATGCATCACCCGCGCTGCTACAGGCTCTACATTGAACAGCTTGTACAGCTTGTTCAGGGCCGCTACGGTATCCTCCAGGTAGTCTTTATTGAAATTAGCTCTGCTGAATTCAAAATTCTTGCCGATCTTCGTCACAGATTCCCTCATCTCCGGTGTGACTTCTGCTCCTGCCGCAAGCATCACCTGCGCGATCTCAGCCATGCCGGTGATATCGGCATTCCGGCAATTGATCAAGGCCTTCCCCAGTGGAGTATTCCCGCGATTGTTCACAGCATGGATGTCGGCGCCGTGAGCGATAAGATCACGGATTGCCCCAGTCCGGTAGTAGTTGGCAGCGGCGTGTAGCGGAGTCTCGTTCTGATAATCTATGGCTTCCAGCTCAGCGCCAAGCTCAAGGAACAGCGGAATATTACCCGACCAGTTTCCGGCCTGCGAATGCAGCGGGGTACGCTGGTACTTATCCCTGGCGTTAATGTCGGCACCTTGCTCCACGAGCCAGCGGACCAGCTCATCCGGAATCTGCCGGATGCTGAGCGCGGGTTCTTTGTAATATCCCAAGGTTGCATCCCATTCACGGTCCTTAAAAACCGCCTTCAATGCATCAATATCCTCCGTTTTAACCTGCTCGCGGAAATCGGCGGGTAAGGTTTTTTTCTTTTTAGCCATAGGTAGTTCTCCTCTCTGATATTATACTTCCAACGCATTAGTACAGCACCTCCACATTCTTCTCGGACAACAGCTTCAGCCAGGCTTCCGAAGGCTTACGGTCGGTAATCAGCACATCAATCCGGCTTAGCTCTGCGAGCCTGGCAAAGGCTGTCTGGTCGAACTTGGTATGGTCCGCGAGCAGCACGACCTTATGTGCCTGGCGCAGCATATATTTCTTCAGCTCACATTCCGGTTCATTGGAGTCGGTGACCCCGCGGTCCATATCGAGGGCCTTGCAGCTGATTACGGCGGTGTCCACATTGTAGCGCTGAATGGTCTCATGGGCTACGGGGCCGACAAGCGACAGGGAACGGTGGCGGAGTGAGCCGCCTGTCGAAATAATGCTGTGGCTTGAGCTCGCGAACTCATGGAGAATGTTGATCGAATTGGTGATGATCGTCAGATTACTTTTATTACCCAGCAGCTTCAGGAATTCAAACGAGGTCGAGCTGGGGTCCACCATCAGCGTATCCCCGTCATTAATCAGATCCAGCGCCTGGATCGCTATTGCGCGTTTGATATCCGTATTGAGCGCTCCCCGGGTCAGAAAAGGCAGGTCCTCATTGGTATGCCTGTTCAGCATGGCTCCGCCGTAGGTCCGGCTTACAATGCCATCCTTCTCCAGCTTCTCCAGGTCTCTGCGGATCGTCTCCTCTGTCACCTCGAACATCCGGCTCAGATCGGACACCAGCACCCGTTTGTCCTGATGGACAAGGTCGATTATTTTTTTGCGTCTTTCGGCAGCGAGCATACGTATCACCTTTCCAGAGTTGATAGTCTTAATATAGACTGTTATTTCTGTGTTGTACAACATGGTGAACCCGAATTTCTCTGAAACCCACAATAATGATTGCTTATTTCCCGTGAAACAAACAATAAACAAATAAAAACAACATAATTAGTATTTATAATGTTGACAACACAGATAAACGGCGATACGATGAGAAGGTCAACAGGGAGATGTGCGCTTACTGTGTTCATTAACTATTTACATGCCCGGGAGGCTGGTTAAGCAATGAGTACTCATATCTATTATGTGCCGTCGATTAACATTATGGGAAAGGGCTGTCTGAAGGACATCGCCCCGTACATTCAAGAGCTGAATCTGCACAAGGCGCTTGTGGTCACAGACAAGTTCCTGATGAAGAGCGGAATCGCCGGAAGGCTGCTGGCTGTGCTGGATGAAGCGGGAATTCAGTATGTGGTATATGATGAAGTGAAGCCGAACCCTACCTGCAAAAATGTTCATGACGGCGTGGAATTTCTGAAACAGCACGAATGTGACTATTTGATCTCCATCGGCGGCGGCTCGCCGCAGGATACGGCCAAGGCCATCGGAATTGTAGCCACTAACGGCGGACATATTGCCGATTATGAAGGCGTTCACAAATCCAAGAATAAATCTCTGCCGATTGTCGCGGTGAACACGACGGCCGGGACTTCAAGTGAAGTGACGATCAACTACGTGATTACGGATGAAGAGCGTAAGATCAAGATGGTCATGGTAGACAAGAACAGTATCGCCACTATCTCGGTGAATGATCCGGAGCTGATGGTTGATAAGCCGGCTGCGCTAACGGCGGCTACGGGCATGGATGCACTGACGCATGCCATTGAAGCGGTGGTCACTCCAGGCGCATATCCGGTAACCGATGCTACCGCACTGGCTGCGGTGGAGCTGATCTTCGGCAATCTGGCGCGGACGGTAACGAACGGACAGGATATTGAAGCACGTGAGCAGATGGTCTATGCGATCTTCCTCGGCGGCCTTGCCTTCAATAATGCAGGCTTAGGCTATGTGCATGCCATGGCCCATCAGCTTGGCGGGGTGTATGATCTGCCGCACGGCGTGTGCAATGCGATGCTGCTGCCTTACGTGGAAGAAGAGAATGCCAAGCATGTGCCGGAGAAGTTCAGAGCGATTGCCAGAGCGGCCGGTATGCAGACTGAAGGACGCAGCGACAAGGAATGTGGGGATTACGTCATTGAGGCGATCAAGGACTTGTCCAAGGAGGTTGGCATTCCTGCGAAGCTGTCCGAGCTGGGTGTAGCGGAAGTAGATCTCGATCTGCTGGCTGAGAACGCCATGAAGGATGCCTGCGCGCCCGGTAATCCTTTTATTCCTACCAAAGATGAAGTAATCGCGTTATTCCGCAAAATTCTGTAAATCACCTCCCATAGAATAGGAGATTCCCTATGACCTATCATATCGCCGTCGATATCGGCGCCTCCAGCGGACGGCTGGTGCTCGGACAGCTCGTGGACGGGAGCCTCCAACTGGAGGAGATTCACCGTTTCAGCAATGGCTTCACAGAGCAGGAAGGCTCCTGCTTCTGGGATATGGATTATTTATTGAATGAAATTATTAACGGTCTGCAGCAGGCGAAGCTAAGAGGCATTCACGAATGCACCCTCGGCATTGATACCTGGGCGGTAGATTATGTGCTGCTGGATGCCGAAGGCAAGCGGCTGAACGAGGTCTATGCCTACCGTGACCGCCGCACGGACGGGGTGATGGAGGAGGTCGCGAAGCAGCTTCCGCCTCATAAGGTGTACGCTAAGACCGGGATACAGCAGCTTTCCTTCAATACGCTGTATCAGCTATATGCGCATGACCGGGAAGAGCTGGAGGTAGCGGATCAAATCCTGCTGGTGCCGGATTATCTCTACTACCGGCTCGGCGGACGGAAGATGAACGAGGTTACCAATGCATCCACGACACAGCTATTAAATCTTGCGACCCGTGATTTCGACCGTGAGCTGCTGGAATTCCTGGGTCTGCGGCGGGAACAGTTCGCTCCGTTGACTGAGCCGGGGGAAGAGCTTGGCTTCCTCTCAACGGAGCTGGTGGAACGGTATGATCTGCCGGAGTGCCGCCTGATCTGTGTTGCCACACATGACACGGCTTCTGCGGTACTCGGTGTGCCTGCTCAGAAGGACCGTGCATCAGCCTATCTTAGCAGCGGAACCTGGTCTCTGCTCGGAGTAGAGCTGGATCACCCGGTCCATGACAGCAGAGCGATGGCTGCTAATTATACCAACGAGTGGGGCGCTTACGGGACCTACCGGTTTCTGAAGAATATTATGGGCCTCTGGCTGATCCAGGAAGTGCGCAGACTGGACGGCGAAAGGTTTAGCTTCGCGGAACTGGCAGATCAGGCCGGTGAATGCGCAGGCTTCCGCAGCCTGATTCCCTGCAATCATCCGCGGTTCCTTAAGCCCGGCGATATGATTCAGGAGATCCGCCAGGCCTGCCTGGAGAGCGGCCAGCCTGTGCCGCAGACTACGGGCGAACTGGCCCGCTGTATCTTTGACAGTCTGGCGTTATCCTACCGCAGTCATCTGGCTGAGCTGGAAGAACTCACCGGGGAGCGTACCGAAGTGCTGCAAATTGTCGGCGGCGGCGCTAACAATGGGCTGCTGTGCCAGCTGACGGCAGATGTTACCGGCAGGGAAGTGCTGGCCGGACCGACCGAATCCACAGCCCTGGGTAATCTGGCTGTGCAGATGATTGAGGCGGGCCGCATAACAGACATTCATGAAGCCCGGCATATCATCTCTCAGTCCTTCGCGATTCAGTCTTATCTGCCGCAGCCGGTACCTCAGCTGGCGGAGCTGCTGGTCCGCTGGGAGCAGCTTCATCCGGGAGCGGATGTTCACAATACGTATTAGGAGGCAACAGCATGGATCAGAGCATCATTAACAGCTACAACGAAGCCAAAAAATTATATGCAGCCCATGGAATTCAAACGGATGAGGTACTGGAGAAGCTGGCGCAGATCAAAGTATCGCTGCACTGCTGGCAGGGCGATGATGTACGGGGCTTTCTGTTCAAGGATAAAGAGCTGAGCGGCGGCATTGCCGTGACCGGCAGCTACCCCGGACGGGCCGGTACACCGGATGAGCTGCGTCAGGATCTGGAGAAGGCCCTCTCGCTGATTCCCGGCAAGCATAAGGTCAATCTGCATGCGATCTATGCCGATACGAAGGAGCAGGTGGATCTGGATGAGCTGGCGCCGCGCCATTTCAAGAATTGGGTGGAATGGGCCAAGGAGCAGGGCTTAGGCCTTGATTTCAATCCGACCTGCTTCTCGCATCCGAAGGCGGCAGACGGGTTCACCCTGAGCCATGCGGACGAAGAGATCCGCAGCTTCTGGATTAAGCATTGCAAGGCCTCCCGCAGCATTGCTGAGCACTTCGGCCGCGAGCTGGGCCAGCCGTGTGTCACGAATTTCTGGGTGCCTGACGGCTACAAGGATACTCCGGTGGACCGGCTGGCTCCGCGCATGCGCCTGAAGGAATCGCTGGATGAAATCTTCAGCGAAGAGATTGATCCGCAGTACAATGTCGATGCTGTGGAGAGCAAGCTGTTCGGTATCGGCTCGGAGAGCTACGTGGTCGGATCGCATGAGTTCTACATGGGCTACGGCCTGACACGCGGCAAGGCAATCTGCCTGGATGCGGGGCATTTCCATCCGACGGAAGTGATCTCGAACAAGCTCAGCTCCATCCTGATGTTCAGCGAGCAGCTGCTGCTGCATGTCAGCAGACCGGTCCGCTGGGACAGTGATCATGTGGTCACGATGGACGATGAGCTGCTGGAGATTGCCCGTGAGCTGGTTCGCGGGGATCTGCTGCCGCGTACGCATATCGGCCTCGACTTCTTTGACGGCAGTATCAATCATCTGGCAGCATGGGTGATCGGCACGCGCAATACGATCAAGGCCCTGCTGCGCGCCATGCTGGAGCCGGTAGAGGAGCTTCGGGCCATTGAACAGGCCGGAGATTACACCTCACGGCTGGCCCTGGTGGAAGAATTCAAGTCCTATCCTTTCGGTGCAGTATGGGATTACTATTGCGCTTCGCAGGGAACCCCGGTCCGTGAGGGGTGGCTGGCTGAAGTGAAGAGCTATGAGCAGGATGTATTGGCTTTAAGATAAGATCAGTGTTTACTGCTGAAATCACAAATTAACGAATACCCGCACGCTGAAGGTGCATATAGAAGGAGAGAGCATATGAGTACTTCCGTAATTGAATCCAAAGGGTATATATCCGGCGTCACCGCGCCTTTTATCGAGGAAATGTCCGAAATTACCCATCACATGTGGTCGCTGGGCTGGGATGAGCTGAACGGGGGCAATGTCAGTTACCTCCTGGATGAAGAAGAGGTAGCCAAGTATATCAATATCCGTGAGCCGCTGCGTACGATCAGCCTTACCTTCCCTGTAGCCGAACTGGCGGGCAAATACTTCATCGTGACCGGATCAGGCAAGTATTTCCGTAATGTGATCAAGGACCCTGAAGCCAATCTGGGTGTGCTGCGTGTCAGCAGCAGCGGCGAGAGTGTAGAGGTGCTATGGGGACTGCGTAATGGCGCTGTTCCGACCAGTGAGCTGGCTTCCCACTTCATGAGCCATATCGAACGGCTAAAGGTTGATCCGGCTCACCGGATTGTGCTGCATACCCATGCAACGAATGTGATTGCCATGACCTTCACCCATGATCTGGATGAGCTGAAATTCACGAAGACGCTGTGGGAGATGTGTACAGAATGTCTGGTGGTCTTCCCGGATGGCGTCAGCGTCATTCCCTGGATGGTGCCGGGGAGCAGCGAGATCGGCCGGGCTACCGCTGACCGGATGAAGGAATACCGCGTGGTCATCTGGCCGCAGCATGGGATCTTTGTTACCGGTGCGACGATGGATGCCACCTTCGGGCTGGTTGAAACGATTGAGAAGGCCGCGATTGTCTATAACCTGATCGGCGGAAGAGAGATTCGGCAGAAGATTACCGATCAGCAGCTGGCAGATCTGGCCGCTGCCTTCCGCGTGACTCCGAGACCCGGCATTCTGAATGTATGACGTCTATTCTATCTCCCTTGTTAACCAAAGCGAATCGGTACTAACGGACCGGAGGGAACTTATTCTCAGGAAAACACCGCTTTGTGCGGCGAAACGGACCGAGTGGACCTTATCGTCTCTCTAAACCATGTTTAGGAGCATATTATCGGTGAATAAGGCCTATGGGGTCCGTTACTTCCCCCAATTGTGACTTGCAACCGGAATAAGTGCTGCTTAGTCCGTTACGCCAAGCCAAACGCCCACGAAGAATACCCCTGTCACAGTCATTTGCATTTGCCGCCGGGAACCGTCATACTATTGCTTACTTAAAGTAATTATCAAGTAATCATCGTATGAAATGGAGGTTAATGAATTATGAATGCTGCTGCGTTGTTTGAACCTTTTGAATGCGGAGGCTTGTCCCTCAGTAACCGTGTGGTGATGGCCCCGATGACCCGGGTACATTCTCCTGAGGGCGTACCTGGCCCTGAGGTGGCGGCGTATTACCGCCGCCGCGCGGAAGGCGGGGTGGGCCTGATCATTACCGAAGGCACAGCCATCGATCATCCGGCGGCAGTCAGCCATCAGGATATCCCGAACTTCCATGGCGAAGCCGCCCTGGAGGGATGGGCGCAGGTCGTTCGCAAGGTGCATGCCGCCGGGGGCAAGATTATGCCTCAACTCTGGCATGTTGGCATGGCCCGCAGTATTGGTGAGCTGCCTAACGCTTCCGCGCTGCCGATCGGCCCGTCCGGGCTGAATCTGGCCGGAGAGCAGGTCACGGAGCCGATGACTAAGAGCGAGATTCAGGCCATCGTCAGTGCCTTTGCCAAGGCAGCGAAGGCGGCCAAGGCCATCGGCTTCGACGGCATTGAGCTGCACGGAGCACACGGCTATCTGATCGACCAGTTCTTCTGGGAGAAGACCAACCGCCGGACTGATGAATACGGCGGCGATCTGGAAGCACGCACCACCTTCGCGGTGGAAGTGATAGATGCCTGCCGCCGCGCGGTAGGACCGGATTTCCCGATCGTCCTCCGCTTCTCACAGTGGAAGGCCGGGGCCTATGACGCTAAGCTGGCAGATACTCCCGAAGACCTGGCCCGCTTCTTGACCCCGCTCAGCAATGCCGGTGTGGATATCTTCCACTGCTCGACCCGGCGGTTCTGGGAGCCGGAATTCGCAGGCTCGGAGCTTAACCTGGCAGGCTGGACCAAGAAGATTACAGGCAAACCGACGATCACCGTGGGTTCTGTCGGCCTGGACAGCGCTTTTCCAAGCCCGGTCACGGAGAAGAATCAAGGGGACAACATCGACCGCGTGCTGGGGCGGCTGGAGAAGGAAGAGTTCGATCTGGTGGCGGTCGGCAGAGCCCTGATCAGCGATCCGGCTTGGCCAGCCAAGGTACAGGCGGGTGCGATTCATGAGATTAATCATTTTACCTCCGATGCTACGAAGACTTTGTATTAATCAATAGAGCTTGATCTGTAACACCCTGTGCCAAGCCATTAGGTTAGACTTCAAGTCTATCAGCTCATGGCTGCCCGCATGGGGTGTTTTTTTGCGGGTGAATCTTTGAAGATGTACTGATTTTGACTGTTTCTTACAATAATGCCAATATGCCAACACGCTTCTGTTTTCTCTCGAATATTGCTATTAATATAGCTGGATTTAGGTTGAGAGGGGAGCTGGAAATGGCAATTTTATCTACAGGACCAATTGAGAATAATATTGCAAGCAATACGGGGACCCGCCCGACTCAAAGGGTAACACTCAAAATAGACGGCCGCAATATAACCGGATTCTTCGATATTCTTATTTTGGGTTATACCCTGAACGGCATACGCACCTTATATGTGCAGGAGGAGATCAGTGTGGCGCCCTCCCAAGTGGTTACCAAAATTTACTATGCGGACCTGGATGCTTTTGAATTCGTGTTCAACACGACAGGAACGGCAGTCTCCGAAGCGCAGGTATCCCTATGGGGCCAAAATGCCAGCGGGCAGTTGGTGACAGCACACCGGCTGGTCTCGCAGGAGTTGCTGGGAGAAGGGGCAACAGGAGTCACCGGAGCTACCGGGGTAACGGGTGTGACGGGAGTAACGGGTGCAACGGGTGTGACGGGGGTAACGGGTGTGACGGGAGTAACGGGGGTAACGGGTGTGACGGGAGTAACGGGTGTGACGGGCGTGACGGGTGCAACGGGTGTGACGGGTGTGACGGGTGCAACGGGTGTGACGGGAGTAACGGGTGTGACGGGAGTAACGGGTGCTACGGGTGCAACGGGGGTAACGGGTGCACTGGCGTCATCTTATGCTTATATTTTCAATACGGCGGCTCAGACCGTGGCTACCGAAGCAGATGTTACTTTTGACAGCAATGAGAGTCTTGTCGGCTTCTCGCATACCCCTAATACAGCTCAGATTAATGTTGAGAATGCAGGAGATTATGCGGTAATCTTCATTGTCACCGCAGTGGAACCGAATCAGTTCACTTTGTATCTGAACGGGGCACCTGTAGGTGGCAGCGTCTATGGTTCAGGAGCGGGAACACAGCCTAACCCCGGGATGGTAATTATTTCTGTAGTCCCCGGCGATGTAATCACTTTAAGGAACCATTCCAGTGCCTCTGCAATCAATTTACAGACCTTAGCCGGTGGAACGCAGATCAACTCTAACGCATCGATTTTGATCTATAGGCTTGGGAGTTAAGACGTCCGGCGGCAAGCTGGTTGTAATAAATAAGTCCGGGACCTTACATTTAAGGCCGGGCTTTTTTGTCGTATAGGAAATTATATTATCCGTCTGTTGTGGATAAGGGGGCATAGCGTGGGGAGAAGTACTCTTTGAATGATCCGGAGGCCGCATGAGTATATGAGGAGCTCAGAATGTATGCGGAAAACAGCATACATTTGCTGGCGCGCAGGTAATCTCATTCACCCGCAGGACTGACATGCCCTCTCTTCCTGCCGCCGCGCGGTAGGACCGGATTTCCCGATCGTACCCATTATCCAGGACCCAGGCGGAACTTCTTCTCGCATACAGACTTCGCGCTATCCCCTCTGGATTTATGAGTCGCTACTACCTCTCCGTCATACAGGATTGAGCAGCTTATCCAAGTGGCATTGGCATCCTTTTCTGCTTGTACCTTAGTAGAGGTTAACGGTATGAACGTGTCTTTGGGGACAGCAAATTCCTCTCTGTAAGGGAGTTGGATAGAATCGAAATACACACTCTGCGGATGGTCACGGGCATTGACTTCCACCTCCAGATTATGTGCTGCATCACTATCACTTTCAATTAGCACCTCTACGAGTATAGCGTCTGCTTCCGGTTCAACCATTGCTGTTGACTCCTCAGTCTTCTTTCCGGGTATTGCATCTTCAGTTGTTCCACAGGCTGATAACAGGATCATTACTCCTGCCAGTACAGCTAACATCCAAGGATTCTTAAGAATGCCCAGTGATTGTAGTCCTCTATTCATGCCGGTTCTCCTCTCTATGCCCAAGATAATATCCGATCATCTCATCTACAAAAGACATCATTGCGCTATCCATGCCCATCACGACAGGAGTTGCACCATCAGCGGGCGGGATCATTTCCCAATATACATCCAGCAGCGTCTCATTATCTTCAAAAAGGTCCAGCGCCATGTTATATAAACGGCCAGCCAGCTCTTGAGCTTCTGAAGAATAGGGGGACGAGGCCACCAACGAACCGGCTTGCTCTAAAAGGCGTACAAGCTCCTCCGCTTTGCTGCTGCTGCCGCCCAGGACAGGTAGACGCTTAAGCAGCTCAACCTCCTCAACAGTTAGTGACGGCTCCTCCCTGAATTCGGCTGGAATGATTCCATCGCTTAGAGGACGGTAATTCATAGCCGCAAGGACCTGCATTAAATCTTGCAGATGCTCTGTACCTTTGAGCCGGACGGTATGAAGTGTAGACCTGAGATAATACTGCTTGCGGCTTAACTCTTCTTTTTTTCGTTCGATCAGCTCGATCTGCTCATGCAATGATGCTATCCAATGGTCATGTTCATCGGCCGGATTCTGATTCTGTAACAGCTCTTTAATTTGCTCTAAGGTGTAGCCGATCGATTTCAATAACAGAATTTTTTGAAGCCGGATTACAGCTTGGTTATCGTAGAAGCGGTAACCGTTTTCAGAGACCCTTGTGGGCTGCAGCAGTCCAATATGCTCATAGTGGTATAAGGTTCTTTTACTGATATTCGCTGTCTTCGCTAAAGCGCCAATACGGATCATAATCACGGCCTCCTCCTGATTAACACTATAAACTATAACGTATACATCACGGTAAAGCCCTTAGATCCTGAAATGTTCAGAATGGATTATCTTGGGAGCGGTATGATATAATTTTACACTAGAAAAGCTCTGAAAATACGGGGACATCAGCAGAGGATGTGTTAGTAGCATGGCGAAGGGGAGTAAGGATTACGGGCAGTATTTCGATTTCACGGATGCCAAGATCATCAGCGAGACTGAAGGCAAGACCACCTACCGGATCAAAGGCAGAAACGTACAAATCAACAGCCAGCCCGATTACAAGGAAGGCAAGCGGCGGGGCAAGGAAGAGATTGAGGTGCTCTATCATTTCGACATTCCGCCGGAGATGGCAGATTTCGGTGCAGGCAAAAGCTATCATATTACTACCTATGGCTGCCAGATGAATGAGCATGACACGGAGACGATGAAGGGGATGCTGGAGCAGCTCGGTTACCGGGCGGCTGAAGACCGCAGCGAAGCTGATATTATTTTACTTAATACATGTGCGATCCGCGAGAATGCGGAGGATAAGGTATTCGGAGAGCTGGGCCATCTCAAAACACTGAAGCTGGAGAAGCCCGGCCTGCTCCTGGGGATCTGCGGCTGTATGTCCCAGGAGGAGGGCGTGGTCAACCGGATCATGAGCCGGTACGGCTTCGTGGATCTGATTTTTGGCACACATAATATCCACCGCCTGCCGGAGCTGATCAAGGAAGCGGTATTCAGCCGCGAGCTGGTCATTGAGGTCTGGTCCAAGGAAGGCGATATCATTGAGAATCTGCCGAAGAAACGGGAGGGTCTGCGCGCCTGGGTGAATATTATGTACGGCTGCGACAAGTTCTGTACCTACTGCATTGTGCCGTTCACCCGGGGGAAGGAGCGGAGCAGACGTCCGGAGGACGTCATTGCCGAGGTGCGGGAGCTGGCCCGCCAGGGGTTCAAGGAAGTAACGCTGCTGGGGCAGAATGTGAACGCCTACGGCAAGGATTTTACCGATATCGATTATACCTTCGGAGACCTGATGGACGACATGCGGGGGATCGATATTCCGCGTATCCGGTTCATGACCTCGCATCCGCGTGATTTTGACGATAAATTGATTCATGTGCTGGGCAAAGGCGGCAATCTGGTGGAGCATATCCATCTGCCGGTGCAGTCGGGAAGTACAGCCGTGCTGAAGCGCATGAGCCGCAAATATACCCGTGAAGCCTATCTGGAGCTGGTCCGTAAAATTAAGGCAGGCGTGCCGGATGCGGTGCTGACTACCGATATTATTGTCGGCTTCCCCGGTGAGACGGAGGAGCAGTTCGAGGAGACACTGTCCCTGGTGCGCGAAGTAGGGTATGATATGGCGTATACCTTCATTTATTCTCCGCGTGAAGGGACTCCGGCAGCCGGGATGGACGATAATGTTCCGGCAGAGGTCAAGAGCGCGCGTCTCCAGCGTCTGAATGATCTGATCAAGGAGCAGAGCCGGCTGGGGAATGAGCGGATGCTGGGCCAGCGGGTGGAGGTATTAGTGGAAGGTACGAGCAAGAATAATGCCCGGATGCTGGCCGGACGTACCCGTGACAGTAAGCTTGTGCATTTTGAAGGCCCGTCCTCCCTGATCGGCACGCTGGTGCAGGTGAGCATTACCGGCGCGAAGACTTGGTACATCCAGGGGGACTATCAGGCGGAAGCCGCAGCGGTCCTCTAATTATAGAGAAATGGGGCGAGAAGAATGAGCCAGGAAGAAGCACGACTGAATGAATATGGCATGCAGACTCACAATACCCGTGATTTAATTGTCCGGGAGGATATTATGGGCAAGGCGAAGGACTTGGCTGCACTCATCTCAACCAGTGAGGAGGTCCGTCATTTCCAGCAGGCCGAGCAGAAGATTCTGAATCACGAGCGTGTGCAGGGACTCATTGCTACGATTAAGAAGAAGCAGAAGGAGATTGTGGCGTTCGAGAGCTTCAAGAACCAGGCCATGGTCGAGAAGATTGAACGTGAGATCGAAGAGCTGCAGGATGAAATCGACAGTATCCCGGTTGTGAACGAGTTCCAGCAGAGCCAGAGCGATATCAATTATCTGCTGCAGATGGTGATTTCAGTGATCAGGGATACCGTTTCGGATAAAATCAATGTGGAAGCAGGCACCGAGGCGCCGCCCTCCACATGCGGAGATTAATGCAGAACACCCCGGGGGCGGATGTGAATCCGTCCCTTTTTACATAAGCTAGCAGGCCGGCTCCGGTTGATTTTGGGCGGACAGGTTTGGTACATTAAAAGGTACGAACAACAAACAATAGCACGGCAAAGGATGATCTATAGTGACTGAGAACGCGGAACAAACCTATAACGCCAAGAAGTACCGCACTCCGGATGGCGTTCCGGCGGATATTGTCATGTTTACACTGACTAAGCGCGAGCGGAAGACCGTCACGAAGACGCTGCCGCTGCGGGAGCTGAAGGTGATGCTGGTCCGGCGCAAAAAATGGCCGTGTGCGGGCATGTGGGCCCTGCCTGGCGGCTTTTGCCAGGAGGATGAATCGATCTATGATGCCGCTACGCGCGAGCTGAAGGAAGAGACCGGCGTGGACGGCGGGCATTTGGAATATCTCGGCGTCTACAGCCAGCCGGGCCGGGATCCGCGCGGCTGGATTATCAGCCATGCCTTCTTTGCACTGGTGGAGGAGTGGATGCTGGAGCAGCGGCAGGCCTCGGATGATGCAGGCGAGGTTGGCCTGTTCACCCTGCAGGAAGCGCTGGAGGAGCTGGAACTGGCTTTTGACCACCATGATATTATTACCGATGCCTACCTGCGGATACAGCAGCAGATGCTGCAGACGACGATTGCCCGGCAGTTCCTGCCGCGCCATTTCACGCTGAGCGAGCTGTACCAGGTGATCCAGACGGTGGTGCCGGAATTCAAAGAACCGAATTTTATCCGCAAAATTACGTCAACACGCAGCCGTCAGGGTATATTAAAAGAAGTGAGCGATGAAGCGGGGAATCCGCTCAGCTCCAATCAATACTCCCAGCGCCCGGCACAGCTCTATATGTTCACGGACCATGAGCCGTTACTATCCATTTATACTTAAGCTGCCGGGAAGTGCAGGCCTATTAACCTTTTAGGGGGCTATCCTACCATGAGAGCACTGATTGTAATTGATTTCACGAATGATTTCGTTGACGGGAACCTGCCTGTCGGCCAGCCCGGCATCGATATTGCGAAGAGAGTCAGTGAATTGACGGAGCAATTCGTACGTAGCGGGGACTATGTGGTAATGGCTGTAGATCTGCATGAAGCGGATGACCCGTACCACCCGGAGACCAAGCTGTTTCCGCCGCATAATCTGCGGGGAAGTCAGGGGCGTGAGCTGTACGGCAGCCTGAAGGCTGTCTACGAGGAGAACCGGGAAGCCATCTACTGGATGGACAAAACGCGATATAGCGCCTTCTGCGGCACGGATCTTGTGCTGAAGCTGCGTGAGCGGGGCATTACCGAGGTGCATCTGATCGGGGTATGCACGGATATCTGTGTGCTGCATACGGCAGTGGATGCCTACAACCACGGCTTCGGGATTACCGTACATGAGGATGCCGTCGCCAGCTTCAATCCTGACGGGCATGTATGGGCGCTCGGACATTTCCGCGGCAGTCTTGGCGCGAAGGTGGTCACGGCGTTAGCAGAGCAATGATACATCAGCAGAAGCAGCATCCAAATACACCAGTGCAATGATTAGGAGATGAGGACTTGAGGAGAGAACTTGCTCTACATACAGACAAATACCAGATTAATATGATGTATGCCCACTGGGTGAACGGTACGCACAAGCGCCGGGCAGTATTCGAAGCCTACTTCCGCAAGCTGCCGTTCGGCAACGGGTTCGCCGTGTTCGCCGGACTGGAGCGGATTGCCCAGTACATCGCGGAGCTGCGGTTCACGGAAGAGGATATCCGCTACCTGTCGGAGCAGGAGGAGAATTATGCGCCGGCCTTCCTGGAGGAACTGCTGCAGTTCCATTTCCAGGGCAGCCTCCATTCCATGAAGGAAGGGGCCCTGGTGTTCCCGGATGAGCCGCTGATCCGGGTCGAAGGCACGATTATGGAGGCGCAACTTGTCGAGACTGCGATCCTGAACTTCATGAACTATCAGACGCTGATCGCTACCAAGGCGTCGCGGATCAAGCAGGTAGCCCCTAACGACACGCTGCTGGAGTTCGGAACGCGCCGCGCGCAGGAAGCGGATGCCGCAATCTGGGGCGCTCGCGCCGCTTATGTCGGCGGCTTCCATGCAACCTCTAACATGCTGGCCGGCAAAAAGTTCGGCATCCCTACGAAGGGCACCCATGCCCATTCCTGGGTGCAGAGCTTCCCGAGCGAGCAGGAGGCGTTCGATGCTTATGCAAGGGTGATGCCGGACGGCGTGACGCTGCTTGTGGATACGTTCGATACTCTGCGCAGCGGTGTGCCGAATGCGATCAATACAGCGAAGAAGCTGGAAGCGCAAGGCAAGCGGATGAACGGCATCCGGCTGGACAGCGGTGACTTGGCTTATCTGTCCCGCAAGGCGCGTGAGATGCTGGATGAAGCCGGGCTGCAGTATGTGAAGATCGTGGCCTCCAATGATCTGGATGAGAACACCATCATGAACTTGAAGTCACAGGGGGCGGCTATTGACACATGGGGGGTCGGAACCCAACTGATTACCGCTTCGGATCAGCCTTCACTGGGCGGGGTCTACAAGCTGGTTGAGATTGAAGCGCCCAGCGGCGAGATGATCCCTACGATCAAGATCTCTTCCAATCCCGAGAAGGTATCTACGCCCGGCAAAAAGGAAGTCTACCGCATTATCGGCCAGAACGGCAAGGCGCTGGCTGATTATATCAGCTTCGCCGATGAGCCGGCGCCCCGCAGTGGAGTGCGGTTGAAGCTGTTCAACCCGCTGCATCCATATATGAAGAAGCATGTGGAGCGCTACGACGCGGTGCGGATGCTGGAGCCGATTGTGGTGAACGGCTTCCAAGTCTATACCCTGCCGGATTTGGCGGAGATAAGGCGTTATCATCAGGAGCAGCTCGACCTCTTCTGGCCGGAGTACCTGCGTAAGCTGAACCCGGAAGTCTTCCGCGTGAATCTCAGCGAGCAGCTATGGAACCGCAAGCAGCAGCTGATTGCAGAGCATATGATTACGGATGTGGAGTAACCGGACCGTAGTGCAGGAATAGAGATATTGACTTAGCCCCTCTCGGCCGGCTGGATTGTCCGCCGGCTGAGAGGGGCTGTTGCTGCATCAATAGAGGAAGGCCGCTGGTCAGGCTCCTGTTTGCTATCATAACGGGCACTTCTTACGCAGGACCATATGCTTATTGACATAGAGTCTCTGGAATAATATATTAAATATGTTCCAATTTACAATTTTGGTAGAGGAAGATTATTTTTTTGAGACAATAGTTTAAGCGCTTTAACTTTTGTCCGGCAGGGAGCATCCGCAATATCCGGTAAGGAGGTGAGCTTTTCCTACAGCTGTCCGTTTGTGAATACAATAGGTTCTCTTAAGTATCCACCCCAACCACAAGGAGTGAATGGATGATGAACAAGCAAGGGAAACGCAAGCTGCACTGGAAAAGTCTGATGCTTCTATGTCTGGCCATATTTATCCTGCCTGCCGGGTCCGCCTTCGCCGCTGTGAACAAACCGTTCCCGCAGCACACCACCTATACAAGCGGAACCATTAAACCGAACAATGTCACTCAGAGCGTCATGGATAACGCCGTCAAGACCAAATGGGATGCCTGGAAAGGCGCATATCTTAAGCCTGCCGGAACAGGCAAATATTATGTGAAATATAATTCAGCCGGGGAGACGGTCTCTGAAGCACATGGCTATGGCATGCTGTTCACCGTGCTGATGGCCGGCTACGACAGTAACGCACAGACCTACTACAACGGACTCTACAATTATTACACAGCACATCCAAGCGCCATCAACCCCTATCTGATGTCCTGGAAGCAGAACAGCAGCTTTCAGAATATCGAAGGGGAAGACTCCGCAACCGACGGCGATATGGATATTGCCTTCTCGCTGCTGCTGGCCCACAAGCAATGGGGAAGCAGCGGAACTGTCAACTATTTGCAGACTGCGACGAATATGATTAACGCCATCATGGATAATGAGATTAATCAGACCCAGTGGACAATCCGTCTCGGGGACTGGGCGAACAGCGGCTCATACAATACGGCTACCCGCCCTTCAGACTTCATGCTCAATCACCTGAAGGCCTTCCAGACCGCTACCGGGGATGCCCGCTGGCAGAATGTAACGAACAAGACCTACACCTTAATCAACAGCCTCTACACCGGCTACAGCTCAACCACCGGCCTGCTGCCGGACTTCGTGGTCTACTCCAGCAATACCTATAAGCCGGCTGCGGCCAATTTCCTGGAGGATGCCAACGACGGCAACTATAACTATAATTCCTGCCGCACCCCGTGGCGGATCACCACCGATTATCTGCTGACAGGCGATAACCGGGCCTTATCCCAGCTGAATCAGCTGAACAGCTGGATCAAGACCAAAGCAAGCAATACGCCGGGTAACATCAAGGACGGCTATAAGCTGAACGGAACCACCTTCGGCAGCTATAACAGCGGCGCATTCTATGCCCCCTTCGGCGTAAGCGCAATGACCTCCTCCGCCAACCAGAGCTGGCTGAACTCCCTCTGGAGCCATACGGCGAACAGCGCAGCAGAGGACTATTATGAAGACAGCCTCAAGCTGTTCTCGATGATTGTCATGTCAGGCAACTGGTGGGCTTACTAAGCGTTCCCTGGCAGTTTCCCGGTGTAAACTGGTGAGGCTGCTTTTTTAATTGATTAGGAAATTATGATTTACGTCCGATATGGATAAGTTGTGCATAAAGTTGGTGGTAAGTGTCTTGGAGAATCGGCAGGATGACTATATTCTGGATCAGTAATAGGAATGACTTCGCTGATTTCACCGAACAGCCGAATATGGTCGAAAAACCGACCACATTCGGTGCGGCAGAAGTGTGTGGCCCAGATATGGTCGAAAAACCGACTACAATGGGGATGCCGCAAGCATTTTGTTCTGGGATTATGGAGAAGATTATCACTCTAGCAGTACTGGTTATAAATGGCTTGTTTTCTTGAGACGTTTATAGTATGTCTACATCTGTCAGACTTTGTCCCATACGAAGTACTCTAATATGAGCTGAATATTTAATAGGGCTGTCCCAATGGGATAGCCCTCTGTTTTTAAGTGGGATCGAAGCGAGGACTTGGGTGGACGCTCTAAGGACGGACCGTTGTTCAAATGTACATAAATCAACTCTATCGAATAAAGTTATGTCTGCATAACTTGCGGACTAAAATCTGCCCACTGTTTTAATGGATCTACTTTATTTACTTTGCCCTACAGTAAACACAGCCCTAATAGGGATGAAGATCATTGACGATGCTGCCGGTACTGTGCATCGCCCAAAATTTCTGTGATATTTTTAACATCTTAATTTTTAATTTTATTGCTAAATTAAGGATGACATCTCATCCACAGTTTGCTTGGGAAAGTGCAGAATTACACAGAATCTTCACAATTTGTCGTTTTCATGGAAGTTTTTCTTCTATCGAAATAACACCATGCTGTCGCGTATAAAGGAACCTGCCCAAATCAATAAAGAATTGTGATTTCCTGAGCGTGGAAAATGCAAGATATGTCACTTCGCGGCTTGCAAAATCAAGTTACAATCGCTTAAAAAAGTCAAAAGGATGGACTAAGAAAGGGGTTATGTCGGTGGTACAATTGCCAATAGTAAATGAACTCGGCTTCTTTGAGATTCGTCTGGAATCCATTGGAGGCCTGGGCGCGAACCTGGCAGGTAAAATGCTGGCGGAAGCAGGAGTGGTCGGCGCAGGGCTGAACGGCGTCAGCTTCTCATCGTACGGTTCGGAGAAGAAGGGGTCTGCGGTTAAGGCTCACATCCGTTTCTGTGATATGGATACCCATATCCGCGATACTTCGCCGGTCGAGCGTCCGCATGTTGTAGGCGTATTTCACGAAGCACTTGCCAAGACCGTTAATGTAACCAGCGGAATTCATGAACACAGCACCGTTCTTGTGAACTCGGCCAAGACGCCGGAAGAACTCAGAGAGCTGCTTAAGATGAAGGCCGGCACGATTGCAGTGATCGATGCTACCAGCATCGCACTCAAGGAGAAGAACCGCGTCAACATGGCCATGCTGGGGGCGCTGTTCCGGCTCTGCCCGTTCCTCGATACGGATATTATGAAGGGCGTCATTGAGAAGTCCCTTGGCAAAAAATATCCGCAGGCTGTCCAGTCCGCCATTACAACCTTCGAGCGCGGCTATAATGAAGTGAAGTTCATGCAGTTCGAGCTGGCTGCCGGCGATAGCATGCCGGAATATGTACGTTCTGATATTTCGGCTCTCGGTTATGAGACTCAGCCGATGGGCGGAACGATCACGAACCCGGGCAGCAGCTTCCTGAAGAATCTCAGCATCTCCCGTTCCGGTATGCTTCCGGCATTTGAGATCGAGTCCTGTATCAACTGCGCACAGTGTGACACGGTATGTCCTGACCAATGCTTCGTGTGGGAAGAGCGCCTGGACCGCAAGGGCCGTTCGCAGATGTTCCTGCTCGGTATTGACTACCAGTACTGTAAAGGCTGCCTGAAATGCATCGGTGCCTGTCCGACCTCGGCATTATCCAGCATGAGGGAGAAGGAAGGCTATGCAGACAGCCATGCCGTGAAGCATCAGTTCGATCTGGTAACTCCAGTCTAAAATCCGGAAGAAAGGTGGAATACATTGTGGCTATTGATTATGAGAAAGAAGTAGGCTCCGCCAAGGTAGAACAGAAATTCCTATACGAGTCCGGCAATGAAATGGCGGCCTATGCCGCGCATCAGATTAACTATCATGTCATGGGTTATTTCCCGATCTCCCCATCGACTGAGGTGGCCCAGTTCCTTGATACGATGAAGGCCAGCGGCCAGCACGATATTATGCTGGTACCGTCCGACGGCGAGCACAGCTCCGCCGGGATCTGCTACGGTGCCTCGACGGCAGGCGGTCGTGTATTTAATGCAACGAGCGCTCAAGGGTACATGTTCATGCTGGAGCAATTGCCTGTACAAGCAGGTACGCGGATGCCGATGGTCATGAACCTGGTCTGCCGTTCGATCTCGGGACCGCTGAATATTCACGGAGACCACTCGGATCTGTACTTCGCTCTGAACACTGGCTGGCCGATCCTGATGTGCCGTGATCCGCAGTCGGTCTATGATATGAACCTGATGGCTCTGAAGCTGGCGGAACACGCCAAGGTACGGCTGCCGGTGATGGTGGCCTCTGACGGTTACTTCACTTCGCACCAGAAGCGCCGGGTGCAGGCTTTTGCCCACCGTGAGGATGTTCACAAGTTCGTTGGCGAGCAACCGCCTGCAGGCTTCACCGATACCCTTGACCGCAATAACCCGGTCACTGTGGGACCTTACATGAATGAACCGGATTACATCAACAACCGCTATCAGCAATCCGTTGCAATGTACAATGCGGGTGAAGTCTTTGAAGAAATTGCCCAGGAATTCGCAGAGTTGACCGGACGCCATTATGAGATGATCGAGCAGTACCGGATGGAGGATGCCGATGTCGCTGTCTTCCTGATGAACTCCGCTTCGGAGATCATTAAGGACGTAGTCGATCAGCTCCGTGAGCAGGGAATCAAGGCAGGAGCGATCTCCCCGAACATGATCCGCCCGTTCCCCCAGAAGCAGATTGCTGAAGCACTGAAGAATGTCAAAGCCATTACTGTAGGTGACCGTGCGGATTCGGTCGGCGGACACGGCGGGAACATGGTGAACGAGATTAAGGCAGCCCTGTTCACTTATGGCAATACCACGACAAAGGTTATCAGCCGGATCTACGGACTGGGCGGTAAAGATTTCTATGCCGAAGACGGACACCACTTCTTCCAGCTGGCTATGGATGCCGTTGTTGCGGACCGTGTAGAGATTCCGTTTGATTACTATGGCCACAATCCGGGAGCGCCGGAGAATGCGCCGAAGCGCCTCTTGAAGCCGATGGATTTCGATAAGCTGAAGACCGGCCTGATCACGGTTACCCAGAACGAAGAGACAGGCAAGCTGAGTGTCAGAGTTCCGCCGGTACGTTCGCTGATGAAGAAGCCAAGACGTCTGTCTCCAGGGCACGGCGCATGTCCGGGCTGCGGGATTTTCTCCGGACTGGAGCTGTTCTTCAAAGGGATTGAAGGCGATATCGTTGCGCTCTACCACACCGGCTGTGCGATGGTAACGACTACAGGTTATCCGTATTCCTCTCATAAATCGACGTTCATCCACAATCTGTTCCAAAATGGTGCGGCTACACTGTCCGGTGTGGTTGAGATGTTCTGGGAACGCAAACGCCGCGGTGAGCTTGACGGGCTGGGGCTGAAGGAAGACTTCACGTTCGTTATGGTTACCGGCGACGGCGGGATGGACATCGGGATGGGACCTGCAATCGGCGCAGCGCTGCGCGGCCACAAGATGATCATCGTGGAATATGATAACGAAGGGTACATGAATACAGGGGCGCAGCAGTCCTATTCGACACCGCTCGGACACCGGACTTCCACCTCAAGCATCGGCAAAACCCAGCAGGGCAAGGTGACCCAGCACAAGGATACAGCGCAGATTATGGCGGCTACCAACATTCCTTATGTCTTCACCGGCTGTGAAGCTTATCCGCAGGATATGCTGAAGAAGGCGGCAAAAGCCCAGTGGTACGCGCAAAATGAAGGTCTGGTCTACGGCAAGATTCTCATTGCCTGTCCGCTGAACTGGATGAGCGACGACAAGGACGGCACAGATATTGTGTCCCTCGCTGTCGAATCCTGCTTCTTCCCGCTCTATGAAGTAGAGCAGGGAATTACCAATATCACCTATAACCCGGAAGACAAGGACAAGCGGATAGAAGTATCCGCCTGGCTGAAGACGATGGGCAAGACCCGCCATCTGCTGAAGCCGGAGAATGAGCCGGCCCTGCGCAGCTTCGAGGGTGAAGTACAGCGCCGCTGGAGCCGTCTCAAGGCGAAGCATGAGCATCCAGATTTGTAAGGTGTAAGATCTACTGGAGTCTTAGCATTCATTAGCATAAGCAGTAGCTAAAGTTAGCACCCGCCCGGCAGAGCCACTCTGCCGGGTTATTTGCAGCCGCAAATAGCCAGAAAAAACTATTTATTATAATACTTTTATAAAGTAATATAGTAACGAGGCAAAAAGACGGTTGAGAGAGTGGTTTCGAGGTCAAGCCGCCACCGCTACAGTTGGGGGTTCAGCCGATAATAGAAGGTTAAGCGGGGGGAACATGGCAACAGTATTCTTAATTATTATTTATCTGGCATTCATCAGCCTGGGACTGCCGGATTCGATGCTTGGCGCAGCCTGGCCGATAATCCGGCTGGACTTCGGGGCGCCGGTCGAACTGGCCGGACTGCTGTCGATGATAGTCGTCGCCGGGACGATTATCTCAAGCTTGGCCAGCAGTGTGGTGCTGAAGCGGCTCGGCACGGGAATGGTTACTTTTATCAGCGTAGCGGTAACCGCTCTGGCCCTGCTCGGCTTCTCTTATTCCTCCTCGGTCCTGTGGGTGGCTCTGCTGGCCTTGCCGCTGGGTCTTGGGGCCGGTTCGATTGATACAGGGTTGAATAATTATGTGGCGACTCATTACAAGGCGCATCATATGAGCTGGCTGCACTGTTTCTGGGGAGTTGGGGCTATGCTAGGGCCGATCCTGATGTCGCGGTATATTGCGAATGGCGAGTCCTGGAGAACGGGGTTTTTCGCGGTCAGCATGATTCAGTTCGCACTGGTCGTGGTACTGTTCTTCAGTCTGCCGATGTGGACAAAGGTAAGCAAACGGGGCGGCCAGCAGCCCGTAGAGATATCTGAGAAGTTAGATTCCCGGCCTGTGGCCGTTCCCGCTGAGAGTAAGGTGCTGCGGATCAAAGGCGTGAAGCTGGCGATGCTTACCTTCCTGTTCTATTGCGGAGTGGAAGCTACGGTGGGACTATGGGGCAGCAGTTATCTGGTGAACGTCAAGGAGGTATCCCCGGCTACAGCCGCCGGATGGGTCTCGCTCTATTATGGCGGAATCACGGCCGGGCGGCTGATTACCGGCTTCATTACCTTCCGGTTCAGCAACCGTACGCTGATTCGCGGCGGACTGGCGATTTCAC
Source organism: Paenibacillus sp. FSL R7-0204 (assembly GCF_038002225.1). Classification (NCBI taxonomy): domain Bacteria; kingdom Bacillati; phylum Bacillota; class Bacilli; order Caryophanales; family Paenibacillaceae; genus Paenibacillus; species Paenibacillus sp. FSL R7-0204. Next base: position 3,524,886 of record NZ_JBBOCA010000001.1, read on the forward strand.
TCGCGGGTGCGCTGCTGCTGGCCTTGCCGCTTCCGGCGGTATATTCACTGGTCGCTTTTATTCTGATTGGCCTCGGATCGGCTCCGATCTTCCCCTGCATGCTGCATGAGACACCCGCCCGGTTCGGTGCGGAGCATTCGCAGAAGATTATGGGCTATCAGATGGCTTTGGCTTACACCGGCGGTGCGTTTCTGCCTCCACTGTTGGGATGGGCGGCGGCGCGGAGCACCTTCATGATTCTCCCGCCGGCCATGATTGGGTATATCATAGTGATGATAGTAAGCTCTGAAATCATTAACAGGATGATGAGCAAACGACAAGGAGAGGTGAGTCCGTAATGAGATTCATAGAGTGGCAAGATGGAGCATGGAGCAATGAACCGGTGTCAAGCAGAACCGAGGACGGTCAACTGGTGGCCCATGCAGCGGAGGGCAGCGATTACTGGGAAAAAACGATGTATGGGTTCCAGCATGACAACGGTCATGCGCTGCTTGCCCCCTGGGATAAGGCAGAGGCGGTAGAGATCAGCTTTGCGCTGGACGGGTTCACCGAGCTGTATGACCAGGCAGGCATTATGCTATGGCATAGCGGTGAGCAATGGATCAAGGCCGGTATTGAGCTGAATGACGGTGTTCCTCATATAGGTGCAGTTGTGACGGACGGTTACTCTGACTGGTCATTGTCCCCTGTTCCCGAGTGGAAGGGCGAGGTGATTACCCTCCGCGCTTCGCGGATGAAGGATGCGGTAATCCTCAGAGCGCGCACTGAGAATCATCCATGGCGGACCATCCGCGTTGCCCGGTTCCCGTATGAGACTGGCAGCCAAGCAGGACCGTTCCTGTGTGCTCCAACGCGGGCCGGCTTTCACGTTACCTTCACACGCTGGGCAGCTACAGTACCCGATGCAGATGTTCATACAGACCCGCCAATCGTATAGATTCCCGACAAAAGCAAAACCGCCGCTGCGCGTTTCTTTCAAGCGCAGACGGCGGTTTTGCCTTTTACAAAATACTATCCTATAGACGGGAGAGGCAGACTATCTTCTGCTGCTGCGCACCATTGCGGTAGGCCCGCACATTTCATCCCGGACGGAATAAGTGTAGATATGGTGAGGGACCGGAACACAGTGGTGGCGTCTGACGACCTCGACATGGTGGACCACCTGGACCACCTGGGGATGATAGTAATCTTCATATACAACCTGTGTGGGATCTGTAACCGTTTCAGTAGGACATTTCGGACAATTTCTCATTACACTCAGCTCCTTCGCAGTGGACTTATGCCAGTATACGCGTTATGCAGGAGCCTGCTTGTTCATTCGTCTAGTTTCCAGCAAAATAGGTGTCCGTCCATGCTGCGTCTCACGAACGCTTGTAGATCTCGCGCATGACATGGCGCAGCTCGGGCAGGATCAGCCGTTGCATAGCCAGCTTGATTGCACCGGTGGAGCCGGGCATGGAGAAGACAGCGGTACTGCCGATCGTCCCGGCAATGGCCCGGCTGAGCATGGCGGCTGAGCCGATATCTTCGGTGAAGCTCAGCAGCCGGAAAATCTCCCCGAAGCCCGGCAGCGACTTGTCAAGCAGAGAGGCTACGGCCTCACAGGTGGTGTCACGGGGGGAAATGCCGGTCCCTCCGGTCAGAAGCACAGCTTCGATGCCGGAATGGACGGAGCTTTTGTAGACCAGCTCCCGGATATCCTCATAATCGTCCTTGACGATGGCGCGGCCGGTCACGGTATAACCGGCGGCTTCCAGCAGACTCTGGATCATAGGCCCTCCGGTGTCCGTATCGATGGTCCGGGTATCCGAGACCGTTATGATGTAGCAAGCGACTGAATCCGGGGCTTCGCTCCGGTGTTCTTCGACAGATGATATACGAACCAGCTCCCTTTATTATCTGCTGTACAGCTTATATTTCTCATGATAGGGGATGGAAGCAGTAATAACAAGTTTCGGAGGAAGCTGTTGTATGCCTCCATAGACAAGTACCGCCTTGCACAGAGGCGGTCATTGTAGTACACTCGCTACCATAACCGATTGAGGCAGGGAGGAGCAAACTTGGAACAGTCATTACCAGTATACATTTTGTCGGGATTTCTCGGCAGCGGCAAGACCACATTACTACAGCGTCTTTTGGATCATTGGAACCTTCAGGACCTGCGGCCGGCTGTAATCATGAACGAGCTGGGTGAAGTGAATCTGGATGGCTTGCTGGTGGAGCAGTCTGTGCCTATGGCAGAGATGCTGGGCGGCTGCATCTGCTGCACAAGCAGGGGTGACTTAAGTACGGAGCTGACCACACTAATCAAAAAAGAATCGCCGGATGTAGTTATCATTGAGGCTACGGGTGCAGCCAACCCGCTGGAGATTGTGGATGCGGTAACGGAGACCTCTCTATATCAGCAAGTAGAGCTGAAGGGGCTGATTACCGTCGTCGATGCTGCCCATCTGCTGGAGCTATACCGCTCCCAGCAAGGGGCTACTTACCGTCTGATGCAGGAGCAGATCCGCTGTGCATCCGTCCTGATCCTAAACAAGACAGACCGCATTCAAGCCGCAGAGATTACAGAGATCTCGGAAGTATTGCGCAAGTGGAACGCCTACGCGGAGATTCTGCCGGCGGTGCGTTGTGAACTGGAGCCAGAAGTGCTGCTGGGCAGTGTGGGAGCCGTTCATATGGATGATCGGTCTGCGGACGGGGAGCAGGTGGAGAGCGGAGTTGAGGGGGCGATGCATGCATCCCATGATCATGTGATGGCTTATACCCATTATTTCCAGAATCCCGTGAACAGCGAGGAATTCGAACAGTTTGTGAAGGAGCTGCCGCGCGATGTTTACCGGGCCAAGGGGATCGTAACTTTTACAGATACCTCCAGCCGGTTTCTATTTCAGTACGCTTACAGGGAAGCGGATTTCATGAGAATTACGCCCCAGGGCGAGGTGCCGGATGTTGCGGTATTCATCGGTGAGCATTTCTCCTCCGGCGAGTTGCGCAGGGAGCTTCTGCGCCTGGAGAGACGTCTGCTGACCAGACCCGCAACGGTCAAACGAAGCCTATAGTTAACCATCTGCAGTTCCTTATGAATGGTTCGTTCTTTTTCTTGCAGGTTAATACATAGGCATACCCTATACTAATTGCAGGAGGTTGTAAGGCTATGACACGAATTCAATATCAGGAATGCATTAATACTTTGATTAAATGTATGGATGCCTGTAACTATAGCTATGTCTCAAGCCTCAAGGAATATGATCTGGCCGATCTGCGGGAGAGCATCCAGCTGGACCGTGAATGCGCAGACATCTGCTCCTTCGCTATTCAAGCGATGACCCGCCGAAGCCTGTTTGTGGCTGAAATCCTCAAATTATGTGCTGACATCTGTGACCGCTGCGCCGACACAAGCAGCCGTCATAAGCATAACCATTGCCAGGATTGTATCGATACCTGCCGCAATGCAGCCATGGCCTGCAGAAGGGTCAGTGAAGCTGTTGAAGTCTACGCCTGACATCACCCTTAAGGACTAACATAAATTGCATTGATTACTTAACAGGAACCAGGGCGGCCGCAGACTTTATTCTGCACAGTTCTGGTTTTTTCGATGTGAAATGGATGGAACCGGGAAATTAAAAAGGAGAATAAAGGCATTCCGGCGAATGTTACATAAGAGAATAATCAGGCTGCCGTTCGGTGCGGCCCATAGGCATGCATGAATGGAAGGAGGCCTGGAGGCCACGAATGCATTACCTCTAATTACAATTACTGAAGGAAGCAAGCGGTATGGAAGCCGCCTGGTACTGAACGGGATCTCGATGACAGTTCTTCCTGGCACGGCCACGGCTCTGATTGGCCGCAACGGGACCGGCAAGAGTACGCTGTTGTCCATCCTCGCGGGACTGCTGAAGCTGTCCTCCGGCGCTCTTACCTGCGACCGTCAGGCGATAACCACAGGTTATGCACCTGAAGCATTTCCCGGCTTGAAGCTCACCGCCGAAGACTATCTGCGCTGCATGGGCCGGATTGCCGGGCTCTCCGAAGCGGCTTCAGCGTCCCGGATCAACGAACTGCTGCAGCTGTTCAGTCTCGAATCCTCCCGCAGCCGCAAGCTGGCAGGCTTCTCCAAGGGGATGCTGCAGAAGGTCAACCTGATCCAGAGTCTGCTGCTCCGGCCGCAGCTGCTTCTGCTTGATGAGCCCATGTCGGGACTGGATCTGCCGGCACAAGATACGCTTATTGATATCCTGCTGGAGCTGAAGGCGGAGGGCACGGCGCTCGTCTTGTCTGTTCATGAACCGCAGATCATCGAAGCTGTCGCGGATACAGTATATGTATTACATGAAGGGCAGACTATCCGGACGATTCAGGGAGCGGAGAAGCTGAAGAGTGCTCCAGTAGTGAATATCGTCTATACGGCACTGCCTGGACAAGCCCAGCAAGCTCTGGAAGCCTTGCCTGGCGTCATCCACGTGCTGCCAGAGCCGGACTTCGCCGGTACAACTTGTATAGGGTTGACTGTAGATCAGAAAATGTCAGATACCTGCCTGAAGCAGATTCTTGCAGCGGGAGGTTCTATAGTTTCGGTGAAGCCTCTCGGGGGAGTAAGTGACCTGGCCGAGTGGATGGACCCCAAGGATCAGAGCGGGAGTGGACGCAGGTGAAAGGGCTAATCGGTTATTTTTTGCACAGTTATACGGTCTCCCAGCGGTTCTTCGGACCGGTTGCCGGCATTATGATTGCGGTATTAATTCTGTATTCCTATAAGCCTAACCCGGTCATGAGCAGCTACTCGGCAACGGCAGTCTTTCTATTCGTAGCCTGTGCGTGGCTAGGTCTAAGCTTCCTTAACCATGAGCAGGCGGTGCAGAAGCAAGTGGTTATTGTTCAGCTCCGCAGTGCCCGCCGCTATAGTATCGGAAGTCTGCTGACCCTTGTTCTGCTTACGCTTCTGCTGGATATAATCATCGTAATCTATCCCGTGTTGGCCGGAAGCTTCCAAGAACCTGCCGGACTTCAACGGATCTTGCTTAGTTTGGCCGGACATGCTCTAATGGGGTTATTAGGGATCACTCTCTCCTTGTACCTGCAATCCTCGTGGGTACCGCGGGCTGGCTATGCGGCCGGAATGATGCTGATTCTCCTCATTCTATCTATTAGCGCCGGTAAAGTGGCTGAAGCGGTGCCTGGCCCCGTTGTATCCATTCTCCTGCCGCCGGTATATCCGGTTATGGACAGGATGATGAACGCAGAGACTTTGCCGGTTTCCTCCGTGCTCGGAGCCTATGCCCACGCGTTAGCGTACATAATATTGCTTGCCGGATTATACATTTACTGTTCCGGCCGAATGGACTATAACAAAACAAACTGAGCTGTGTCCTTTGAACTTGAAGATTTACAATTTGAGGTCCAAATGTTCATTGCAGTAACGGCCATTTCAAAATAGAACGAAAAGTTCAATTTACACACAGATCAAATAACCAGATTAAGGACGGGAGGAACGATGAAGGATACACAAATACCGGAGAGTGAACAATCCAAAGAGCTATTTGCTTATTTCGGGCTGGCTGTGTACTATTGCCAGGCACTGGAGCAGCAATTAACGAATCTGCTGCTGCTGACGAAGCTGTCGCGGGGTAAGACGCCAACCGATGCCGAAATCGCAGAGTTGTATCAACGCAAGCTTAGCAATTCACTCGGCCAACTCATCAAAGAAATCCAGCATCACTTCCCATTCTCTGAGGAAGAGACCAGTCAATTGCAGGCCGTATGGAAAGAACGCAATCATATTGTCCATGACTACTTCAAGGAACGGATTCAAGAGACCTTCACCCCGGCCGGCCGGGCCCATATGATCCGTGAACTGAAGCGCTTCAAGAACAAGGCAAGCAGGCTGGAGATTAAGCTGCAGGGCTATTGTACAGAGATGTACAGCAAGCTGGGCCTCGAAGAAGAGCATATCCAATAAAGCATCCAATGAAATATAGTTACACTTACGAGGAGACTCCCCCTATCGCAGCAAGGCTGCGCCAGAGGGAGTTTTCTTTGGATATATAAGCTGAGCGTAGGGAGTGGCCGGATGGATGCGAAAAACTGAATACAATTGGTTGGCGGGGTGTACGTGGAGCAAATGTATGCGGAAAACCGAACACAATAAGCAGGTGGGGGTATGCGTAGCCGAATGTATGCGAGAAACCGAATATAATGTGTTAGCGCGGAGGTACTTGGGCTAAGATGTTGCTGACTAAGAGCCGTGAGGGGGAGAAGTGCCCCTGAATTCAGCGGATACAAGCCAAACGCCCGAATGAGGAGCATTAGTGCCGCTGAATCCGCGGACTGCCCCAGAAGCGGGCGGATGAGTAATGTGTGAGAGGTAGTCCACACAAGTTGTGTGGACCGCATAAGTTCCGACATCCTCCACCCGCTGGGGTAATTGATGATTGAATTAATTAGTCTTTACAGGAGTAGCTGCCAGCGCCTCCTCCAGCTCCTGCAGTCCGCAGGAGTGAACGACATCCGGCGCGAAGCGGATCGCGGTGGCCCCGGTTGAACGTTGCAGCGAGGAGAAGGCCCGGATTAGCGCAGGGAGCATGGAGTGTTCAAGCGTCTCCCCGTCCTCCCACCACCAGCGGAAGATGGTCAGGACACCGGTCTTCTTGTTCATTACCGGCTCCAGCCGACCGATGAAGCGGTCGCCGTAGAGGAGGGGGAGGACATAGTATCCGTATTCCCGTTCAAGCACAGGCTTGTAGACCTCCCAGCGGTATTGAAAGCCGAACAGCTGTAGGATCAGCTCTCTGTCCCAGAGCAGATTGTCTAGCGGAGCCAGTGCTGCTGCAAAGGAGGCCGCTCCTCCAGCATGACCGGCCCCGCCCTCATTACCAGCCTGAGGCCCTGCTGCGGACTCATCTGCACTCGTAGTATCATCTTCAAGCAATACGGCTTCAAGCTCAGGGACGTCTGCTGTGCGGATGTATAGCGGGAGCTTCAGGCCGTCCACTTGTACCTCGCGGAGCAGGTCCTTCTGCAGCAGCCGCTGCACGGATGCTGTCCGCTCCTTGCTCTTCAGGCCTGCGATGCCAAGCCAGCCGTCCCCGGACCGATTCCATTGCAGGCCGATGCTGCCGATCCGGCGCAGCACATACCAATCGTGATGCTGCTCCAGCGTCTCGTTAGGATCGCTAACGCTTAACAGTTCATGAGGCAGCAACTTGGCTGTGAAGTCGTAATAACGGCGGGTATGCACCCGGTGATGGATGGATAGCTCGCCCCAGAAGTACATGCTCTCCATTGCAGCCCGGGAGAGTCTTGCCGGAGCCCAGGACCAGTCGATCTTCTCTTTGCTCGCAAGGTCCAGTGACGAGAGCGGTCCGCGTGCATCCAGCTCTGCACGGACATGGGTAATCATGGCCGCCATGGCCTCGTTATGCTGATGCTTGGCGGCAGCTTCCCGGCGCCGCTGGAAATACGGCCAATCCTCTGTACAGTAAATCGACATGTTCTTATCCCAACCGTCAATCAGCAGTCTGTCCTTATATAACAGCTCATTGGCCATCTCGGGCACGAAGCCGGGGATTCTCGCCTGAAGCACCAGCTCGTGGTTATGTCCGGCTATGCTAAGCGGATCATACTGGATACAGCCTACATGCCGGACGAAATCATAGATGCTCTGCTTGGCGCCGGGCAATCCGTCCGAGACAAGCCGCTGATGACGCAGCAGGAACAGCCGGGCTTGCCGCTTGCTAAGACTGTAGGTTATCATCATCTTCACCTCATCCATAATATGTATTGCTCCATTATACAGAACAAATGTTCTGATATCAAGTGAAAGACACCCCTGATGCATTCCTGCGTCAGGGGTGTGCTTGTTCAAAGATAAGAATTTATATGCTCGCACTATAAATATTCTTATCTTTCTCGCTGAAACGGTACCGTTCTTTAAAAGGACGGCAAAGCCATTTCCACTTGTAATGTATGACCGGTATATGGCGGTTGCCGCCAGTGGACTTAAATTGCTGTACTAGAGCCGCTGGACTTAAGCAGGCAAACTAGATCTGTTCCAGCGATGGACGGAGTCCGGCGGCAGAAGCATGGTCCCCGGACTCCGGAGCCGGCTCGCCCGGGCCGTTCCCGGCACCTGCACCCAGCTGAAGCTGATACATGCGGAAGTATCTGCCGCCCTGTGCCATCAGCTCGTCATGGTTGCCGCGTTCGACAATCTGACCCCGGTGCAGCACCAGAATCTGGTCCGCACTGCGGATGGTGGACAGACGGTGAGCGATGATGAAGGTGGTCCGGCCTTTTTTCAGTACCTCCAGTGCCTGCTGGATAATGCTCTCGGTCTCGGTATCGATATTGGACGTTGCTTCATCCAGAATCAGGATCGCCGGATCGAAGGATAACGCTCTGGCAAAGGAGATCAGCTGCCGCTGTCCGGCAGACAGGGTGCTGCCCTTCTCAATGACCGGTTCATCGAAGCCTTGCGGCAGATGGGACAGCAGTTTATCGGCTCCTACCTCACGCAAGGCGCGTTCGACACGCTCTCTGGAGATCCGTTCATCACCCAGACTGACGTTGGAGGCAATGGTACCGGTGAAGAGGTACGGGTCCTGAAGCACGATGCCCATATGACTGCGCAGCCATTGCTTCGGCAGATCCTTGACCTTTTGCCCGTCAATCGTTATGCTTCCTTGCTGCGGATCATAGAAGCGGAACAGCAGGTTGATGATGGAGCTTTTGCCGGAGCCGGTATGGCCCACAAGGGCGACAGTCTCGCCCGGGCGTGCCTCGAAAGAGATATCGCGCAGGACGAAGTCCTTTTTATAAGCAAAGGAGACATCCTTGAATACGACATTTCCCTTGTAACGCGGCATCGATCCGTCAGTGACCGGCTCCCCAGGCTCATTCATCAGCGTGAACACGCGGCCCGCGGAGACCATTGAGCTGTCCAGATTCGCCAGCTGGTTGACCATGCCCGTAATCGGCTGGAACATCCGGCCCAGTACATCGACGAAGGCATAGAGAACGCCAAGCGATACGAAGGTTGAACCGTCCAGGCTGCCGAAGCCGAAGTACCACAGCACCAGCACGAAGGAGAGGCTGCGCAGCGAGTTCACCAGGTTGTGGGAGGTGAAGGCGTTCAGGTTGAGCATTTTGTTCTGATATTTCAGATAGTCGTCATTGAGCTGCTCGAATTCAGCACTACTCTGCTTCTGGCGGCGGAAAATCCGGATGATCGACATCCCTTGAATCGATTCATTGATAATGGCATTAATCTCACTAAGCCGCGAGCGGATGATTGTGTTGTATTTGGTAGCGATTTTGCGGTATAGCACGATCCAGAGAATAATAATCGGTACGACGAACAAACTGACCAGTCCCAGCTTCACATCGAGCAGGAAGAGGGCTACATAGACACCGGTGATATTGATGATCCCTGTAGCGAAGTTGGATAATACGGCAATGAAGAGATCCTTAACTGCTTCCGTATCGTTAGTTACCCGGGAGACTACCTTACCGGCAGGCAGATTATCGAAGAAATAGACCGGCAGGCGCTGGATATGGGCATAGACATCGGTCCGCAGCTTGCGGATGACCTGATTGGCAGACGATTGCAGCCAGTAGGTTTTACCGAACTCAGCAATAATGGAGATCACAAGGAACATGGCGTATAGAGCGACCAGCTGATAGATTCCCGGAAGCTCCGGCTTGTAAAAGGAAAACAGATCACCAGCCGACAGCTTGACGGCCGGATAGACCGTCGTCTGCTCGCCGTATTTGATCTGGAGCTTCCCGTCCGTGAAGCTGCGCTCGCCTTCAGCCTTCGGTACAGCTTCATTGATGAAGTAGAAGCTTCTGCCTGCCTGAAGCAGACGGACTTCCTGGCCCTTGGCTTCACCTGCGGCAAAACGGTCACCGCGTTTGTAATAAGTGTTGTTATATTCCGCAGCATCCTCCGGCGAGGCTGTCTGGAAGTAGGGCTTCTCAATCGCAAGCAGATGATTGTCAATCATGCTCTTGGCGATAAACGGCCCTGCCAGCTCAGCCGCTACTCCGATGGTCAGGAGCAGAAGGGCGGCGATGAAGGTCTTTTTGGCGGTCAGTGCATATTGCAGCAGACGTTTGCCTGTACTCTGTGTCAACGGTGACACCTCCTGTATGGGGTTATTCATTCGTCAGATTATTCTCAACCTGCTGGCGGTCGAACTGCTCACGGTACCAGCCGCCCAGTTCCAGCAGTTCCTGGTGTGTACCTTGTTCAGTAATATGCCCGTCTTCGAGGACAACGATCAGATCAGCATGCTCAATCGCCGAGAGGCGGTGGGTGGAGATGAGCGTGGTTTTGCCGCTGCGCTCCTCGCGGATGTTCTCGATGATCTTTGCTTCTGTCCGTGCGTCAACGGCTGACAAGGCATCATCCAGAATCAAAATATCGGGATTCGAGATGAAGGCGCGGGAGATCGAGACCCGCTGCTTCTGTCCCCCGGAGAGGGAGACGCCGCGTTCGCCAACCATCGTATCCAGCCCGTCGGACAACGTGCCGAGGTCATTCTGGAAGGCTGCGGCGGTAATCGCCTGCATGATCCGCTCATCGCTGGCCCCGGAATGTCCGAACTGGATATTCTCGCGTACCGATTTGGAGAAGAGAATCTGCTCCTGCGGCACATAGCCCATCCAGCTATGAAGCTGGTCGAGGGCGATCTGGGTGATCGGCACACCGGAGATCAGAATCTCGCCTGTGCCGGCCGGGTATTCATGCAGCAGCTGCTTCAGCAGCGTCGATTTGCCGCTGCCGGTCCGTCCGACTACGCCAAGCGTCTGGCCCTGGGAGAGGGACAAGCTGACTCCACTGAGATTATCGATGGTAGAGGTCGGATACCGGAAGGTTACATCCTTCAGCTCGATGGTGGTCGGCTGGGCTACCGGAACCGGATGAGGCACATCCTTGACATCAGGCTTCGCATTCAGCGTCTCGTCGATCCGCTCCAGCGAAGCGCCGCCGCGCTGCATGATATTAATCAGCTCGCCGATGGCGAACATAGGCCACACGATCATTCCGAGATACATATTGAACGATACCAGATCGCCCAGCGTAATCTGATTGCGGAATACGAGATAGATTCCGTAGGTCAGGGCGATGATATAACTGAGGCCCACGAACAAACGGATCGTTGGTTCGAAGAAGGCATCGACCCGGGCGACCGCCATATTTTTGCGGTACACATCATCTGTAATGTCAGAGAAGCGCTTTTCATCATGCCGCTCCTGTACATAAGCACGGATGACGCGGATGCCCGATACGGATTCCAGTACCTGGTCGTTCATATCACCGAAGGCATCCTGCGCCAGACTGTAACGGTCGTGGATCGCTTTGCCGTAGAACACCATGGCTACCGCAATCATCGGAAGCGGGATGACGGCGGCCAGTGTCAGCTTCCAGCTGACCAGGAACCCCATGGCGAACAGGACAACCGTGAGATACACGGTGGAGTCGACAAGGGTGAGCATCCCGAAGCCCACGGTGGCGGATACCGCGCGGATATCATTGGTAGCGCGGGCCATCAGATCCCCGGTGCGGTTACGCTCGAAGAAGGCGGGGGTCATCGTCATGAGATGATTCATGAAGCGCGAGCGGAGCAGACGCTCCACCAGATTCGATCCCCCGAACAGCTTGTGCATCCATATGTAGGTGATCCAATAAATGATCAGCAGCATAAGTACGATCAGGCCAATGTATTTCATGAGTGAACCTGCGGTGATAGAACCGGTGACGATTTCGTCAATGGCGTTGCCGAGCAGGCGTGGAGGCAGGAGTTCTAACACACCTACCACAATAAGAAGGATGAGGCCTATGGTATAGCGCCTTTTTTCCCGGCGGAAGAACCAGCCGAGATTTCGGAGTACGGAGAACAAGGTAAATCCCTTCCTTTCGTGCTTGGAGTAATTACTAAGTTAGCTTGTTTAACGGAACATTTACAGACACTTTGCAGCGGATCATAACCTCACAGCACGCGAAAAAGCGTACCATCCGAACACGGATGATACGCCTGTAATTGCGGTTATCATGTCCACGGTGCTATAAGCAGCACAGAGACATGTGAGAGATAAGTTAAGCCTGTTCTCATACGTTACGCGTAATACGCATGAACCTCAGGAATTCTCCACTGCTCGGGCTGCTTCGGTATTCAGTTGGGTATAGTTTTCTACAATAGTGGCGAGGTATACCATATCCATGTTAAACACCGAGATCACCCTTTCTTCATTTTGGTAATTACTTGAAGACGTTTCGTTATGTTCAGAGTTTATCATCACACTTTAAGAATTGTCAAATTTAATTTTGCGGCGCGGCAGGATATCTGGCAGGAGTGCTGCAGTGATTTGGTGAATTGAAGTTTTTTGGGTATGATTGGGGTAGAGGGGAGGAGTGGAGAGATGAACATATTAATTAGTCCGGAAGCAGCCGCCTGGTTCAAAAGAGAACTGAGCCTCCAGGAGGGTGCATATATCCGGTTGTTTCCCCGGTACAGCTCAGGCGGAGGCCTGCATCCAGGCTTCTCGCTGGGCATTGCCACCGAGCTGCCTGGACGTCCTGCTGTGCAGTTCAGGGAAGGCGGCTTGACCTTCTATATGGAAGAGCAGGACCTGTGGTATATGGAGGGGTACAATCTGTCTATTGTCTATTCGCAGGCGGACGATGACATCGAATACAAGTATGAGCCTGTGCCGGTGGCATAAGGGGAGAGCTGGAGCGAATGGCAGATCCCGGCACTGCCGGGAATGCTGAACAAGCCCTTGCCGTCAGGCAAGGGCTTGTTCCACAATATAAGAATTTATAGGTTTCACACGATAACTTATCCTTCTATTTCTCGCTGAAACGGTACCGTCCTTTAAAAGGACGGCCAAGCCGTTTCCACTTGTACGCACCAGGAAAGCGAAGCTGCCCGCCGCTCAGGTGACGCGATCAGTGCGAGCTGCGGAAGGTTTCTTCCTCCATGGCGAACTCGAAATCATCAATGTCATAGACCTGGACGGGAACTCCGCCTTCGATGATGCGCTGGATCAGCTCGAACTGGTCGGTCAGAATTGGCACCTTCTCACGCTGGGACGCCAGCAGCAGTTCTGTCTCAATCGGATCGAATGCTTCTCCGTAGGAGGCATTGTCAACGCTGTTGATAATGGTGATCTGCGCGTGTCCGCCGAGGAGGATACCGGAGCTTTTGGCCCAGGGGACGTTCAGGCAGCGGTTGATCTTCTTGGCATTGAGCGGCTCCTCGAAATAGTTGATCAGCTCGCGGATTCTGAGTCTGACATGCTTGTCATCATCCGCCTGGCTCATCACCGGCTCATCGCTGTCCCGCAGCTCGTAAAGCTCCATAATTGTGGTATAAGGGACTATATATTCTACAGGGCTCCGCGGGATGAGAAGCTGGCCGTAAATCGCCATCATGACGGCTTCCGTCACAAATTGTCTGGGCATCATTATCCTCCTGAATTTCGGTACTGCAACCGTAACTGTTTAAAAATAATAAAACACTGCAGCGCGCAAATGTCAACTGCACCCTGATGAAGAATGAATTGGAAAGGACCTGACACGCTGTGAAACCTTGGAAATCTTATTATACCTTTGTTCGGCCGTATATGAAATGGATTGTGCTCACTCTGATCATCGGGATGGTCAAATTCAGCATTCCGCTGACGCTGCCGATGATTCTGAAATATGTAGTCGATGAGCTATTGGGCAATCCGGCACTGACGATAGCGGAGCGGGTCTCGAAGCTGATGACGGTGATATGCGGGGGCTTGATTCTGTTCGTGATTGTCCGCGGGCCGGTGGAGTATTACCGTCAGTATTTCGCTCAGCTGATTACGAGCAAGGTCCTCTTCGATATGCGAAATAAGCTCTACGGGCATCTGCAGCGGCTGTCGCTGCGTTATTACCAGAATACGAAGGTGGGAGAGGCCATCTCCCGGTTCATCAACGATGTGGAGCAGTCGAAGAATCTCGTTGAGGTCGGAATGATGAATGTCTGGCTGGATATGTTCACCCTGCTCTTCGCCCTGGGCTTCATGCTCTATCTGAATCCGGTGCTGACGCTGGTGGCGATTGCGATTTTGCCGCTGTATGGCATTGCCGTCAATACGCTGTACAAGCGTCTCAAGGTACTGACCAAAGACCGGTCGCAGGCACTTGCCGTCATTCAGGGCTATCTGCATGAACGGATTCAGGGGATTGCCGTCATCCGCAGCTTCACGATGGAGCGGGTAGACCTGCAGCAGTTCGAGGAGATCAACGGCAAGTTCCTGCAAAAAGCGCTGGCGCAAACGCGGTGGAATGCCTTCACCTTCGCGATTATTAACACCCTGACTGATATTGCTCCGCTGCTTGTCATTGGATATGGGGGATACCAGGTGATCCAAGGCAATCTGACGCTCGGAACCTTCGTGGCCTTCTTCGGTTACCTGGACCGGATGTATGCGCCGCTGCGCCGGCTGATCAATTCCTCGACGGTACTGACCCAGGCATCGGCTTCGCTGGAACGTGTGCTGGAGCTGCTGAATGAGCCGTATGATATTGTTGATGCTCCGGGCGCGAAGCCGCTGCTGAAGGCAGCAGGGAAGATTGAATTCAACAATGTGTGGTTTAAGTATAGCGACGAGCACGAGTGGGTGCTGCGGGACATTAATCTGAGCATCGCTCCGGGCCAGACGGTGGCTTTTGTCGGGATGAGCGGGGGCGGAAAATCCTCGCTGATCAGCCTGATTCCCCGCTTCTACGACATCAGCGAAGGCAGTCTGCGCATGGACGGACACGATATCCGCACGCTGACCCAGGAGAGTCTGAGGCGGACGGTGGGCATGGTGCTGCAGGATAATTTCCTGTTCAGCGGCTCGGTACGCGACAATATCAGGTTCGGGAACCCGGAAGCGGGGGAAGAGGAGGTCATGAAGGCGGCGGTGTCCGCGAATGCCCACGACTTCATCATGCAGCTGCCGGAAGGTTATGATACCGAGGTGGGGGAGCGGGGTGTGAAGCTGTCCGGCGGACAAAAGCAGCGCGTGGCGATTGCACGGGTGTTCCTGAAAGACCCCAAGGTGCTGATTCTGGACGAAGCGACCTCCGCGCTGGATCTGGAGTCCGAGCATCTGATCCAGCAGGCATTGCAGTCCCTCGCATCCGAGCGGACAACGTTGATTGTGGCCCACAGGCTGTCCACGATTACCCATGCCGACCAGATTATCGTACTGGAGAACGGCGGGATCACCGAACGCGGCACCCACGAGGAGCTGATGGGCCTTGCGGGGAGCTACGCCCGGCTGTTCAACGTTCAACGGCTGGATGCTTAGTGCGGCTAATACTATTCGTATTTGAATAAAACAGGCTGCAGTTCCACCCGCGTAGGTGGACTTGCAGCCTGTTTCGTCTTACCTTGGTCTTAAGGTGGATCTGAGCTTACATCCGGCCAATCAGCAGCGACAGGATGCCGGCGGCAATCAGCGGTCCCACGGGAACGCCTTTGAACAGAGCCACCCCAAGGACAGTTCCGATGAGAAGCCCGGCGACGATGGTCGGCTGGCTGCCCATGAGCACGGCTCCGCGTCCGCCCAGGTAAGCGACCAGGACTCCAACTCCGATGGCGGCCAGGGATTTCCAGTGCAGGAATGACTGTCCGACGGTCTGGAGGGAGATCTTCCCGCTGGCCAGCGGCGTCATAACCCCGATGGTCAGGATGATAATGCCGACGGTCAGCCCGTATTTCTCCAGCCAGGGAAAAGCCTGCTGAAGTCCCAGCACACGGATCAACAGCAGCACGACCATAGCGATGGTTATCGGTGAGTTACTGCTGATGACACCTAGCGCTGCCAGACCCAGCAGCAATAACGAGGTTATATCCATAGCTTGGATACACTCCTTCTCTTAAGTAAGCCTTGTTCTCACAATATGATCGGCAATCAGCTTGCCGTGCCCACGCCCGCTCTCGATGAATACCTCGTTGGCATTCCGTCCGGAAGCGATAACCCCGGCGACATAGATGCCCGGAATATTGCTCTCCATTGTAGCGGGGTTAAAGGCTGGTTTATCCATAGAGTCATCCATCTGCACCCCGGCAGAGGTGAGCAGGGCTCTGCTGGGACGGAAGCCGGTCATCGCCAGCACGAAGTCATTATCCAGCTCGGTAGGTTCCCCGTTCACAGAGGAGGTTACCAGGACCGAGGCCGGGGTGATCTCCGTGACGCGCGATTCCAGATGCAGCGTTATGCTCCCCTTTTGCACCATACTCTCGAAGATCGGACGCACCCAAGGCTTGATATTGTCCGAGATACTGCTTCCCCGGTAGACCATATCCACCTTGGCGCCTACCCGCAGCAGCTCCAGCGCAGCGTCCACCGCTGAATTACTGCCCCCGATTACAGCCACCTTCATGCCGGAATAAGGATGTGCCTCACCAAAATAATGCGTGACCTTCGGCAGCTCCTCCCCGGGAATCCCGATCAGGTTAGGCTGATCGAAGTAACCGGTAGAGATGACTACGTTCGCTGCTCTGCGCTCCTGCTCCTCGCCGCGCTTATTGACCGTATGTACAACGAAGCTGCCATCCTCCTGCGGCAGAACGGATAGCGCTTCTTCATAAGCGGCAATCTCAAGCTGATGCTGCGCAGCGGCGCGACGGTAGTAGACAAGCGCCTCATGGCGGTAGGGCTTGTCGTTCGGAGAGGTGAAGGGCACATCTCCAATCTCAAGCAGCGGGGTGGTGCTGAAGAACTGCATGTTGGTCGGGTACAGGTAGATGGAATGGACAATGAAGTTCTTTTCCACAATCAGGCTGGAAAGCCCTTGGCGCTGGCATTCGATGGCTGCAGACAGTCCGCAGGGACCGGCGCCGATAATAATAACGTCTAGCATAATATCTATGTCCTCCTAAGGTAGTATTCTATTCAGTAAATGGTACCTTATATTTTTGTTTTTTGCCATGGCCGGTGAATTCCGCAAATTGGGGATTGATCAGATGACAAGATGGGTATATAATTAGATATATATCTAAAGTATAAGTTGGCAGGTCCCTCAGACTGCCTTACGAATATCCGTAGGAGCGTGATCCCGCTTGCAGTTAGACAAAATTGTCGCCTATCACAAAGCCTTATCCGATCCCACCCGGCTGCGTATTCTTCTGCTCTTGTCCCGGGGCGAGGTTCACGGTCATGCCTTAGCCGAGAAGCTGAATCTGTCACAGCCTACAGTGACCCATCATGCAGCCAAGCTGCGTGAAGCCGCGCTGATTCTGGAGCGCAGAGACAAGAATACCGTATATTTTAAGCTGAATCCCGAGTTTATCCAGGCAGGCTCCGAGGCCTCGCTCAAATTTATTTTTGCAAAGGGGGTGGAGGAGATGGAAGAAGAGTCGCCTGAACACAGTCTGAAGGAGTCAGTGCTCCGTAATTTTTTTGCCAAAGACGGACGACTGCGCCAGATTCCCGCGCAATACAAGAAGAAATTAATCGCTTTGCAATATATGGTGGAGAAGCTCGAACCGGGTGTGGTCTATTCGGAGAAAGAGATTAACGAGTTCATTAAGCCTTTCTATGATGATTATGCCACAATCCGCCGCGAGTTCATTATGCACCAATTCATGTACCGGGAGAATGAGCGATACGAGCTCAACCCGCCCGAACTCTGGACTCACTGGGAAAATGTCAAATAATGATCTAATAAATGGGGATTTTTTATGACAAGTGCGAAACTGCTGATTAATTGTTCAAATAACGAATAAAATGGTATTGTAAGCGTTATCTGACATATGCTTCGAAAGGAGACCTTCAGTATGATATTCAAACGTGCCAAAAAAAACTTGCCACCCAATCATCCAACCGTTACCTTGCCGCAGATCAAGCAGGCTGTAAGGCAATTTGAAGAAGATATGCCCGCTCCCATTAACCGTACTGCTCTGATCCAGGAAGATAAGAGTATTGACCTGAACCGGCTCAAACGATATTTAGGCGGAGTTCCGCAGCAGAAATTCTATATGTCCAGCGAGACCTTTGAGATTTTTGAAGAATCTGACAAGCTGGTGCCGTACTACCTCGACATGGTTCAATCGGCGGTAGACAATTATATCAGTGACACCGGCAAGCTGCCGCTGCTCGAAGACGCCTGGCTCCCTGAGGTTCATTACCGGCTGCTGTCCACCGAGCGTTATCTGAAGGAGACCCCGCCGTTCCCGCTCTATATTACCGACGAGGAAATGATGCTGACGCACCGGGCAGAGCATTTTGAATCCTGAAAGCTAAGGCACCTGATCCCCCTATACAGGCCATTCTGACGAAGGAGACGTTGTCCTTCCGGACGGAATGGTCTTTATTTTGCGCCACGGGGCGTAGTACAATAAGCATCTGGTGTTTTATCGCAGAATTGGACGACAGAAGGGGAGCGTATACATGAGAGAGGTACAAGCTTTGCTGTTTGATCTGGACAACACCCTGATGGACCGGGATCAGACCTTCCGCAGCTTCAGCACGAAGTTTGTGCAGGATCACCTGGGACATCTTAGCGAAGAGCAGGCCGTGCAGGTGGTGGAGGATATGATTATCAGGGATGCTGACGGATACCGGGATAAGGATGGGTTCTTCGCGGAACTGAGCGAGGTTCTTCCTTGGGAGAAGGTGTTGACCGCTGCGGACATCCGGGCCTATTATGACGAGACCTATATCCGCCACGGGGCGATGATGAAGCATGCGGTGGAGACGCTGGAGTATTGCCGGGAACGCGGATATCCGCTGGGCCTGGTCACGAACGGCGGCACAGATATTCAATATGGCAAAATCGATCTGCTCGGACTCCGCGGCTACTTCCGCACGATTGTCATTTCGGGCGAAGCCGGGATCAGCAAGCCTGATCCTGCGATCTACCGCTTAGCCCTGGAACGCCTGGGTTCCACGGCGGAGCAGACTGTATTCATCGGGGATCACCCCGTGAATGATATCTGGGGGGCGGCGCAGAGCGGGATGGATACAATCTGGCTGAAACGCAATCACCCTTGGGATGAATCGCTGAACGTGAAGCCGTTCGCGGTCATTCAGGAGCTGGAGGAGCTCCGGGGTATTATTTAAGCAAGTTAGGCCCACTGTTGACAAACGGTATCCGGGCCGTATATTATTACAGCATATTATTTCGGAAGGAGACGATGTCAAATGGCAGTTTATACTAGCGGTTCAGGATTGGTTGCTACTGTTGTGGATACGTGTCTTCCGGGAAATGCGGCTGTGGAGTAATTATTAATCCCAGCTTCACAAGCAAGCTCTATGATGCCTTCTGGAGCCGCCGGGAACCGTATCGGTTCCGGCGGCTTTTTTGCGTGTGCAGGTCTGCTGCATCACGCCCGAAATAGCGGTGTTTGCTCCTTCTCACGAAGAGAGTAGCTTCCGCTATTCTGGAATGACTCTGCCCAGCGGCGGTCCTTTGCTGTACTACAGCATAGGCCGGACCGCTGCAGGTCTGCCATTGCCGCCGGAACCTTTGGGTTCCGGCGGTTTTTTTGTATGCGGCGTGAGGAGCCAATGCTGCCCGGAGATACATGGACGATGTGTTAAGCGGAGGTATGATAATAACCCATTCAGGAGGAAATACATGAATATCGATATCAAGCTTGAACAGTACGGATGGAATGAAGAATGGAACAGAAAATGGACAGATAAGCTGCGGCTGCTGGACGACAGGGAGTATGCGCCGGGCCGGATTGCCGGAGATTTCGGCAGTAAATACAGAGTAATTACCACAGCAGGTGAAATATGGGGTGAGCTGTCAGGCAAGTTCCGGCATTCGCTGAGCGGGTCCGGCGAGTATCCGGCGGTAGGCGACTGGGTGGTCCTGGCGATGCAGGATGGAGGAGCGCATGCAGTAATTCATGGCGTGCTTCCCCGTCACAGCGTCATCTCGCGTAAGGTGGCGGGCCCGACTCAGGAGGAGCAGATTGTGGCTTCCAATGTGGATACCCTATTCCTGGTCAGTGCACTGAATGATGATTTCAATGTGCGGCGGATGGAGCGTTATCTGATTATGGCCTGGAACAGCGGAGCGAGTCCCGTCATTCTATTGACCAAGGCAGATCTGTGCACCGAGCCGGAGCGGAAAATGGCCGAAATGCAGCAGGCGGCTCCCGGTGTCCCGGTCCATGTAGTCAGCGCCTTGCTGGGTGACGGACGGGAGGAGCTTCAGCCCTACATCGGCTGCGGCCAGACGGTCGCTCTGACCGGTTCGTCCGGCTGCGGCAAATCGACGATGGTCAACTGGCTCAGCGGCCGCAATCTGCAGCTCACCCAGGATGTGCGGGAAGGGGACAGCCGCGGACGTCATACGACTACACACCGCGAGCTGTTCATCCTCCCGGATGGCGGAATCATCGTCGATACGCCTGGAATGCGCGAGCTGCAATTATGGGAGGATGACGGCGGGCTGGACCTGGCGTTCGGTGAGATCAGTACACTTGCGGCGGAATGCCGCTTCAGTGATTGCACTCATACACGGGAGGAAGGCTGCGCCGTGCTTGAGGCGGCTGCGAGTGGTGTGCTGGACGGGAAGCGGCTGCAGAATTACCACAAGACGCAGAAGGAGCTGCAATTCCAGAACAGCAAGGAAGCGCGGCAGAAGCGCAAGACAGCCGCCGCCTCTACCAAAAGCACTCCGCCCCGTGCCAAGGCGGGCAGCTGGCAGCGGGTGCTGGACGAATATTGAGCGGCGCTGAAATCCCAAGGCGTTGTAGAAGCATAGAAGCGAGCATGGGAATAGGGATGAAAGTTTGCATGACGGATTAAACTTGCTGGATGTTGAGCATTGTGTAAGCAGGAGCTACGTCATCCCGGAGAGTAGTTGAAAAACGTATCTTAATTTGGTGACTTAAGAGCATTTTGGGAAATTAGGTGGATAAACGTCACTTGTTACCCCGCTAATACATCAATTGGGAAGGGTTGGAGGAGATTAAGTGCCTTTTTTCCAACTGCTCTCTAGATTGAGGCCTCCTGTTCGATAGCAAGTGGAGAAAATCCACCTGCTTCAGCAACTGTTATAGCAGTGGCATCTGGCCCTTTCCCAAAAGTAGATGTTCTAATGAGGAGCCAAGTTCTCGATTTTCTAAAAGCTTCAAACATTAAATAAAGAGCTGTCCCAAGTTTGGGACAGCCCCCTTCGTATGCTGGATCATATAATAGCAGATTAGAACGATGCTGCTGCTGTCTTGGCCAGTTGCAGACCGGAAGCGATAATGTCAGCGGATTTGTCCGGGTTCTGGTTGTGTCCTTCGATGATTACCTGTGTAGTTTCTTTGAAGCCCCAGAAGTTCAGGTTGCCCATGATGAAGTTAACAGCCATTTCAGCGCTTGCGGCCGGGCCTTCGGAGTACACGCCGCCTCTGGCGTTCAGAACAGCTGCTTTTTTACCAGTCAGTAATCCTACTGGACCTTCAGCAGTATACTTGAAGGTAGTTCCAGCCTGGTTCAAGTAATCGATATAAGTGTGCAGTACAGCCGGAACGGTCATGTTCCAGAGCGGGAAGGCGAATACTACTTTGTCAGCGGCCAGGAACTGGTCCAGATATTTCTTCACAAGTGCTGCGCCTGCTGCTTCTTCAGGAGTAGCTTCGAAGCCTTGAGCGGCTTTGTATACACCAGTGATCAGAGTGTTATCGTAGTAAGGAAGCTGTTCAGCGAACAGGTCGAGTTCAGTGATCTGGTCCTGAGGATGAGTCTCCTTGTAGCTGGACAGGAATTCGTTGTAGAGCTGAACACTTACGGATTGCTCGGCAGGGCGGTTATTAGCTTTGATAAACAGTACATTCGACATTATGATTTCTCCTTAGATATCTATTTAATATTAACTATCGATAATATAGCATTTAATTTTTAGTTTGTAAATATCCGTCGGATAAAATTTTTATTCTGCCTACAGAAGCTGCTATCCTTCGCAAATGTACCATATCTTCTATAACAGCGTTCTGATTCGTTTTGAACGGTCTATATGTAGTATTCCTAATTTCGCAAGCGGTGCAGGCGCAGTCAGGGACAAGTTTAAGGAATCAGCGGCCCGGTTATATAGGTGATATAAGGAGAAGAGGAAATGATTCCCTCTCCAGATCACGGGACTAAGCCCCCCATTTAAAGGAGCGATTGACATGTCCATCGACCGTTTCATCCTGAAGAAACTGGACAGCTGTCACGAAGAGCATACCCGGCGTAACCTGGTGAAGTTGTTCAAATTGCGAATTAAAAAGGCGGAGAAAGAGGAGAACCGGAACCTCCGGATTGGATGACTGCCGGTATAATGTTGAGTGTTAAGCCCCTGTAACCCATAGACTAAGCGCATCCCTCATTTGCGGGCATGTGCTTTTTTATTTTATTAGGAAAATACTGTCTTAGCTGTGGGCCTAATGTAGGCGATTTTCACTTGTTGTTGTTTATCCATATATGTATACCGGCAAAAAAATATCCCTCTGTTTAATAGAGGGATAAGGCCAATGAATCATTTTCACTGTAACTGTGCAATATAGCTTCTGAGCCTTTAATTTCGATACTGATCAGGGAATTCAAACAGGTCTGCAAGGCATTTTTGCCTTTTTGAATTTTGAGTTCAAGGGTGCTGTTTAGCAGTCGAAGTACTTTTTGGGTCGGCTGTTTGTTTTCTGTTGTGAAATATACAGGGACAAGCTTGTTTTGAAATGTGATGAGCATTCTCATTTTGAAAACCACCTCGCTAAAAGTATTTCATGGTATTGATCTTACCCTGTGTTTCTTAATTTTACCTTAAAATTAGCTTATGATAACATAAAGATTGCAAGTTTTATAGTTTTGCTGTTTTTTTGAAAGCCACTCATTTACAGTAATACTTACATGTATGCTACAGAGGAAGGGATAAAGAATGTGAATAAGCAAGATTGTATCTGTCTGGCACAGTATCTGTTCCCGGGTGAGACCCAGCGTAGAGTGGTGGCAGAGCTCCTGCACACAGCCGCTGGCTCCAAGCGGATATGCAGAATGAAATTCAATGAGCGTGAATATGCGCAGGATGTATGCCTGCAAGTACATAAGGATAAGATCCTCCTGACAGGATTAACGGAAGAGGACGATTTCAGATGCGAGCTAAAGGAGCCGGCAGAGAGAAAGCGCGCCTGCTATTACCTGTTCAATTGCTTCGAGCGTGCGCAGCCCCGGAACTATTCTGCTCCAGCGGTATTCCTGTCCAGACGGAGTTATGAGGAGATTCATAAGAAGGCCGGAACGTGGAACCTCTGTGTGCTGGCGGCTTCACTGGAAGCGGAGACAGGTGATCCTGATAGCTCTGTGGAATTGGCTAAAGTACTTAAGAACCGGACAGCGTCCGGTGAACTGCGGTTATGTGCGAGGAATGATGAGGGCTGGACCCTCCAGCAGATCTCTTACATTGAAGCTTCTTCGGGCGGATGGCTTCTACGCAGCAGCGGTGAACAGGATGACGGTTATATCATTGCGTTCCCGCTGACCCGGGCGGAGCTATGCCATGCTTTTGGAGAATGGCTGCTCTATTAAGATTGTTCTTGCAAAATAGCCGCGCCGGAAGCACCGCCCCACTCTGACGAGTCCGGCTCGCTGGTCTGGTACAGCGTGAATACGGCACTGCGATCGTTCATAATGTGGGCGGGGTTAATGCACCGAATAAAATGTAAGCGTTTTATATATTGTGCTTTAACCTTTCCATAGACTCCCGCATATGCATAGAGCAAGGGCGAAAGACCCGGGAGGAAAGGAGTGGAGAGGATGAAAGGGTTCAAAAGATTGTCATTGCCGTTCTTGTTGATACTTGTGCTCGGCTCTGTTCTTGCAGGCTGTGGCAGTAAATCCGGTGATGTCAAGGTGAAGATCGGCGAAGTTACCCGTTCCGTGTTCTATGCGCCTGAATATGTGGCTTTATCGCAGGGCTTTTTCAAGAATGAAGGGTTGGATGTGGAGCTGCAGACGATACCTGGCGGAGATAAAACGATGACTGCCCTGCTATCAGGAGCCATCGATGTGGCGCTGGTCGGTTCGGAGACCTCAATTTACGTGTACCAGCAGGGGGCGGAAGATCCTGTAATCAATTTTGCCCAGCTTACGCAGCGGGATGGAACCTTTTTGTTCGCGCGTACACCGGACAGCCATTTTACATGGGACAAAGTGAAGGGCTCGACCTTCCTGGGGCAAAGGCAAGGGGGCATGCCGCAGATGGCGGGCGCATTC
Source organism: Paenibacillus sp. FSL R7-0204 (assembly GCF_038002225.1). Taxonomy (NCBI): domain Bacteria; kingdom Bacillati; phylum Bacillota; class Bacilli; order Caryophanales; family Paenibacillaceae; genus Paenibacillus; species Paenibacillus sp. FSL R7-0204. The sequence goes on from NZ_JBBOCA010000001.1 coordinate 3,549,111, forward strand.
ACGCTGCGCAGCAAGGGGATTGATGCTGGGAAGGATCTGACGCTGATCCAGAACATTGATTTTGCCAATATTGCCGGCGCGTTTGCTTCAGGGACCGGAGATTATGTGCAGCTGTTCGAGCCTCAGGCATCGATCTTCGAGCGTGAAGGCCGGGGCCAGGTGGTCGCTTCCTTCGGGGTAGAGAGCGGTTATCTGCCGTATACGGTATTCATGTCCAAGCAGAGCTACATGACTAAGAATCAGGATACGGTGCAGAAATTCACCAATGCGGTCCAGCGTGCCCAGTTATGGGTGAAGGCTCATAATCCTGAGGAGATTGCTGACGCGGTTATGCCTTATTTTGAAAAGATTGACCGGGGCATTGTGGTCTCTGCCATCGGCCGTTATAAAGAACAGGATACCTATGCGGTGAATCCGGTAATTGATGACACGGAATGGAATAATCTGCTGGATGTCATTGACCATGCCGGTGAGCTGAAGGAACGAATCCCTGCCGCTAAAATTGTTAATAACAGCTTTGCAGAGCAGGCAGAGAGCACCATTAAGGAGTGAGGAGGCCGACCACTATGCTTCCAGTAGTCGAGTTGAAGGAAGTCACGCACGCCTATCTGGGAGACCGCGAGGCTTCGCTTGCTATAGAGGATCTGAATCTCAGCGTCGGCCAAGGTGAATTCGTCAGTCTGGTCGGACCGAGCGGCTGCGGCAAAACAACGATTCTGTCGATCATCGCCGGGCTGCTGCAGGCTTCACGCGGTGAGGTGCTGCTCAGCGGACGTAAGGCCGCGGGACCTTCACCGGAAGTCGGCTATATGCTCCAGCAGGACTATCTGTTCCCCTGGAGGACGATTGAGGATAACGCGCTGCTCGGGCTGGAGCTGACCGGAAGGCTCACAGGAAGCTCGCGTGCCAAATCGCTGCAGCTGCTGGCCGATATGGGGCTGGAAGGCAAGGAGCAAGCCTATCCGGCACAGCTCTCGGGAGGGATGCGCCAGCGTGTTGCCCTCGTGCGGACACTGGCTACCGACCCCAGCTTGCTGCTGCTTGATGAGCCATTCTCGGCGCTGGACTACCAGATTAAGCTGCAGTTGGAGGATCTGGTCTCGGAGACGCTGATGCGCCGGGGAACCACGGCGATTCTGGTTACGCATGACCTGTCTGAAGCGATTGCGGTCAGCAGCCGGGTCATTCTGCTCCAGCCGAATCCGGGCAGAATCCGCAGGATTTTTGAGATTCCGGAAGCGATTCGCCGAACCCCGCCGCTGTATGCGCGGGACCTGCCGGGCTTTGCGGAGCTTTTTCACGAGGTATGGAAGGAAATGGAGCTGGCAGGGAGGGAAGAAATGTGAATACAGAAGCGCAGCCCCGTGAGACGGCTTCCCGTGCGCAGTGGCTGGAACAGAAGCATGCGGATTACAGGAAGAAGAAGCTGCGCCGCAAGAGTCAGGTGCTTATGGTCCGGAGCAGCCTGCTGCTGGTGTTCTTCGTGCTCTGGGAAGCCGGGGCCAGAATGGGCTGGATCGATGAGCTGTTGTTCAGCTATCCGACGAAGGTGTTCGGGCAGATCTGGGAGGACATGGTCAGCGGCAGTCTGTGGCCGCATCTGGGAATGACCGTGGGCGAGACCGCGGTGGGCTTCATTCTGGGCACCTTAATCGGGACGCTGCTGGCTGTCGTGATCTGGTGGTCGCCTTTTCTGTCCGCCGTTCTGGACCCTTATATGGTTGTATTCAACAGTATGCCGAAGGTGGCGCTAGGCCCGATCTTCATTGTAATGTTCGGGGCAGGCTTCACTGCTATCGTCATTACCACCTTATCTATTACTGTGATTATCACGACTCTGGTAGTGTACAACAGCTTTTGCAGCGTGGACCCGAATCTGGTCAAGGTGGTCCGCTCCTTCGGTGCCTCCAAAAGCCAGGAGTTCTGCAAAGTCATTCTCCCGGCGTCGTTCCCGGCGGTGGTCTCCACCCTCAAGGTGAATGTCGGGATGTCCTGGGTCGGCGTCATTGTCGGTGAATTTCTGGTTGCGAAATCGGGGCTGGGGTATCTGATTATCTACGGCTTTCAGGTGTTCAACTTCACCCTGGTCATGTCGAGCCTGCTCATTATTGCGGCTGTGGCTACTGCCATGTACCAGCTGGTGGTGTATGTGGAGAAGCTGCTGCTGTCGAGACGGTAAGAACCATGTCATATTGTGTCTCTTGGCAAAATCTTGTACCATGACTATATCTTTATCTGAATGATGAAGCTTAACGGTGTAGGAGAGATATTCACATGGGATTTCGTATTATTAAAACGGCGGCTGCAACTCTGCTGTCTATTCTGCTGGCAGCCGCCGCTGGTATCCCTAATGCCCAAAGCGCGGGATTGCTGGCCATTCTCGGGGTGGAAACGACCCGTAAAAGGAGTCTACGCACGATTTCGGCGCGCTTTTTCGCCTCATTGGTGGGACTCTTTTTGGGCTGTATTCTGTTTTGGGCCCTGGGCTTTCATTATTGGGTACTAGGACTGTATGTATTGTTCGGCTTCCCGCTGATCGTCAAAGCCGGCTTCAAGGAAGGGATCGTCACCAGCTCGGTAATTGTATTCCGCGTGTTTGGACAAGCTGATATCACGGTTCATATCCTGCTGCAGCAGGTGGAGCTGCTGATTATAGGCCTCGGCTCAGCCGGACTTGTGAACTTCATCTATATGCCGCAGACCGGCGGGATCATTGCGGGCATCCGCAAAGAGGTGGACGGCTACTTCTCGGTCATCTTCCGGCAAATGGCCAGAACGCTCCGTGATCCCGGCTATATCTGGGACGGGAAAGAGCTGATCGGGGCAGGGGAGGCTGTACAGAAGGGGTTGAGCGCGGCATCCAGGGAAATGGAGAATCATGTGATCCACCCGGATGAAGCCTGGAATGTGTACTTCTATATGCGTAAGGAGCAGCTGGAATCGATCCAGAATATGATGCAGCTGCTCGCGCAGGTCTATCGGCAGCTGCCGCACGGAGATATGGTGGCAGAGCTGTTCGACCAGCTTAGCGGCGATGTGCTGGCTGAGGAATATACCGGCCGGACCGAACGGCTGCTGGAGGAGCTGCAGCAGGAGTTCCAGGAGATGGAGCTGCCGGATTCGCGTGAGGAATTCGAGATCCGCTCCGCGATTCTGCAATTATGCCGCGAGCTTGCGCTGTATCTTAAGATTGCCAAACGCTATAAAAGCCCGGTGGAGCTGCGTCCGGCGAAGGACAAGCAGCCTGCGAAGGGCAAAGCGTAAGCAAATCCATGTAATTTAGGTGTCAGGTATTCACAATCCGGTGTAAAATAACGATAAGAAACATAAGCACCCTAAGTGAGCTTGTCTCTTAAGTTATGTCCAAAACCCAAGAATCTTGGTCTGGCAGGTGAGGAATATGAATAACAGCAATGATCAATATATCGGCAAACAGCTGGTAGCGAACCTTTTTAATCATAGCGGTGTATTTGTCTTGCCGGCATTGACCCTGCTCACCGGAGAGCATATCCGCCTGATTACGCAGCACAAGATCGTTCTGGAGCCGCAGGATGTGGTCCAGGTCGACAGTGCTGCATTCTATCAGCTGGCTGTGGATGACTGTACGGCGGCGATGGAGAGTATTTTTGAGCAGCTGCGCTATACGAAGACGAAGCGTCTGCCGATGATTGAGCTCAGGAATGAAGTGATCCCGTTCATCCAGCAGGTGAGCGAGAAGAATGATTTCTTTGGAATATTGTCTGCGCTGCAGACTAAGGATGATTATACATACAGGCATAATGTGGCTGTAGGCATCATCTCTACGCTGCTCGGCAAATGGCTGAAGCTGAAGCCGGACGAGCTGAGCATGCTGACGATTGCTGCGACGCTTCATGATATCGGCAAAATTATGATTCCGGCCGAGATCCTTACCAAGCCGGGTCCGCTGAGTGAGGATGAATATGCCCTGATGAAGAAGCACACTACCCATGGCTATGAGATGATCCGCGATACGGTGGGCACCAATCATATGCAGGCACTTGTGGCGCTGCAGCATCACGAACGGATGGACGGCAGCGGCTACCCCTTTGGCGTGCTGGGCCACCGGATTACGGATTTCAGCAAAATCGTAGCGGTGGCTGATATTTTCCACGCAATGACTTCGGACCGGTTCTACCGTACAGCCGCGCCGCTGTATGAGGTGCTCAAGCAGATGGACGAGAATGTCTACGGCAAGCTGGACCCGTATATCTGCAGTGTGTTCATTAATAAGCTGATGCAGTCGATGATCGGCAATGAGGTGCTCCTGACGGACGGGCAGATCGGCAAAATCATTATGATTCTGGCCCATGACCCGCTGCGTCCGCTGGTGAACATTGGTGAGGACTTCATCGATCTCAGCCGCCACCGGCAGCTTGGCATCGTACGTGTACTTTCCTAGCAGGGAGCCTGGCCCCTTCCCGGCTTAAGATGTTGGCACAACAAAAAGTAGCGGTTTTCCCGGTTCGGGGGAGCCGCTACTTTTTGTTAAATATAAAAATTTATAGGCTTTGCATCATACATTATCTTTCTATTTCTCGTTGAAACGGTGCCGTCCTTTTAAGGACGGCAATGCCGTTTCCACTTGTTTTTCGGGTCAGAAGACTCATAATGGACTAAAACCGGCAATAAAATGAAGCAAAGGGCTTCAGTTACGGCATCTGAGGGCTTACCCAAATTTATTTCTACTCTAACAATCAACAAATGCCCAGAACGTGCATACACTTGATAGTGAATGATTGTATGGAGGAGGTTCAAAGATGTCATTAAGCCATAAACGTCAAACAAGGGAGATCATTACGAAGGCAATTTGCGGCAAAGGTCGTAAGTTCTCTACAGCAACCCATACCGTGACTCCGCCACATCATCCGACTAGTATTCTGGGGGCTTGGATCATTAACCACCAGTACGAAGCGGTTGCCGCCGGGAACGGAATCGAAGTAATTGGTACCTATGATGTGAACATCTGGTATTCGTACGACAAAAACAAGCAGACCGAGGTTGCAAAGGAAACGGTCTCCTATGTGGAGCTTATTCCATTGTCGTACCTCGACCCGAGGCACCGTGCTTCCACGGCACAGGTCTCTGCGGAGGCAACGCAGGAACCCAATTGTGTGGAAGCCGGGGTATCGCCGGGCGGAGGCAGTGTGACACTCCGGGTAGAACGCGAGTTCGAGGCGGAACTGGTGGCTGAGACCAAGGTCCGCGTGTATGTCAGTGATCAGAGTGACGATCTGGAAGACAAGGATTATGATTTTGAAGGCGAGAGCTTTGATTACGATGATCTGGACCCTGACGCTCTGGATGATGAGCTCTAGGAAGGAATGCGCCGCTGCCTGAAGTACTGTGTGGGTTATGATCCATTATATGATGAGAGGGCAGCGGCGTAGAGGGCGAATGCCCTCTTTTTTTTAAAATACAAAAATATTTTTTTGAATGGTAAGGATGTAGGCTTATTGAGTATCCTTCAAGGCACAGAGATGCGGAGGGGGATGCTTGCGCTGGAGGCGCGGCAGCGACTGCCCGAAGCTTAAGCTGTAAGGGGATAGCGTTCTATTTCTCTCTGAAACGGTACCGTCCTTTAAAGGACGGCAAAGCCGTTTCCACTTGCATGATGAATTGGGGGTCAGGTTTCCTCAGCGGCTTATGCTCAAAGGGTATTGTCTGGTACAGGATGGTGCGCGAGGGGATACGGCCCTGAGGAATTTTCGTATGGGCGGAGGCATTAGACATGAATGAAGGGCTGAACGTATTCCGGCAGCTTGCGCCGGAGCAGATCGAACGCAGGCTCCGGCGCTGCGGGATTGAGGCCGACTCCGATTCTATCGCTAGAGGGTCGCGGCGACAAGATACAAGAGATCCCCATGCCCACTCGCATGGACAAGACCCCGCAAGCTACAGACAGCACTACCTTGTGCTCATTTTCAATCTGGCTGTGTTGGACTGCCAGCCGCTTGGAGCGGGAGCGGCTATGGGCGGGGTACTGGGGGCTGGATGGTTGGGGGGGAATGGGAGTGAGGGAGTTGGAGGTGGGGGGCAGGAGGTGTATGGGAGTGGTTCGGGAGTAGTTGGAGGGCAAGGGGAGCATGGGATTGTTGGGGTAGGAACTGGTGGCCTGGATGAGTATGAGAGTGGCGGGGGAGGAACTGGAAGGCAGGGTGAGTATGGGAGTAGTTCGGGAGTAGTTGGAGGGCAAGAGGAGTATGGGAGTGGTGGGGGAAGGGATTTGCGGGGGACTGCGGGGGTTCTGCGGACTACAGCGGTGCGGGCGCTGTATAGTCTGGGACTGGACAGCGGCGAGGTGGAGCTGCGGGCCATGGGCGGGCGGCGGTACATGGTGACAGGCATCACTCCGGTGATGCCTGATCCCGCAGGAGCGCTGCCTGAGCCGTACCGGTCAGCATCCGCAGCGCTTGCGCGGATGCTTGGCAGTGAGCAGCCGGGCCGGCCCGGGCTGCTCATGGGCATGGACCCGGAGTTCCTGCTGCTCCGGGAATCCACGGGCCGCGTCGTGCCGGCGTCGCGGTACCTGCCCATGGACGGCGTCGCGGGCTGCGACGCCGGACCTCCGGGAACGCGCGGCGTGTTCCCGGTAGCGGAGCTGCGCCCTGCGCCGCGCGGGGAACCGCGCGCGCTGCTGGCGCAGCTGATGTCCGCCGCACGCGAGGCGGACCGGCTCATTGCCGACCGCTCGCTGCGCTGGCGGGCGGGAGGTATGCCGCTGCGGGGCTGGGCCCTCGGCGGCCACCTGCACTTCAGCGGCGTCACGCTGTGTGCGCCGCTCCTGCGCGCGCTGGATAACTATCTAGCGCTGCCCTTGTTCCTGCTGGAGGACATCCGGGCTGCGGCCCGGCGTCCCCGCTATGGCGTGCTCGGCGATTTCCGCCCTCAGCCGCATGGCGGCTTCGAGTACCGGACCCTGCCGAGCTTCCTGGTCTCCCCGGTCATCGCCAAAGGCGCGGTCGCCCTGGCTCACCTGATCGTGAGCCATTATGAAGACCTGCCGCTGCGCCCGCTCGACCGGGAAGACCTGCATGCCGCCTTCTACAGCGGCGGCAAATCTCCTCTGCGCACAGCCTGGCCTCCCCTGGAGGCGCAGCTGCGCGCACTGGGCGGCTACGCAGCCGCCGCCCGGTGGATTGATCCGCTGCTGCGCGCCATAGCGGAGCAGCAGAGCTGGGATGAGTCGCGGGATATCCGCGGCTCCTGGGTACGGAGCGCGCAACTGCAGCCGCAGCCTCCTGCTTAAACCGCTACTCCCTCTCTCGTCTGTGATGATAGAAATTTATTGATTTTATGGGATGTTTACTCTCATAATTGTCACTGAAGGAGAGGGTTTTCAGTTGAGTAATCAGAATATCAGTACAACCGTTTCAGGAGATGTGATTGTAACCTGTTTGACAGGCAGAGTCAGTACAGAGGATGTACATGAATGGTTTGAAGGGTTTGAGCAGGTGTGCAGGCAGGTTATTGCTGACGGCCGGAAGTTTAAATTGCTGGTGGACCGCAAAGGATACACGCCGGATCATTTTTCAGTTCAAAGAGCGTGGAAAGATAAATTCTTTGATGAGTCCATATTAAACCACAGCATAGCCATAGCATTTCTCCTGGAGGAAGGGGAGATACTGAACCATTTACAGCAGTCTAACACCAAGGATTCCGTGCAATTTTTTGATGATGAAGAGCAAGCCATGATTTGGCTGGAGGCATATCCAACATAAAATCTTGGTTCAGCCAGTTTGCGCTTGCGCGACTGGTTTTTTAATATTAATGGCGTTAAGTCTATCTATTCTGGCACATAGGAACGTGAACCGCATGTATGCGAAACCGAGCACAACCGCGACACTCGCGCCTCCACCACCATCCATTTCTTTATCCTCAGGTACTAGGCTTTTCAACATATAATTCATTTGCTGTACCACACAGGTAAATGCTTTTTTACCGGCAAATTTCCCTCCCTGGCCCCACCCCGCGCCCGCTCTGCTGCACGCACCAGCTTTTAGCAGGTAACGATATGGTCGGAGTTTCTGCTATAATAGAGAACAGTATGAAGTAGGTATGGAGGTAGACGATGGCAAACTATACGCCGATGATTCAGCAGTATCTCAAAGTCAAGGAGGGGGCTAAAGACGCTTTCCTTTTCTTTCGTCTGGGCGATTTCTATGAAATGTTCTTTGAAGATGCGCTGCTTGCATCCAAAGAGCTTGAGATTACTTTAACAGGCCGCGATGGCGGGACCTCTGAAAAAATTCCGATGTGCGGTGTGCCGTATCATGCCGCCGAGGGATACATACAGCGACTGATCGAGAAGGGCTACAAGGTCGCGATCTGCGAGCAGCTGGATGATCCTGCCGTGACCAAAGGGATGGTCCGCCGCGATATCGTCCGGGTCGTAACACCGGGTACGGTGATGGACGGCAAGATCATTTCGGACAAAAGCAACAACTACCTCGTCTGTGTAACAGAGGAAGACGGGATGATGGCGCTGGCCGCCTGCGATTTGACGACAGGTGAGCTGTATGTCACCTCGGTACTCGCAAGCACTGAGTGGCTGCGCGATGAGATTGGTATCTATGAGCCTGCGGAGATTATCGGGGATTCGGCCCTGCTGGAGGAGCTGCGCAGTGAAGCTTCTCTGCTGGCCAAGCCTGTGGTCTATACGCCGTGGGACAAGCAGGAGGAGGCGCTGGCCCGCCGCCAGTTCGGCGAAGCGGCCTGGGTCCGGCTGGAGAAGGAGCGCGGCCGTGCTTTGGCGCTGCTGATCTCCTATTTCAGCGAGACCCAGCGCCGTTCCCTGGGGCAGCTTACCCAGATTTCACCTTATGAGCCGGGGAATTATATGATTCTCGATCCATTCACCCGGCGTAATCTGGAGCTGACCGAGACTGTCAGAGAACGCTCCAAAAAAGGCTCGCTGCTCTGGCTCCTGGACCGCACCGAGACCTCTATGGGCGGCCGCCTGCTGCGCCGCCGGATCGATAAGCCGCTCTTGCAGCGCGTGCCGATTGAGCGCCGTCTGGAAGCTGTCGATTATCTGTATAATCAGTTCATCGTCCGCGAGGACCTGCGCGGGGCCCTGAAGGAGATCTACGATCTGGAGCGGCTGGTCGGGCGGATTGCCTTCGGCAGTGCGAACGGGCGGGATATGAACGCACTCAGACTGTCCCTGGCCCAGATTCCTGCGCTGAAGGAGATGTGCCTGACCTCCGGCTCCTCCACGTTAAGAGAGATCGGCGCATCCATGGATGAATGCGCGGAGCTTCGTGAGGATATTGAACGGGCGATTGTGGAGGATGCCCCGGTGTCCGTGCGTGACGGCGGAATTATCCGCGCGGGCTACCATGAGCGGCTGGACGAGCTGCGGGAAGCCAGCAGCAGCGGTAAGCGCTGGATTGCCGAGCTTGAAGCGAAGGAACGCCAGGTGACCGGGATCAAATCCCTCAAGATCGGCTACAACAAAGTCTTCGGATATTATATAGAAATTACCCGCTCCAATCTGTCCTCGCTGCCGGAAGGCCGTTACGAGCGCAAGCAGACACTGGCCAATGCCGAGCGGTATGTCACCCCGGAGCTGAAGGAGAAGGAAGCGCTGATCCTGGAAGCCCAGGACAAGATGACCGATCTGGAGTACAGTCTGTTCACCGAACTGCGCGAGCGGATCAGCAGCCAGGTTCCGCGCCTGCAGGCTCTGGCCGAGAAAGTGGCGGAGATTGATGTGTATCAGTGCCTCGCGGCGGTCAGTGCGGAGCACCGGTTCGTGAAGCCGAAGCTGTCCGACAGCTATGATCTGCGGGTCGAAGGCGGACGCCATCCGGTCGTGGAAGCGGTGCTGAAGGATTCGGCGTTCATTGCCAACGGCAGCACACTGAGCAAGGACGAGGGCAATATCCTGCTGATTACAGGACCGAACATGGCCGGCAAAAGCACGTATATGCGCCAGGTGGCGCTCATCTGCATTATGGCCCAAATCGGTTGCTTCGTGCCTGCAGCCAGCGCCGAGGTGGCACTGATCGACCGCATCTTCACGCGGATCGGTGCAGCGGACGACCTGATCGGCGGCCAGAGCACGTTCATGGTCGAGATGGCCGACATTCAGGTCATGACCGAGAAAGCAACTGCCCGCAGCTTGATCATCATCGATGAGCTGGGCCGGGGGACCTCGACCAGCGAGGGGATGGCGATTGCCCAGGCGGTGATCGAATATGTGCATGATACCATCGCCTGTAAGGCACTGGTCTCGACGCATTTCCATGAGCTGGCCCATCTGGAGCAGAGCCTTGAGGGGCTGCGGAATTATTCGATGGCAGTTCAGGAGAGCGGCGACAAGGTGAACTTCCTCCGCAAGCTGGTGCCTGGGGCTGCAGACAGCAGCTACGGGATCTATTGTGCAAGGCTGGCTGGATTGCCGGAAGGAATTATCGACCGGGCCTACGGGCTGCTCCAGAGCATTGAGCAGGCTTCTCCGCCGGGCACCGCAGCGCTGAATTACGGCATGGGTTACAGTGACCGGAGCGGGACCGGAACAGTCATAGAGGAGAATCAGACTACCGCTGCGCAGACGCCGGATACCAGGGAAGGAGCTTCCACAGGCAGCGGGTCCTATTCGGTTGAACGCAACACGCAAGCTCCGGCACATCCGGACCTGTATCCCGAAGCAGCAGCTTCTGTGGCTGCCGGACAGCGGGAAACTGCCGTATCCCTTGCTTCTCCTGTAGAGGAAGAGGACAATGAAGTAGTGCAGCTGTCTATTTTTGGCGAGGAAGAGCCGCGTAAGCACCGCAAGGGCGGAGCAGCGGCACCGGCCGTCAAAGACAATCCCCTGCTTAAAGAGCTAATCAACGCCGTGCAAGGCGCGGATCTGATGAACATGACCCCGCTGCAGGCGATGGGCCTCCTGAATGAGCTGAAGCTGAAGGCAAGGGAGCTGTAGTTCAGCGGAACTGTTGGCGGCATTCTGTTTAACGTAAAGCACGCTGCGGACTGAGACGCTCTTATTTCTTATACAGTTATGCTTTTTGCAAGCTTACGGACACAGAGCCGCTTATGTCAGGCTATTTCACACCATCCTATTCGCTGGAGAGGAAATAAGCGCACTCCAGTCCGTTCAGACCCTAAGAGGGGTTGCATTAGTCCGAATAAGGCTTTTACAGTCCGTTAATGTTCAATTTGATCTATACCATAAATCAATGCGGGGTGAACGAATATGGCTAAAATTCATGTGCTGGATGAGCATATTGCCAACCAGATTGCTGCCGGGGAGGTTGTCGAGCGTCCTGCTTCTGTGGTGAAGGAGCTGGTCGAGAACGCGATCGATGCGGGCAGCACCCGTATTGAAGTCTCTGTGGAAGAGGGGGGACTGCAGAGCATCCGGGTGAAGGATAACGGCTCGGGGATCGAGCCGGAGGACTGCGAGACCGCCTTCTACCGCCATGCGACCAGCAAAATTGCCAGCGGCCGTGATCTCTTCCTGATCACCAGTCTCGGCTTCCGTGGAGAAGCTCTGGCGAGTATTGCAGCGGTATCGAAGCTGACCCTGCTGACCGCAAGCGGAGACGACGGGAAGGGACGGGTGCTGGACATCGAGGGCGGCAGGCTGATCCGTAATGAAGATGCAGCTTCCGGCAAAGGCAGTGATCTCACCGTGCGGGAGCTGTTCTATAATACGCCTGCCCGCCTGAAGTATATGAAGAGCATCCAGACCGAGCTGGGCCATATCTCGGATGCCATGTACCGGATGGCGCTGGCCCACCCGGATATCTCCTTCACCCTCCAGCATAACAGCAATCAATTGCTGCATACGCTGGGCAACGGAGACCTGCTGCAGGTGATTGCTGCTGTATACGGCACCTCAGCGGCTAAGGCCATGCTCCCTGTGTCGGCGGAAGATCCGGACTTCCGGATCTCCGGCTATATCAGCCGTCCCGAGTGGACACGCTCGAACCGCAATGCGGTGACGACGCTGGTCGGGGGACGTTACATCCGCAGCAACGGGCTGAACGCGGCCATCATGCGCGCTTACCATACGCTGCTGCCGATTAACCGTTATCCGCTGCTGGTCCTGAAGCTGGAGATGCACCCGTCACTCGTGGATGTCAACGTGCATCCCGCCAAGCTTGAAGTGCGCTTCAGCAAGGAACCCGAGCTGTACGGGTTCATAGAACAGCAGCTCCGCTCGCTGCTGATGGGCCAGAGCCTGATTCCGCGCCCCACCAAGGAGATCATCGGCGGCAAGAACAGCAGCTCCTTCATTCAGGAGCAATTCGCCTTCTCCAAAGGCGCAGCTCCGGGCAATATCCAGCAAGGCACGGAAGCGGGCGGTGCGGATATGTCAGCAGATCCGCGCAGCTACGGCCAGGGAATGCCTGGGGATGCTGGCATCGCAGCGGGCAACCAGCTGCCTTCCAGCGGACGGAGCGGCGCTCCATTCTCTGGCAGCGCTGGTCCATCAACGGACGCTGCAACTCCAGCCGCAGGCCCTTATGCGGCTTCCCAAGCATCCGGGAATGCCCAGCCTTATAGCGGCAGCAATGCACAGGAGCAGCAGGCCAGAGAGACGGCCGCTGCATACAGCGGCGGGAACGCCATCCAGGGTTCATACCGCCAGCCGTCCTCCGGCCCTCGCGACAGCTACCGCCCCCAGGCAGCTATGGCTGGCCGGGGGCAGCAGCAGGCAGCCGGGGAGCTGTACGCACCTGTTGAGCAGACCGGCACTGGTCTTCCACAGTTTCCCGAGCTGAATTATATCGGCCAGCATCACGGAACCTATATTATCGCCCAGAATGACAGCGGGCTGTATTTGATTGACCAGCACGCTGCACATGAGCGGGTGAATTATGAATTTTATTATGAGAAATTCGGCAAGCCTGAAGATGCCTCACAGGAGCTTTTGCTGCCGATTACGCTGGAGTTCACGCCTTCGGAGAGCAGGCAGCTTAGCGAACGGCTGCACTGGTTCGAGCAGGCGGGGGTTGTGCTTGAGCATTTTGGCGGGCAGACCTTCCTGGTCCGTTCTCTGCCGTACTGGTTCCCGGAAGGGGACGAAAAGGCGGTAATTGAAGAGATGGCAGAGTGGGTGCTGAGCGAAAGGTCGATTGACCTCGCCAAGCTGCGCGAGAAATCCTCCATTCTCTGCTCCTGCAAGGCTTCGATCAAAGCCAACCAGAAGCTTACAGAGCTGGAAGTGGAATCGCTCCTCACCAGGCTCGCGGCCTGCCGTCAGCCATATACCTGCCCGCATGGACGCCCGATCGTTGTGTCGTTCTCGGCCTATGATCTGGAGAAGCTGTTTAAGCGCGTTATGTAGTGGCTATATTGTACATTTATAGAGTGCAGAACGGAGGCAACATGATTATAACGACGGGCTTTGACCCGATACCGCAAGTGGTGGCCCGGGCCCGGGAGCTTGCGGACCGCACAGGCTGCGCCTATGCTCCGAGAGCGAAATTCTCGATGGGCAAGCTGGTGGAGCATTACGGGGACGAACAGATTCTGGTGGTTCTGCAGGAGGCCGTCCGGCTGATTACGCCGGGAATGCCGCCGATGGAATTCCATCCCAGCATGGGGTTTGTCCGCGCCAAAAGAATCTTAAGAGGCGAGCCGGACCCTATGATCGATGCCGCAGGCATGCTCCCCGGCGACAGCGTGCTGGACTGCACGGCCGGACTCGGAGCGGATTCGCTGCTGTTCGCAGTCACCGGAGGGGAGACCTCCAAGGTGACGGCACTGGAGAGCTCGCTGCCGTTGTATGCTCTCCTGCTGGAAGGGATGAGCGGGTATGTGTCCGGCCAGCTGAAGGTGAACGAGGCGCTGCGCCGTATTGATGTGCAGCACGGGGACCATCTGGAATATTTGCGGGCCCAGCCCGACAAGAGCATCGACATCGTATACTTCGACCCGATGTTCCGGGTGCCGCTGACGGATTCGGCGGCGATCTCGCCGCTGCGGCAATTCGCGAATCCTGCTGCATTGTCAGCTGATAGCGTGGCTGAGGCAACCAGGGTTGCGCGCAAGACGGTGCTGCTGAAGGAGAAGGCGCTGAGCGGAGAGTTCACCCGGCTGGGCTTCAAGGAGCTGCTGCGGGCCAATGCCAAAACATCGTACGGGGTGATTACCATTGACAACTAAGAAGAAACGCAAAGTGCTTGTACTGCTGGGTCCGACAGCGGTCGGCAAGACCAGACTGAGTCTGGAGCTGGCCGAGGCTCACGGAGCCGAGATCATCTCCGGGGATTCGATGCAGGTCTACCGCGGGATGGATATCGGTACGGCCAAGATCACGCCTGCCGAGATGAAGGGCATTCCCCATCATCTGATTGATATTCATGATCCGCAGGATGCCTATTCCACGGCTGAATTCCAGGAGCAGGGAGCACGGCTCATTGAGGAGATCAGCGCGAGGGGCAAGCTGCCTTTTATTGTGGGCGGTACTGGACTGTATATTGAGTCGTTATGCTACGGCTTCCGCTTCTCCGAAGCGGTGGCTGACGAGGCTTTCCGCGAGCAGCAGGAGGCCTACGCCGAGGAGCATGGAGCTGATGCCCTGCATGCCCGTCTGGCAGCGGTAGACCCGGCCAGTGCGGAGCGGCTGCATCCCAATGACCGCAGGCGGATCATCCGCGCGCTGGAGATTTTTCACCAGACGAACGTCCCGTTATCCGACTCGCTGGCCGGCCAGAACAAGGAGTCTCCCTATGAATTATGCCTGATCGGTTTGACAATGGACCGGAAAATACTATATAAACGTATTGAAGAGCGAATCGATCAGATGCTGGCGGATGGCCTCGTGCCTGAGGTGCAGCGGCTGCTGGATCAAGGCTACGGCAGGAGTCTTGTGTCTATGCAGGGTCTGGGCTACAAGGAAATTGCCGCCTACCTGGAGGGGGAGATGACGCTTGAGGAAGCCGTGGTGCTGCTGAAGCGTGATACCCGCCGGTTTGCCAAGCGGCAGTTGTCATGGTTTCGCCACATGAAGGAGATTCAGTGGATTGACGTCCTGGAGAGCCAAAACTTTTCTGAGAATTTTGCAAAATTAAATGGTATAATAGCAGGAAAGTTTCTTACAGGTCTTGAATATACTTCTGAACAATCTAATTGAACCATTGGGGGTACGTCATATGAACAAGTCCATTAACATTCAAGATACGTTCTTGAACCAGCTGCGCAAAGAGAATATCCCTGCTACAGTATATTTGACCAACGGCTTTCAAATCCGGGGAATTATCAAAGCGTTCGACAACTTCACCATTGTCATCGACAGTGACGGGCGCCAGCAGATGGTGTACAAGCATGCGATCTCCACGTTTACGCCGCAGCGAAGCGTATCACTGATGCAGGACAACAATAACGAGAATTAAGATTTTACTGTTTTGAAGCGAAACCTTTTTGTTTATAAATCGTTTGAATAGAGAGTGCGAGAGAGCAACCTGAGAAGGTTGTTCTTTTCATTCGTGAACATCATTTATGTTTTTTCCGTTAAGGGAGTCAGGAGGCAGCATGTCCAGAGACCAACTAACCCGGAGTGGCGGCAATAGAAACAGAGGAAGTCAGCCGTCTAGCTCCCAAGGGAAGCCGAAGAAAAAAAAGAAAAGATTCTTAACCAAAAAACGTGTGCTGTGGAGTTTATTTTTTTCAGTTGCGCTGGCTATTTTTTGTGCGCTGGGCGGTTACTTGTTCATCATGCTGAACGGCCAGAAGCTGCTGGAGGAGAACAGGGATAAGCTGACGGTGAACCCGCCGACGCAGATTTTTGACCGGAATGCCAATCTGATCGGCGAGCTGTCGCTGGAGAAGAGTGACCCGGTGGAATATGAGGATCTTCCGAAGATGCTGATTGACGCATTCGTGGCCACCGAAGATAGACGCTTCTTCGACCATAACGGGGTAGACCTCTGGTCCATCGGACGTGCGGCGATCAAGGATATTGCGGCCCGGAGTATGGTGGAAGGCGGGAGTACGATCACGCAGCAGCTGGCGAAGAATATCTTCCTCACCCGTGACAAGACCTTCTTCCGCAAGGCGACTGAGGTATCCATTGCCGTGGCACTGGAGAAGAAAGAATCCAAAGAAGAGATTATCACGATGTACCTGAACCGGATTCCGTTCGGCGGAACCACTTACGGGATCAAGGCAGCATCGATCCGTTATTTTGGCCAAAGCAATCTGAATAAACTTGAGCTGTGGCAAATAGCGACCCTGGCTGCAATGCCCAAAGGGCCATCCCGCTATAATCCGCTTCGTAACCCCGAGCTGTCCAAGGAACGCCGCGGCGTAGTGCTTCAACTCATGTATGAGCAGAAGCTGATTACCAAAGAGCAGATGGACGAGGCGAAGGCGGAGGATTATAACTACAAGCCGCCTGAGAAGAAGCAGCGTTACCAGGCATTCATCGATTATGCGATTGGTGAGGCTGAGGACAAATTCGGGCTGACCGAGGATGATCTCAACATCGGCGGGTATAAGATTTATACAACTATGGATAAGCATGCCCAGGAGACGATCGAGGATGCTTTTGCCGACAGTGATAACTTTGAGAAAAGTGTGGACGATGAGCTGGTACAAGGCTCGATGACCATTATGAATCAGGAGAACGGCAGTATCGTAGCCTTGATGGGCGGACGCAATTATGAGAAAAAAGGCTACAGCCGGATTGACGGCAGCCGCCGCTCACCGGGTTCTGCCTTCAAGCCCCTGGTATCCTATGCACCGGCACTGGAATCCGGCAAATTCACGAATGATTCCATGCTGAGCAATGAAAAGCAGTGCTTCGGCAATTATTGCCCGAACAACCTGCACGGGTACTCGAAGTCGATCAGTATGAGCGATGCACTGACGAAGTCGGAGAATATTCCGGCGGTCTGGCTGCTCAATGAGATCGGTGTGAATACCGGCTTCCAGTTCGCCAAGAAGCTGGGGATCAACCTGAAGGATGAAGATAAGAACCTGTCGCTCGCCCTCGGCGGAATGAGTGAAGGAACGAACACAATGGAGATGGCCCAGGCTTACAGCGCCTTCGCTAACGGCGGTGAGCTGCGGGAGGCATATGCCATCAAGTCGATTAACGACAAAGACGACAAGACTGTCTACAAGGCGAACACCAAGCCGGAACGCGTGATGAGTGAGCAGACTGCTTATCAGATGACTGAGATGATGCAGCGTGTTGTACAGGACGGTACAGGTAAAAAAGCGAAAATCAACCGTCCGGTAGCTGGTAAGACCGGTACGACGCAGAGTGGATATAAGGGCCTCAGCTCGAACCGTGATGTCTGGTTCGTCGGCTATACGCCGGAATGGACGGCTGCGGTATGGATGGGCTACGACAAGCCGAGCAAGACCCACCTGCTGAAGAACAGCAGTCCGCTGGCCGCTGCCTTCTGGGGCAAGGTCATGGAGAAGGCGCTCGAAGGTGTACCTGCCAAGCAGTTCCCGGTACCGAAGGGCGCTGCTGTAGAGGTAGAGGCTACACCAACACCCGAAGCGGTATCGGCGGTAACGGGCTTCCAGGCTGCATATGATCCATCTACGATGACGGTGAATATGAGCTGGAATCCTGCTGCGGCCAGCGGGGTGGAATACCGTATTTACCGCCGTGAGACCTCTGAGACGGATTTCACATCGATTATGAACACCATGGCCTCGAATATCGGGGACATCAGTGCGATGCCGGGATTGTCTTATGAATATTATGTGACTGCATATTATCAGGAGCTTGATCAGGAGAGCGAACCGTCCGAGACTGTAACTGTGTCCGTTCAGGATGAGCTTCAGACCCCTGAGCCAGAGGTAACGCCTGACCCGAATATGCCTACGGATAACCCCGATAACGGCGGCAATTCCGGAAATGGAGAGAATGGCGGCAATCCGCCAGATAATGGACCGGGTAATAACGGTTCCGGTAATAATGGACCCGGCAATCATGGTCCTGGCAATCACGGCAACGGTCAAGGGGGGGACGGCGGTAACGGAGCAGCCACATCCCCGCCTGAGATGACACCGCCGCCTGCCACACCAGAGCCATTACCGACACCTGCACCGGAGGCGACAACCGGTACGGTCGATCCCGGAATCATCCCTGACCCGAATGCCGGAACCGATCCGGCAAGTGATCCGGGCAGCGGTTTTGTTGAAGGCCCCGGCAATGTGCATTAGAATAACATGAAGTCAAATTCATAGCATTAACGATCACCCTGACAGCTCCGGGAGCTCTGCACGATGCAGAATTGCCGGATGTCGGGGTTTTCTTGTTTTGAGTGTCTCTGCAAAATGTGTTAAGCTGAATGCACCATTATCAGAAGAGGGTTATTCATATGAAACGTAAATTCGGAGACCGGGCCAACTGGCGCAGGATTACCCGCCGCCATTTTGCCTGCCGCTATGTGGAGACCCGGGAGTTCAGCGGTTATATCACACTCTACACTATATACGGGCTGAAGGAGCCGCTATGGAAGAGTTACGGCAGGCATACATACCGCATTGCGGACAAGGGATATTCATGGCTGCAGTATTTTCCCAAGGACAGCCACTATATTGTGACGGCCATGTTTGATGAACGGCAAAATATTGTGCAGTGGTACATTGACACCTGCAAGGTCCAGGGCGTGACCGATCAAGGGGTTCCCTGGTTCGACGATCTGTATCTGGATGTTGTAGTGCTGTGGAATGGTGAAGTATTTCTGCTGGATGAGGATGAGCTGGAGGAAGCGCTGGAGCGGGAAGATATCACGGACAGTGATTATCAGTTAGCCTGGTCAACAGCCAATGCAATTCTGCGTGCGATAGACGCTCATGCCTTTCCGTATTTCTCCCTTTCACTGAAGCATCGTGCCGAATTGTTTCATCACGGAGAATTTAGGAGGAAGTAGATCATGGATTGGTATGTCTACCAACGGGGTTCATCCCCGATCCGCAAAGTGTCGCGCAAGCGCCGCCACCGCACGAAGAGGGTGCTGATGGTCTCGCTGCTGGTACTGATTGTGGCCGGATTCATCTGGTGCGGAGTAGTCTTTAACAGAATTAACAGTGCAGCAACCACCTCGCCCATGGTGAAGGCGGACGCCGGAGTTATTCTGGGGATGTCGATGTGGGGCGATGAACCGAGCCCCGGGCTGAAGGAACGGCTGGATTATGCGCTTGAGCTGTATAAGTCTGGTGCATTCAGCCATTTTGTTGTCTCTGGAGGGCTGGATCAGCCGGAGTATAAGTACACGGAAGCCGAAGGCATGCAGAGGTATCTGGTTGCCCATGGAGTACCTGACAAGGTGATCTATCTGGAGGACCAGTCTACCAGCACTTACGAGAACCTGCTGTTCAGCAAGACAGTCATGCAGCAGGAGGGATTGTCTTCAGCTGTCGTGATTACCCATGATTTTCATGGCCGCCGCGCCTTGGAGACTGCGCGTAAGCTGGGGTATAAGAACCCGGAGCTTGGCGTCACGGAGTCTAAAGTGATGTCGATGCTTAAGTATAAGTCCCGCGAGATTCTGGCCTACACCAAATGGAAATTGCAGGAGCTGTCGCTGTAAATCTGCTAATTTCCAAAACTGCTAATAACGCCTTTTATACTGGAATAGACTGGTTAGAGCAAGTCAGACCTGTATAATGAGGTGAACTAGGTGAACGGACATGTAGCGGCGGCAAGCAGCGGACGGGAAGAACGCAGACCGTCCAGGCAGATTAACATTGTGCTGAATAATCAGGCTCCGGCCCCGGTGTCCGGCTTGCCGGCTGATAGCGCAGGCGGCCCGGCAGCTCCCAAGCCCGGCAGCCATAGCGGACTGTTCCAGGAGCTGAGCCGGGAGCTGGATGCACTTGTAGGTCTGGATAACATCAAAGAGCTGGTCTTCGAGATCTATGCCCTGCTGCAGGTGGCCCAGATGCGCAGTGAAGCCGGACTTGCCACCGGAGGCCAGGCCTACCATATGGTATTCAAGGGCAATCCGGGGACTGGCAAAACTACGGTTGCACGGATTGTGGCGAAGCTGTTCCAGCGGATGGGTGTGCTCAGCAAAGGGCATCTGATTGAAGTAGAGCGCGCAGATCTGGTAGGCGAATATATCGGACATACTGCCCAGAAGACGCGGGATCTGGTGAAAAAAGCGCTCGGCGGTATCCTCTTCATCGATGAAGCATACAGTCTGGCCCGCGGCGGAGACAAGGATTTCGGCAAGGAGGCCATCGACACGCTGGTCAAATCGATGGAGGACCACCGCAGCCAGTTTGTCCTGATTCTGGCCGGGTATTCCGGCGAGATTGACTATTTTCTGATGAGCAATCCGGGTCTGCCCTCGCGGTTTCCGATCCAGGTTGAATTTCCCGATTATACCATCGACCAGCTGCTGCAGATTGCCGAGCTGATGGCCAAGGACCGTGATTATATTTTGATGCCGCAGGCCATACTCAGACTCAAGCAGCATTTGCTTATGGAGAAGACAGAGAGTCTGCATGCTTTCAGCAATGCAAGGTATGTACGCAACAGTATTGAGAAGGCGGTACGCGCACAGGCTGTGCGGCTCTTGAACCAGTATGAGAGTACAAGTCCGGGCAAGCAGGAGCTGATGACGCTGCGGACCGAGGATTTCAAAGGATAGTCCAGGAAGAATAGATGAGGAGCATGGAATGAATGGCAACTACAACACATGACACAGAGACAGAAGTGCAGGACCGGGCGATTCTTGTCAGTCTGGTGACTGACAAGATCAAACGCACCGGGATCGACCCTGAGCTCTCGCTCCAGGAGCTTGTACAATTAGCAGAGACCGCCGGGGTAGAGGTGCTGGATGTATTGCGGCAGAATAAGGAGACCCCGGATTCCAGGTGGTTTATCGGTAAAGGTAAGGTGGAAGAGCTTCGGATGGCCGCTGACGGGCTTGGCGCGAATACCGCGATCTTCGATCAGGAGCTGTCCGGGGCGCAGGTGCGTAATCTGGAAGAGGCGCTGGATCTCAAAATTATTGACCGCACACAGCTGATTCTCGATATCTTCGCCGGACGCGCGAAGACCCGTGAAGGGATCATCCAGGTAGAGCTGGCCCAGCTGTCTTATCTGCTGCCGCGCCTGTCCGGACAAGGCAAGAATCTGTCGCGTCAGGGTGGCGGAATCGGTACGAGAGGTCCCGGAGAGAGCAAGCTGGAGACGGACCGCCGGCATATCCGTGAGCGGATTACAGAGCTGAAGCGCCAGCTGGATGAGGTGGTCAAGACCCGTGAGCTGCACCGTGAACACCGCCGCAAGAGCGGTGCGGTTCAGGTGGCACTGGTAGGCTATACCAACGCGGGCAAATCCACGCTGCTGAAGCAGCTGACCGATGCCGATGTGTACATCGAGAACCAATTGTTCGCTACCCTTGACCCGACTTCGCGTGTGCTTCAGCTTCCGGGCAGCAAGGAGGTCGTGCTTACGGACACCGTCGGCTTCATTCAGAATCTGCCGCATGATCTAGTAGCCTCCTTCCGCGCTACGCTGGAGGAAGTCAATGAAGCCAATCTGGTGCTGCATGTGGTGGATTCCTCTTCTCCGATGCGTGAAGAGCAGATGGAGGTCGTGCAGACGATTCTGCAGGATCTGGGCGCGGCAGGCAAGCCGCAGATCGTATTGTTCAACAAAATCGATCTGTGTCAGCCGGAGCAGCTGGAGATGCTCCCGACCGGTGAGGGCTTCCTGAAGATCAGTGCTTTTAATGAGGACGACCTCTCACGGATCACGGAGATCATCAGCGACCAGCTTGCCGGGGATACTCTTATCTTCCGCATTCCCGGAGACCGGGGGGATCTGTCCTCACTGCTCTACCGGGTGGGCGAGGTGCTTGAACAGGATTATGACGGCAGCGATGTACTCTATAACGTGCGGTTGAACAAAGAGGATTACGATAAATGGAGCTATAAGCTGGCTGAATTCGTGGAGCCGCAATAATTGCTCATCTGAACTGTTTGAAGCTGACTTGGCTGGTTAGAGAGGAAGCATCTATATCAACGCATTGCAACAGTCTGCTTTGGAGATTGATCCAGGCAGGCTTTGCTGTGCGGGTTGTGCCTGATGCATAAGCAGGAGATCATTATACAGAATGTTAGGAGAGATGAAGGGGACATGGCAGGATTTGCAGAGGATTTATTACAAGCGGCGGAAGCTGCAGAGCTAGAAATCGAGGGTGCGGTCAAGGCGCTGGACCGGATTGTGGATCATAATCAGTGGAAGGTGATCGAAGCCTTTCAGCGCCAGCATGTGAGTGATTTTCACTTCGCGGGTTCTACCGGATATGCTTACAACGACCGGGGGCGCGAGGTGCTGGATCTGGTCTATGCCGAAGTATTCGGTGCGGAAGCGGCGCTAGTCCGGCCGCATTTCGCTTCAGGAACTCATACCATATCTACCGCTCTGTTTGGTGTGCTGCGGCCCGGAGATGAGCTTCTGTACATTACAGGACGTCCCTATGATACGCTGCATAAGGTAGTTGGGAAGCCAGGAGACGGGACAGGCTCTCTGGCCGATTTCGGCATCGGCTACCGGGAGACAGCGCTGACAGAAGAGGGGAAGGTTGACTGGGAGGAGGTCGCCTTAGCGATAAATGACAAGACCAAGGTGATCGGAATCCAGCGTTCGCGCGGCTATGACTGGCGTTCGTCCTTCACGGTCGCAGAGATTGGAGAGATGGCAGCGCGGGTAAAAGCCATTAAGCCGGATGTTATCGTATTCGTGGATAATTGCTACGGTGAGTTCACCGAGACGCTGGAGCCGCCGCAGGTAGGCGCTGATCTGGTCGCCGGTTCGCTGATCAAGAATCCCGGCGGCGGAATCGCTGAGACCGGCGGTTATATCTGCGGCCGCGCAGATCTGGTGGAGCTGGCGGCTTACCGCCTGACAGCACCAGGAATCGGTGGTGAGGTAGGGGCGATGCTGGGCACGACGCGCGGCCTGTATCAAGGTCTATTCATGGCCCCGCATACGGTGGGACAGGCTGTGAAGGGCAGTATTTTCGCTTCCGCCGTGTTCCAGCGCTGCGGCTTCACGACCAAGCCTGCCTGGCATGAGCCGCGTACGGATCTGATCCAGGCGGTGGCTTTTGACGGACCTGAGCATCTGATTGCCTTCGTGCAAGGCATCCAGCGCGCAGCAGCGGTAGACAGCCATGTCGTGCCTGAGCCTTGGGATATGCCGGGGTATGAGCATCCGGTCATCATGGCGGCGGGGACGTTCATCCAGGGCGGAAGCCTGGAGCTGTCGGCAGATGCGCCAATCCGCGCACCGTATATAGGATATATGCAAGGCGGATTAACCTATTCTCATGTCAAATACGGGGTATTAATGGCCCTGCAGAGTATGAGGGAGCGCAAGCTGTTATAATTCTCTAATATATAGGAGGCAGAGGCTGATGAACGAAGCAGAAGCTATCGGAGGATTGTTGCAGAAAAGGAGTGCGGACATGGCTCCGCTGGTCGTCCTGATGTGCGGAGTAGCGGGTTCGGGCAAAACGACGTTTGCGCTTAAGCTGGAGCAGAAGGGGTTCGTCCGGCTGTCCATCGATGAGGATATCTGGAGTACACATGGCCGCTTCGGGATAGATTATCCTGAGGAAGAGTATGAATCCTTGAAGGAACAATCGGAACGCAAGCTGCGCAATGAGCTGGTGCAGCTGGTTCAGGCGAAGCGTCATGTGGTGGTGGATTTCAGCTTCTGGCAGCGGCAGCGCCGGGATGATTACAAGCAGCTGATCGAAGACCATGGCGGGAAATGGGCTGTGATCTTCCTCAAGGTACAGCCTGAAGAGTTACGGCACCGGCTCCTGCTGAGGAGCGAGCGGATGGATGCCAATGCGGCATTCACCATTACCGAGGAGATTCTGACCCGTTTCCTGAACGGATTCGAGACTCCGGCTGGAGAAGGGGAATGGATCGTTGAAGCATGACATGCCATGAAGCATGTACAGTAAGCTTTTAAGGCCCCCGCAAAGCACCTGTTTCGTCATCGGAACTAAAGCCCTGTTATGTGGGCGGGTTTTGCCTGCGGATTGCTCTTTGTGATATACTTCGGGGAACCAAATCCCATGCATCGGACACTTTGATCTCTTAATCTCACAATAGGTGAAAGAAATCTTGTGAGAAAAACTCACATACCATTGACACGCCATATAAGGAAATGTACAATGAGATGAGAAAAAGATCATTGGAAGGTTGGATGAGTCATGGGTGATGAAATCCGCAGAAATATGGCATTATTTCCTATTGGAATCGTAATGAAGTTAACTGATCTATCCGCCAGACAAATTCGTTATTATGAGCAGCACAGCCTGATCGTACCTGCGCGTACCTCCGGCAACCAGCGTTTGTTCTCTTTTAATGATGTGGAACGTCTGCTTGAGATCAAGGCGTTGATTGAGAAGGGTGTGAATATTGCCGGCATTAAGCAGGTGATGAATCCTGTCTCGAAGGAATCTGAAGAAGCTACGGTTATTACCCCTGACACAGAGGTGAGACGTAGAGAGTTGTCTGATTCGCAGCTTCACCGTCTGCTGAAGCAGGAGCTGGTTTCCGGTAAAAGACCGGGACAAGTGTCTCTGATCCAAGGTGAGCTATCCCGGTTTTTTAATAAATAATATAGAGCTGTTGAAAGGGAGAGGGTAACGTGAGCTTTACTAAAGAGGATATTCTGCGCATTTCCAAGGACGAGAACGTCCGGTTTATTCGCCTGCAATTCACCGATTTGCTGGGAACGATCAAGAATGTAGAGATTCCGGTAAGCCAGCTTGAAAAAGCACTCGACAATAAAATGATGTTCGATGGCTCGTCCATCGAAGGTTATGTGCGGATTGAAGAATCCGACATGTATCTGTATCCGGACCTGAGCACCTGGGTTATCTTCCCTTGGGTGACTGACAGCCGTGTGGCACGTCTGATTTGTGATGTGTACATGCCGGATGGCACACCGTTTGCCGGAGACCCGCGTGGTATCCTCAAGCGTTGTCTGCAGGAAGCGGAAGAAATGGGCTTTACAGCTATGAATGTTGGACCGGAGCCGGAATTCTTCCTGTTCAGAACAGACGAGAAGGGCGATCCGACTACAGAGCTGAATGACCAGGGTGGATATTTCGATCTGGCGCCAATGGATCTTGGGGAGAACTGCCGCCGCGAAATCGTATTGACACTGGAAGAGATGGGCTTTGAAATTGAAGCCTCCCACCACGAAGTGGCTTCCGGCCAGCATGAAATTGACTTCAAATATGCCGATGCCATCAAGGCAGCGGATCAGATTCAGACCTTCAAGCTTGTCGTGAAGACGGTAGCCCGCCATCACGGCCTGCATGCAACCTTTATGCCTAAGCCGCTGTTCGGTATGAACGGATCTGGTATGCACGCTCACCAATCCCTGTTCAAAGGGAAAGAGAATATGTTCTACGATGAGAGCGATAAGCTGGGCCTTAGCAAGACAGCCCGTTATTACATGGCGGGGATTCTGAAGCACGCACGTGCTTTTGCAGCCATCACTAACCCGACTGTCAACTCTTACAAACGTCTGGTGCCTGGTTATGAAGCACCTTGTTATGTAGCTTGGTCTGCAAGTAACCGCAGCCCGATGATCCGTATTCCGGCTTCGAGAGGACTTAGTACACGCGTTGAGGTTCGTAACCCGGACCCTGCGGCTAACCCTTACCTTGCACTCGCTGTTATGCTGAAGGCAGGTCTGGATGGAATCAAGCGTCAGCTCGATCTTCCGGCTCCTATCGACCGTAACATCTATGTGATGTCTGAAGAAGAGCGGATTGAAGAAGGCATCCCAAGTCTGCCGGCCGATCTGAAGGAAGCCCTGAACGAAATGATCCGCAGCCACGTGATCACAGAAGCCCTCGGCGAACACGCCCTGGCCCACTTCTACGAGCTGAAGGAAATCGAATGGGATATCTACCGCACCCAGGTCCACGAGTGGGAAAGAGATCAGTACATGACGCTTTACTAGGATACAGCAGCCCCCGGCGCTATTCGCGCTGGGGGCTTTTTTTGTGTGTGGTCGGCGTGGACAGTAGGGGCAAAAAATTAATAGTGCCCACAAAATGCCCACAAACTTTCGGTTGGTGCATATGCAGCATAATTTATAAGGGAGCAGACCCTATGACTGAGACGATCGATATGTTAAACATATGCAAATTAAGACGAAAACGAGGACTCTGGTATAGAAAATTTGCCAAGTCGACATTGATTTTCATCCCCCAAATCGAAAGCTGATACTATGGCAACATATGGTATTCCTTCGTTATTCCAAACGATATCATGAATAAAAATAATCTGACCTTTTGGGAGAGTAATCATGTCGGCTACATCTAAGTCTGATTTCAAAGTTTAAATTTGACCGACAATCTCAGGAAAGTTTACAGGGCGATGATAATTATGATAATGGTAATATACCATGGAGATTCTCCTCGTTTCCTTAAAATAAAACACAATTATTTTATATTCATGGGCATGTATTTATGTTCCAAAGGTTGAAGTGAAGGATGCGAATAACAATGATGATAAAAGATAATATACAGCCAGTTGATGATTACGATCTGATTGACAAAGATCCAGAGGAATTCAAGCGGCGAGGTATGGAAGCCTACAGCATAACCAAATCGCAATTATCCGTAGTTACTCCGTATGAAATCCACTCTATACTAATTCCCCCCCCAAGAATGATCTTGCAGATATAACGAAGGCCTATCAGGTTCAATTCTTTATAAGCGCTGACGCCTCGGCACAAGCAACCACATTTCCAATCTGCCAGCTAATGTACTCATAGCCAAAGAGACAGGCATCTTAATTACATGTTCTATAAACGAGTCACAGACGCTGTACAGCATACGGCGAATAATGTGGTAGATCCACCTGAACAGATGATAGTGCAGCTTCTATTCATTAGAGAGCGAAAGTACCGGTATAAAGATGCTGTGGAATACATGCGTAAGGGATATAAGACAGTCGCTGCTTCACTTCTTGTAATTTTGTATGTCATATTTGGCGAAATGGGATATGCTTTACCTCTTTTACGCTTTCTGCGGGGGAATAAAAATTCGAATTCTGCAGAGCTTGATCTTGAAGAGGTCGGTATTCACTCTATGAGAAAGACATTCTGCTGCAGATTGCACCTGTAAACGAAGGACATAGCGTTACTATTGGGTCACTTCAATCATTCGGAGTAAAAGATGACTTTGAGTATGTAGGGCTACTACAGGACACCCTAGACGATGCTTTGGAGGACTTTGAGCAGTAGTGAATGAACTACAACGGAGGCATGATGAATTCATTTCAGGGAATGAAGAACAAAACAAATACTATAAAGGAAAATCCAAATTTAACAAAAGGCATGCAATTCGTATTGAAAACAATTAAAACAATAATTAATTTTATAATACCGCGGACACCCTAAGCTTGGCTTAAACCTGGGGGTTGTTTTTTTGTAACTTTTGAGCAATTTAGACCCTTCAAAAGTGAATCCTACTCAAATAAGTAGTAAGGCTACGGCAGCTACCACAAGGAAAAGAGTAAAGCCTGGTAAGTGAATGCGGGAGGATCGAGAACTGGACTTACGATGAAGCCGAGGATCGCTGGACATGCCTAGAAGGACGAATGCTGTATTTCCTCAAAGAGATAGCATGGATTTGTTAGAAAGCGGATACGAAATTCGGAAGTGTCATTATCGAAGCCAGAACTGCGAAGGATGTCTGCAAAGAGAAAGCTGCGCGAAGGCAAGTGAAAATTGGTAATTTGTGGTTAGCTCGGAACGATTGCGGTTCCAAAAGCAGGATCGGGAGATGTTGCAAAGTGAGGAGTGATACCACTTAGCCGTTCGCTGAATGACGGAGCCAGAAAGCGTATTTGGACAACTGAAGAACAAACGGAACTTCCGACATTTTCTAATTCGCGGTATTGAAAAAGTGACGCAGGAGGTCAGTTGGCTCTCGCTTTCGATACAAGCTGCAAATGACCAAAAACGCAGAGCAGCGAATTCCCAATAACGGGAATCGCTGCTTTTTTGTATTTTAAGCTTTTGAAGATAGAGGCCTGTCTCTGCTAGTATACGTTTGGGACAACCCCTTCGTGTACTAATAATAGTAGATTCAGTGGCCGTGGTGATGTTCGTGGACAGCCCAATGAGCAGGCTCAAAATGATCATGATTACCGTGTTGATCAAAATGTCCTGGGATTGAAATCCAGTGATAACCGTGAGGGACTTGTCCTTGAGGTGGCTCTCCACTTATTGTCTGCATAGGTTCTTCATAAAAACCAATATGAGCCTCTTCATGTTCCCCCAAATCAAAATGTCCATTGTGAAATCTTACTTCATAATGCTCAGGAATTGATATCTCACGCATTGCTCGTTCTCCTTTCTATTTTGAAATCGAATATATAATGATCAAAAACTTATTTGATTATCAGGATTTCATAATGTTGTCACAAAAAAACAATTCGAAGAGGGTCCTTGTGGATATTAGAATCATACCAATTGAACCGTTCAATGCAACTGCTGACAATCCGCGAGCCGTCTTCAACCTGAAAATCCTGAGTATGAAAAGCTTCGCCGCAGCCAGGATGAGTTCGGTTATATTTGATCCAATCGTGTGGAACGGGCAGACTCGGTCATCAGCGGTAAAAGCTTGATGCTCAACGAGCAGGACTACTCAGAACTGGTAATGTCGGTAATCAAACTGAACCCAGAGCGGTTGCTGAACATTGCCTTGAACATAGTATCTGGCCGATGGAATTCAGATGCCCTTGCTCATATTCTTATTGAGTTGCAGCAGGATGGGGTAAACACTTCTCTCTCAGGATTTGATGAAGTCGCCCTGGAATAATTGCTTTGGTGACATCCGTATTCCAAACTTTTACACCTGGACTCCCGAAGATCAAGCGATTTTGGCGTGTTGAGTTTAAAGCTGGTAATTTGTTTGCACTGCGGAGAGGAATTCGAACATGATTGATCTAAAAGTGAATTGGGCGACACATGCCGAGGTAAAGTTTGCTAGTGAGAACTTCCACTACAGCCTCAACAACATCATGGTGGGATCTATCAAGCTACCAATTGGGTTTATGAAGGGAAGACCGGAGAGAAGAAGTAGCCAGAGGGAATCGCAAGTTCTCCTTGGCTACCATTTTATATTGTGCTGAAGACATACCAAAAGAACAGACTTCCCAAAAATAGCACAGCAGTCATGCCAAGAAGCACTCCAATAATGACTTTTTCAGATCTGTTATATTTCTTCACAATGATCCCCCGATGTTCTTAGATTATTCTTCAATGTGAACCGAGGACCGGAAGGCGTACCATAGCAGTCCATAAGCTATTCCGAAGTAAAGGAGTACACCCAGTATGGATATGGACAGAAGAATGATGATAACTTTATTTCCATTCATACATTTACCTCCTAAATAAAAAACTCTCCCGATTTTTCGTGTGGGGGAGAGACTGAAAATGAAGACTGAGCAAAGCCCTTACATAATAATATAAAGGAATTATAATTCCAGATCAATCCACTTTATTTTACATACTATTCCATCTCCTATATACTTAACCAGAAGAGAATTCTAGTGGCAGACATGGGAGTGGATCATGAAGAATACATATAAGGTGATGCTTTCGCTGATGCTCGCCCTGGCGTTGATAGGTCCGGTGGCTGGGGCGGAAGGAGCGGCTTTGCCAGCGGAGACCCAAGCGAGGCTTATGGAGCAATATGGGCTGGATGCGCCGGCTCTCCCGTTGTGGGATTGGAGCAGCGTTGATGTCGGGGGCAGTGGAATTACAGGTGGGATGCTGTTCGTGTGCCGGCTGATGTTGAATCCGCTGGGGTTCTTGTTGCAAGAGATGCTGTATATTCTGTAGTTGAGGGGGAAAAGAATGAATTCGCGTTATGATACGCCAAGTCCTGCACGCAGAGTCCGCAGGAGATCGGGCGGTAAGTCGTTACTGGTCCTTATCCTTGTTCTGGTTGTGATGGCTGTTACGAATCCGGGGAAGGAAGCATTCAGTGAGTATTTTATGAAGAATCTGGAGAATACGCTTGATCAGGAAATAGGCGACGGAATTAGCAAACTGGTGGCCCAGCCTGTAATTGAGTCATTGACCAAGAGGGATAACTACATTTTGTTCTCGGTATTCAGTGTACCGGACCTTAAGAATACCAATTTTTTTACCGGGGATGGCGGGGCCACGAAGAAGTATATCGGATTGTTTAAAATCATGTTCATTAAGCTGTAAATATGGTTTACATATTGTTCCATAACCCGGTATAATTGAATAGATTCGAGACGGAATCTTTAATATGGTTGTGGAACAAGGAGGAACGAAGTTGAATACGGCTTATAAAGTACTGTCCAGTGATGCTGATCTATTCGCTGCCGCACTGGCACAGGTACAGGTCTACGTCGTTCAGCTGGTTGATGGCAAACCGCATGTGATTGCTGATTATGCCGGACCTGTACAGAAATGGACACCGGAGTACATAGTGCTGGCCGGAATGACTTATAGACGCGATGAATTTGAATTCCGGGTACGATTGAACAAGAAGTGAGCATAATTCGCTACCCGCTACCTGCGGCTCTAACATTACTGCCGAATCACACAATCTTTGGAGCCATTCTTGGCATCTCTTATACTATCCAAGTGTAAAAGAGGTGTAAAGATGAGCCAAAGAGAACGTAACCGGATTCGCAGAGCCATTAATGTCCTGCTTACACAGCGGGCTGTCCTGCTGGAGAGACTGGAAGAAATCAATGAGAATCTGCGCAGAGTGCCTAGAGGTTCGCGGGCCAGAAGAGAGCTGCTGGCAGCCAGAGAATCGATCCGCGAGGCCATCCGTTTGAATACGGTGGCTATCCGTCTGTTGAGAAGTGTGCTATAGTCTGTATCCGCTCTAATTCATAGGAGTAACAGGAACCCTTGGGGCGCAATCTGGCGTCTCAAGGGTTTTTGTGACGTTCCTATTCCCGGATGGTGACACGGGTACCTATGGGAACGAGGGCGGCCAGAGCCAGAACATCTGCGTTATACATGCGTATACAGCCGTGCGAGACCATATGGCCGATGGAGGATGGGTTATTGGTTCCGTGGATGCCATAATGCGGCTTAGATAGCCCCATCCAGAAGGCACCGAATGGACCGCCCGGATTGGGCTGCTTGTTAATGATGGTGTATTCGCCTACAGGCGAGACGGTTAACATTTTACCGATGCCGACAGGGAAGCCTCTGGTGACAACGTCATTATCCAGCAGGTACAGCATGCGCTGTGACAGATCGACGATAATTCGGTAATTGGGCATACAGATCAGCACTCCTTTGTAATCAGGATATGTGCGGAGCGGTGCAGCGGTTCACAGAAAAGTGGCTAAAAATCCAATTACGAACAAATGTTTGCGTTGGGCTTTTTGGCGACTATACGAAATGAACAGAAAACAGGCTGCTTCGCATGGTGCGGAGCAGCCTGTTCTTAAGCGGGGAGTAGATTAGTGGATATCGCGGAATAATCCGATGACCCGTCCCAAAATCGTAACGCGGTTAAGGCGGAGAGGCTCGTACGCCGGATTCTCCGGTTGCAGCCTGATATGATCCCGTTCCTTGTAGAAGGTCTTGACAGTTGCTTCATCTTCATCGGTCATCGCTACAACAATATCGCCATTGTCGGCAGTCTGCTGCTGGCGTACGATGACATAATCCCCGTTCATAATTCCGGCATCCACCATACTATCACCAAGGACAGATAGCATAAATACCTTGTTATCGCCTACATAATGAGCAGGCAATGGGAAGTAATCCTCAATATTCTCTGTTGCAGTAATAGGAACACCAGCTGTAACCTTACCCACTACCGGGATGCGGGTAACGGTCTGGACGAATTGATGCACATTCTCTGAATCTTCCTGGCCGAGTAATTCAATGGCACGCGGCTTCGTTGGGTCACGCCGGATCAGGCCCTTCTTCTCTAGCCGGTCCAAGTGACCATGCACGGTAGAACTGGAGGCCAGGCCGACAGCCTCGCCAATCTCGCGGACGGACGGAGGATAACCCTTGCTGCGGACTTCATTACGTATAAATTCCAGGATCGCCAGCTGACGACTAGAAATCTTTGACATCGGAATCAACCCCATATACTATGTTTGGGAAAATTATAACATAGAACTTCCGTTCGTACAAACATAAGTTCTAA
Source organism: Paenibacillus sp. FSL R7-0204 (assembly GCF_038002225.1). NCBI lineage: Bacteria > Bacillati > Bacillota > Bacilli > Caryophanales > Paenibacillaceae > Paenibacillus > Paenibacillus sp. FSL R7-0204. The sequence goes on from NZ_JBBOCA010000001.1 coordinate 3,581,285, forward strand.
AATGAGGAAAATATGAGAACGGAAAAATAGAGAACAAACGTTCCGAGAAAACTATTGATCGAAACACATGTTCGTGTTATATTATTTTCGAAAGCGAGAACAAGTGTTTGGAGGATGATGATCATGTTAAAGTATAGTACATACAACAGCATCTACAATAATGAGGATATCAAGGTGTCTGCTACCGGCAATCCAACTGCTAATAGTAATGTAACCAAGATCAAGGACGCAATTCTTCATAGTCTCGCTGCGCTCTCATCGCTATTCCGTCAGGTCAGCCTGATGAAGCTGCTCCTGGTGCTGATGCTTGTTATTTCGGGATTCACTGTGGTGGGGAATGTTTTTGCCGGTTCGGTCTCTTCAATGAAGCCGGATAAGCGGATCGTAGTCGAGCGTGGAGATACCTTATGGAGCATTGCGTTAAGTAACAAGCCTGAGGACATGAAGACAGCCGTATATATAGAAGGAATAATGAAGACGAATCATTTGGAGAACAGCGTCATTAAGGCCGGAGATATTCTGACTTTACCTTTATACTGAAGGAATGTGTCAGACTAATGATCGACTGTGAGAGCTTTCAGGGGGTAGACCTTGACAAGCTCTTTTTCTCATGGCAAAGTTAAAATGAATTTAGAGGGAGGGAAACGTATTGAATATTGACGAATTGGTCGCACGCATCAATGAATTGGCACGCAAAGCTAAGAACGGCGGCCTGAATGAAGAGGAACTGGCTGAACGTGCCAAGCTCCGCGAGATTTACCTGGGGAATATCCGCACTAACTTTCGGGCCCAGCTTGATACTATCGAAATTGTGGACAATCCGGAGCATGAAGAAGGCAATAACGGACTTAAGCATTAGCCTGTTGCCTTTTCATAGATAATACAGGATGACTAGGGGGAACTTACATGGCCCGTTCTTGGGAAAGAATGGTTCAACGCAACACGAAGCAAATTAATCAGCAACGAAAGAAGCAGGGGAAGGATTCCATTTACACTTCCAGCACTAAGACTGCCGCGAAAAGCATCGATATTTTCAAAGGCCGCAATATTGTATTCCCCGTTGTACTGATGCTGCTTGGCATCATGTTCTGGGTGGTCGGCTCGATTGATGAAGCCAAAGGAAGCGGGATTCTGGCCAACTGGCTGGGGGTAGTGCTGTATTTCCTGCTCGCTGCGCTGCTGTTCTTCCGCCGTCCGTTCCTTAAGGTTGAGCGTGCGCGTATCTCTACTATTAAATACAACCGCGAACGCTTCCTGGCTGCGGCGGATATTGAGAAGATCACCTTATCGCGCAGTGTAGTTACCATTAAGTATAAGGGTAAGCGCAAGCAGTGGATTTTCTCCAAGCTGATTAACCGTTATGACACCGCAGCGATGGGGGAACGTCTGGAGCAGTTCGCCAAGAACAACAATATTGAACTAGTGCACGAATAAGAAGACATACCAGCATATAGGGAGTGGGAGAACAAATGCCGATTACCGCCGTACTATTTGACCTTGATGATACCCTGCTGTGGGATGACCGCAGTGTAGAAGAAGCCTTCCGCTATGCTTGTGAGGGGGCTGGAGATTCCATTGATCCCGGGGATCTGGAAGCTGCTGTACGCAGAGAAGCCCGTGCACTCTATGAATCCTATGAGACGTATCCGTTCACGAAGCTAATCGGTATTAACCCGTATGAAGCGCTATGGGCAAACTTCACTGCCGGTGAACAGCCGGAGTTCCGTCAATTGGAGCAGCTTGCCCCCGTCTACCGTAAGGAATCCTGGCGCCGCGGCCTCGCTTCACTCGGGGTAGAGGATGAAGCGCTTGCTGCACAGTTGGCCGACAACTTCGCCGCTGAGCGCCGCAGCCGTCCCTATATCTATGAAGAGACGCTTCAGGTGCTGGACGAGCTGCGCGGTAAGGTGACGCTGCTGCTGCTTACGAACGGCTGCCCGGCACTTCAGCAGGAGAAGCTGGACGGTGTGCCGGAGCTTACCCCGTATTTTGACCATGTTGTGATTTCAGGAAGCTTCGGCAAAGGCAAGCCGGACAAGGGAATCTTCGAGCATGCGCTCGGATTGCTGGATATTACTCCAGAGCAAGGGATAATGGTGGGCGATAAGCTTACGACAGATATTCTTGGCGGCTTGTCTGCCGGACTGACCACAGTCTGGATCAACCGAAATGCGAAAGCATCGGACCCGGAGATTACGCCGGATTACCAGATCAGCCATCTCTCCGAGCTTCTGCCGCTGGTAAACTCCCTATAATTGAATTTTATGAAGCCAGTATCCTATTTAGTGGATATTGGCTTTTTTATATCTGCTATATTGTTTGAACTTGAAAATATACTGTATAGGGAAAAGTGGCGGAGGCGAATTTGGGAACAACAAAATACTTGAATCAATGATATGACTATTCTCATGTTCTGGAGTGAATCATGCAGCTTCTTTAAGGCAAATTGAATAAAATGTGTATAATAAGGAGAGTAGCGATCTGACTTTCATTGTAATATAGAATTGGTATGTTCGTGGATGAAGAAGAATCTACCTATGAACCGGGAGGACTTCGGATGATGAAGCCAAGGATACGCAGGGGACTTATATGCATTGTGATGGGGATGACGCTAGCCGGATGTTCAGGGAATAAGGAAAATGAGATGCAGATGCATGCTGCGGCCAATTCCTCCATGTCACCGATTAAGGTTGAGCTGAGCTGGACCCCGGAGGAAGTAACCGCAGGGACGGCAGTTAGCTTCAAGGCTGTGGTGACACAGGACGGTGAACCGGTGGATGACGCCAGAGAAGTAATGTTTGAGGTCAACGAGGCCGCAGATAAGAGCAAGAAGGTTGAAATCAAGGGTGAAAGTACCGGAGAAGGGGCTTATGTCGGGGAACATACCTTTGAAGAGGCGGGCGAATTCAGTATCACTTCACATGTGACTGCCCGGACGCAGCATTCCATGCCAAGCAAGAAACTTGTGGTAGCGCCGTAATAGAAATGAAATCAATGGAAATACAAATAATGCAGGGTGGAAAGGAAGGCTTTCCGAAATCCCTTTATTCTGCTAAAATTACTCTAATGTTTCACTGGGGGGATGGAAAGTGGCCAAATACACACTTGCTGAGAGCTTGCAGCAGCGCATATTGATACTGGATGGAGCAATGGGTACCATGATTCAACAGGTGCCGCTCACCGGCGAGGATTTCGGCGGGGATGACCTGGATGGCTGTAATGAAATGCTGGTCCTGACCCGGCCGGAGGTTATTCAGGACATTCATGAGAAATACCTGGAGGCCGGTGCGGATCTGATTGAGACAAATACCTTCGGTGCCACCTCAGTGGTGCTTGCCGAATATGATATTCAGGACCGTGCCCGGGAGATTAATCTTGCGGCAGCCAGACTTGCACGTAATGCCGCTGATAAATATGATACACCGCAGCGCCCGCGTTATGTGGTAGGGGCTATGGGACCAACCACGAAAACGCTATCTGTCACCGGGGGAGTCACGTTCAAGGAGCTTATAGACAGCTATGAAGAACAGGCGGTTGCCTTGATCGACGGCAAGGTGGACGCCCTTCTGCTGGAGACATCCCAGGATACCCTGAATGTAAAGGCCGGAAGCATTGGCATCCGTAATGCCTTCGAGAAGAGCGGAATTACGCTGCCGGTGATGATCTCGGGGACCATTGAGCCTATGGGAACCACACTGGCCGGACAGAATATAGAAGCCTTCTATATTTCGCTGGAGCATCTGAAGCCGGTGTCCATCGGATTGAACTGTGCTACCGGACCGGAGTTCATGCGTGACCATATCCGTTCGCTGTCCGCGATCTCTTCAGCTGCGGTCAGCTGCTACCCGAACGCAGGTCTGCCGGATGAGAACGGGAATTATCATGAATCCCCGGATTCCCTGGCCCGTAAGCTGGGCGGCTTCGCTGAGAAGGGCTGGCTGAACATTGCCGGCGGCTGCTGCGGAACGACTCCTGATCATATCCGGGCGATGGCTGAAGTGATGGCGGCTTACCCGCCGCGTAAGCTTGACGGCCAGCATCCTCCGGCCTTGTCGGGGATTGAGCCGGTGTATGTGGAGAGTGAGAACCGCCCGTATATGGTCGGTGAACGGACCAATGTCCTCGGTTCCCGGAAGTTCAAGCGTCTAATCGCCGAGGGGAAATATGAGGAAGCTTCGGAGATTGCCCGTGCCCAGGTGAAGAGCGGCGCACAGGTTATCGATGTCTGCGTGCAGGACCCGGACCGGGATGAGACGGAAGACATCATGCGGTTCCTGGAGCTGGTCGTGAAGAAGGTCAAGGTGCCGTTAATGATCGATACGACGGACCCGAAGGTCATTGATCTGGCCTTGCAGTATTGTCAGGGTAAAGCTATCATTAACTCCATTAACCTTGAAGATGGTGAAGAAAAGTTCGAGCATGTCACACCTCTGATTCATAAATACGGAGCAGCGATTGTTGTAGGCACCATCGACGAGACCGGCCAGGCCATCCTGGCTAAGGACAAGCTGGAGGTTGCCAGACGTTCCTATGATCTGCTGGTCAACAAATACGGTCTGGCTCCCGAGGATCTGATCTTCGATACTCTGGTGTTCCCTGTAGGAACCGGGGATGAGCAGTATATCGGCTCCGCGAAGGAGACGATTGACGGTATCCGTCTGATCAAGGAGGCCATGCCTGCTGTTCATACGATTCTCGGCATCAGCAATGTCTCCTTCGGTCTGCCGGAAGCCGGCCGCGAGGTGCTGAACTCGGTGTTCCTGTACGAGTGCACCAAGGCCGGTCTGGATTATGCTATTGTAAACACTGAGAAGGTGGAGCGGTATGCATCGATCCCTGAAGAGGAGCGCAAGCTCGCTGAAGAGCTGATCTATAATACGAATGACGATACCTTGTCAGCGTTCGTGGCGGCTTTTCGAGGCAAAAAGGTGGAGAAGAAGGAGAAGATCTCCAATCTCTCCTTGGAGGAGCGCTTAGCTTCTTACGTGGTAGAAGGCACTAAGGAGGGGCTGATCCCGGATCTGGATGAAGCGCTCAAGACCTCGGCTCCGCTGGAGATCATTAACGGACCGCTGATGGCAGGGATGTCTGAAGTCGGACGGCTGTTCAATAACAATGAATTAATCGTGGCAGAGGTGCTCCAGAGTGCGGAGGTCATGAAGGCCTCTGTAAGCCATCTGGAGCAGTTCATGCAGAAGGATGAGACCTCGGTTAAGGGGAGAATCATGCTAGCTACCGTCAAGGGTGATGTGCATGATATCGGTAAAAATCTGGTCGAGATTATTCTCTCCAACAACGGTTATGAGATCGTGAATCTGGGGATCAAGGTTCCGCCAGAGAATATTATTGAAGCCTTCCGCAAGGAAAAGGCTGACGCCATCGGCTTGTCGGGACTGTTAGTGAAGTCGGCGCAGCAGATGGTGCTGACTGCGCAGGATCTGCGGTCCGCCGGTATTGATGTGCCGATTATGGTGGGCGGCGCAGCTCTGACCCGCAAATTCACCAAGACCCGAATCCGTCCGGAATATGACGGACTCGTCCTATACGCGAAGGATGCCATGGATGGTCTGGATATTGCCAACCGGCTGATGAATCCGCTGGAGCGGGTGAAGATTGAGGAGGAGGTCCGCCAGGAGGCTGAGGCTGCCGTAGCTGTCGCTCCGCAAGCGCCGCTTCCCGAGCTTACGCGTGCAGTCCGCTCCAAAATCTCGGCTGATGCCCCGGTGTTCATCCCGCCTGATCTGGAGCGTCATGTCCTGCGGAATTATCCGCTGGGACATGTGATTCCTTATGTGAATATGCAGATGCTGCTCGGCCATCATCTCGGTCTGCGCGGCTCTGTAGAGGCGCAATTGGCAGCGCGGGACCCGCGTACGGTAGAATTGAAAGAGACCGTGGACGATATTCTGCATCAGGCGATGCTGGAAGGCACGATTGTGCCGCATGCGATGTATCAGTTCTTCCCGGCCCAGTCACGCGGGAATGACATTCTGATCTATGATCCGCAGGATCAGGCTAAGGTGCTGCATACTTTCACCTTCCCGCGCCAGAATGTAGAGCCGTATCTCTGCCTTGCAGACTTCCTGAAACCAGTGGAGAGCGGAGTCATGGACTATGTGGGCTTCCTGGTGGTTACTGCGGGCCATGGCGTCCGTGAATTATCGACTGTACTTAAGGATAAGGGAGATTATCTCCGTTCCCATGCGTTGCAGGCAGTCGCTCTTGAGGTCGCGGAAGGTCTGGCTGAACGTGTCCATCATATGATGCGCGATACCTGGGGGTTCCCGGACCCGGCAGATATGACTATGAAGCAAAGACACGGCGCACGTTACCAGGGGATCCGGGTATCCTTCGGCTACCCTGCCTGCCCGGATCTGGAGGATCAGGGGCCGTTGTTCAAGCTCCTGAAGCCTGAAGATATCGGCGTGCAGCTTACCGAGGGCTTCATGATGGAGCCGGAGGCCTCGGTCTCGGCAATGGTCTTTGCCCACCCGGAAGCGCAGTATTTCAATGTGGAGAAGCTCTAAGCCTTCCACAGATTAACCGGCCAGAAGGGGCGTTGCCCCGACTTTTCGGAACCTCCCGTTACCGGGAGGTTTTTTGCTGCAAATATAAGAATTTATATGTTCACGCTATAATTATCCTTCTATTTCTCGCCGGAACGGTACCGTCCTTTAAAAGGACGGCAAAGCCGTTTCCACTTGAAAAGATGCTTTTGCAGCCAAAACAGAGTAGAATTCTTGTCATAAGAACGGTCAAGATCACAAAAAATAATAAAGACATCAGGGCGAGAGAGAGGAGGGGCATAATGGAAATCTATTTTCTCGGCACGAATGCCGGGGTGCCGACGCTGCAGCGCAATGTGACGTCGGTTGCACTCCGGCTGCTTGAAGAACGGCGTACCTTCTGGATGTTCGACTGCGGGGAAGGGACACAGCATCAGGTTCTGCGCTCGCCGCTGCGGCTGGGCAAGCTGGAGAAGCTGTTTATCACCCATCTGCACGGTGATCATCTGTTTGGACTGCCCGGACTCATCTCCAGCAGGGGCTACCAGGGCGGGACTTCACCGCTTACGGTGTACGGACCTCCCGGGCTCAAAGCATATCTGGACATATCGCTGTCCGTCAGCCAGTCCCGCATTCCTTATAAGCTGGAGATTGTGGAGCACAGCGGCGGGCTGATTTTTGAGGACGAGACCTTCAAGGTGGAAGCGGGACTGCTGGAGCACCGGATTGACAGCTATGGCTACCGGGTCACGGAGAAGGACAGTCCGGGTAATCTGAATACGGAGCTGCTGAAGAGCTATGGACTGAAGCCGGGACCGCTGTATGGCCGGTTAAAAAAAGGCGAGGATATCACTACTGATGAAGGCGTGCTGATCCGGGCGGCCGAGGTGATTCATGCGCCCAAGCGCGGACGTATCGTAGTTATTCTGGGAGATACCCGGCCTTGTGCGGGCTCACTGCCGCTGGCGCAGGATGCCGATCTGATTATTCATGAAGCGACATTTGCCCATGAGCTGGCGGAAATGGCTCATCAATATCATCACAGCACAGCACAGCAGGCTGCGGAACTGGCAAGGGATGCAGGCGGGGCTGAGCTGCTGCTGACCCACTTCAGCTCGCGTTACACTTCACAGGAGGAGCTCGCTCCGCTGCTGAAGGAAGCGCAGGGGATCTTCCCGAATACACTGCTGGCAGAAGAATTCTGCACCTTCCCCGTCTACCGGAGAACCCCGGGAAATGACGCTGCGGACTGAATTATTTTCCGGGAAAGCGCAGGAAGTGACAGGCCTGTGCCAAAAATAGCCGGGGGCCGCAGGAGTTCGCTAGCGTTCGACGAAGAACGTTAAATTTAAAGTAAACCCTAAGGATTAAGCGTACGAAGCAGTAGAGAAAATGCCGAAACAAAGCGGCTAAAAATCGCAGGCAGGCGGGTAATAATTCCATTCGCAGCGCGCTTCCCGGAGAAGCTGCCGCTGCTCCGAAATATAGTTCATAGGATTAATAATTAATAGGATGAATCACTCAGTTCGAGTCGACAGGAGGAATTATGAACAATATCGGAGGCTTGTTAATTGATCTGGACGGCACCTTGTATCATGGCGGCAGAATGATCCCCGGGGCCCAGCGGCTGATCGCGGCGCTTCGTGCGGCGGAGATTCCGTTCCTGTATGTGACGAACAACTCTTCAAGAACACCAGCCAGTGTAGCTGCGCATTTGCGCGGAATGGGCATTGAAGCTAGACCCGAAGAGGTCTGCACATCATCGCTGGCTGCGGCCCGTTATATTGCCGGAGAATCTCCTGGAGCATCCGTGGCGATACTTGGAGAAGAGGGGCTGGTGGAAGCCTGCACAGCGGCAGGGTTAACCCTGGTCACCGATCATCCGCAGTATGTCGTGCAGGGGATCGACCGTTCTTTTACATATGAAGCACTGGCCCGTGCTTCACGCTGGATTCGGGAAGGGGCGAGATTCGTCCTGACCAACCCCGATCTGATGCTTCCGTCTGATGATGGAGTGATGCCTGGTGCCGGTACGATAGGTGCAGCTATTGAAGCAGCCAGCGGTGTGGCGCCCGTGGTCATCGGCAAGCCCGAGACGCACCTGGTTACGTATGCGACGTCACTGCTCGGTATCAAGCCGGAGGATGCGGTGATGGTGGGCGACAATATGAGAACGGATATCTTGGCGGGTGCTAATGCGGGCTGCCGGACTGTGCTGGTGCTTACGGGACTTACGACCCGGGATAATCTGGAGCATTACCAGCAGCTGACCGGAGTCAAGCCTGATGAAATTTGTGCTGATTTAGCTGAACTTATGGTACTGCTCGGTGTATAATGACAAAGGTGACCTTTTGACCATCCAAGAAGGGAAGATGACAATATGCCGGAATTGCCGGAAATGGAGAATTACAGAAAGCTGCTTAGCCAACATCTAATAAACGTGCCCATCACAGGGGTAACCGTAAATAGAGAAAAAACCATCAATATGGAGACTGAAGAATTTGTGAATGGGCTGGTCGGTGCCCGAATTGTATTCGTGGAACGCCGTGCCAAGCATATTCTTTTCCATCTGCATGATGGCCGCAGACTGCTGCTGCACCTGATGCTGGGCGGACTACTGTTCTATGGTACAGAGGAAGAACGTCCTGACCGTACTACACAGGTTGAGCTTGCGTTCGGTGAGCATATCCTCTACTTCATGGGACTGCGGCTGGGGTATCTCCATCTGCTGTCTGTCAAGGAAGGCGAAGCGGCAATGGGGAAGCTTGGACCCGAACTGCTGGACCGCCGGATGACGGCCGAACGCTTCGCCGGACTGCTCAAGGGACGGCGCGGCGCACTGAAGAGTCTGCTGGTTAACCAGCATGTAATGGCTGGTATCGGCAACTGCTACGCCGACGAGATTGCTTTTGAAGCCCGTCTGCTTCCGTCTACGCTTGTTCAGAATCTGTCACCGGAAGCGGTGACCCGGCTGTACGACAGCGTGCGTAAGGTATTAACCGAAGCCACTGAAATCGGCGGGTACATGGAAATGCCGTTCATGACCGGCGACACTGTGACCGGTTCTTATAATAATGCCTGTAAAGTGTATGACCGTGAAGGCGAGCCTTGCCTGCGCGACGGGGGAACCATAGTGAAGATAGAGCTGTCTGGACGCAAGGTATTCTATTGCCCGGATTGCCAGCATGACGCATAGCCCCTTCATTGGGGCGCATGTCAGCATACGCGGCGGGTACGGGCAGGCTGCCCGGTCCGCCAGGGAGAGCGGTGCTACATGCTTTCAGTATTTTCCGAAGAACCCCCGCAGCCTGAAGCTGAAGCCGGTAGACTACCGCGATGCAAGTGGCTGCGCGGAATACTGCCGTGAGCAGGGAATGGCTTCCATTGCCCATACCCCGTATCCGACGAATCTGGCTGCTGGCCCGGGCGACAGAGAGGTGATGATTGCCTCCCTGCACAACGATCTGGAGATTGCCGAGGCGTGCGGATCGGTGGGCATTGTGGTGCATTTCGGGCATTTTGCCGGGAGGGAGCCATTGCAGGGTTATCAAAATATAATACAATGTATGAACGAGGTACTGGCAGACTGGACGGGACATACCAAGCTGCTGCTTGAGAATATGGCAGGGAATCATGGGCACGAGGGCATGACTCCCGAAGAGCTGGTCAAGGTCCGTGAGCTGTGCCGCTACCCGGAGAAGATCGGCTTTTGCTTCGATACCTGCCATGCTTTCGCTGCAGGCATCTGGAATCCGGAGCAGACGGACGAGCTTATCGTACGCGGTGAGCGGCTGGGGTACTGGGCGAATCTGGCGGCTGTGCATTTGAATGACTCCCGGTTCTCCTACGGCTCCAGGCGGGACAGACATGCCGGAATCGGCAGCGGTTATATCGGGGAAGCGGCGCTAAGTCGACTTTTGAAGATGGAGGCCCTGGCTGGTAAAGTGATCGTTATGGAAACAGAAAAGGGACCGGATGGCACGCACAGAGCGGAAATTGCTGCTGTGAGGACCTGGTTAGAGGCGGGGGATGATGGAGAATGAAGGAAATGAATCAGCCGGAGCTGCTGGAGCTGCTGGCCACGAAGGGCGAGCCGCTTGTCCTGTTTCTGCATACCCCGCTATGCGGAACCTGCAAGGCAGCCCGGCGGATGATTGAGGTGGCGGAGCATCTGCTTCCGCCTGGCCTTTTAATTACGGAGGGGAATGTCAATAGGCTCCCTGAGCTGGTGAACACCTATCAAATCTCAAGTGTGCCCGCACTGCTGGCCGTATCTGCTGACCGCAGCGCTGAACCGGACATCATCTATTCCATTCACTCTGTTGAACGGGTGCTGGCATACATAAGGAGAGTGACATTATAATGATATCATTACAACATCTGTCCCTGCGCAGGGAGGAAAGCCTGATTCTTGACGATGTATCGCTTACCATGAAGCAGGGGGAGAACTGGGTCATTCTCGGACGTAACGGCTCCGGCAAAACCACCCTGCTGGAAATGATGACCGGCTATCTGTTCCCCAGCAAGGGTTCTGTTGAAGTCCTGGGGTACAAGTATGGTCAATGTGATCTGCGCGAGGTACGCAAGAGAATTGGTTATATCGGCCCGTCCCTGATGGAAAAGCTCTCGCTTACCGACCCTGTCTGGGAGGTTGTCGCTACTGGAGCTTATGCGTATTTACGCTTCTACCAGGAGATTCCGCAAAGTGTGAAGGACCGGTCGCTTAAGCTGCTGGAGGAGATGAACCTTGGCGAACTTGCCTTTCATCCGTTCGGCTTGTTATCCCAGGGGGAGCGCAAGAAGGCTATGCTGGCCCGCTGCCTGATCGGAGAGCCTAAGCTGCTGATTATGGACGAGCCTTGCGCCGGTCTTGATTTATATGAGCGGGAGAAAATGCTCGCCGAGATCGACAAGCTGCGGCAGCATAATGTTGGAGTGGTGTATGTCACCCATCATGTGGAGGAGATTGTTCCGCTCTTCACTCACGTGGCCCTGATACGTGACGGGAAGCTGGCAGGTGCCGGTCCCAAGGAAGAGGTACTGACGCAGGAGATGCTGATGGCTGCCTACGATCTTCCGGTGACGGTTGACTGGGATAATGGACGTCCCTGGATTAAAATAAGTTCTGGAGGCACAACGATTTGAACGATGTTACGGAAGACAAGATCATTTCAAGATATATCTGCACGGCGAACCATGGCTTTGCCCCCTATGCGCAGGAGGAGCTTAGACGTCTGTTCGGAGCGGTGAAAAGCACCTTGCTGCTGCCGGGAGAAATCTTCCTGGCCACACTTGAGGCGGAGCCGGAGGAGGTAGAGCAGCGGCTGGCACAGAATCTGCCGATCTTCCTGCGCCACATCCAGCCTGTTGATTTCCAGGACACCGGCGATCTGCCGGCTCTGGAACGGCTGGCGGTATACTTAAGCCGTCGTACGGAGCTGCAAAGCGAGAAGGTGTCGCTGCATGTCCGTAAAGGCTCGTCCTCCTTCTGGGATCAGAGTCCGGGGGAGCTGCGTGAGTGGCTGCAAGAGCGGCTGGACACCCTTGGTGCCGAGTTCACGGTGCAGGAGCCCGCTTGGGTGATCTCCGTCTATGCGGACGGTGATGCACTATATGCCGGGGTATCCCGGCCGGAGGCGAACCTGTCCAGCTGGAATGGCGGCATGATCCGCTTCCGCAAGGAGGACGGACAGATCTCGCGGGCCAAATTCAAGCTGATGGAGGCGGAGAAGGAATTCGCGATTCCGTTCTACAGCTTCAAGAATGCGGTTGATATCGGCGCTTCTCCGGGCGGCTGGACCTCGTTCCTGCTGGAGCGCGGCCTCAAGGTTACCGCTGTTGATCCAGCGCTGATGCACGAATCCTTACGTAAGAATCCGGCACTCAAGATTCTGCGCAAAAATGCCGGAGAGGTCAAATTCCGTGAGAACGAATTCGATCTGCTGGTCTGCGATATGAGCTGGAGCCCAAAGCTGATGGCTAAGCTGGTCACAGAGCTGCTGCATAGCCTGACACCGGGCGGCAGCGCAATTGTTACGGTGAAGCTGATGCACAAGAAGCCAATGGCGGTGATCAAGGAGATCATCACCATGTTTGAAGGCCAGCGGATGCAGGTTCAGCGTGCGAAGCAACTGTTCCACAACCGGGATGAGATTACACTTTATATGATTAAGTATTAATTCATATTGCAGGATTAAGGGAAAGCATCCCGCAGTCTGCACCTCTGGCCTCGTGCCGGTTACGGTGCGGGCAGTGGGGGCTTTTTTTGCGTTATACATCACTCTATATGAACAGGCGGGGAAGAGATGGAATTCACAGGAAAGCTAAGACCCGGACAGATTCTGGGAGGGCGTTATTATGTAACCGCGCTGATAGGGACAGGCGGAATGAGCCGGGTATATCTGGCGGAGGATGTACGGCTGCCGGGTATGCTGCGGGCCATTAAAGAGAGCGTAATCCGGGAGGGGAGTTATGGTGCGGGCGCCATTCAGGCGGAAGCGGAGCTGTTAGTCTCGCTCCGTCATCCTCTGCTGCCGCAGATTGCGGATTTCTTCCCGCCGGACGCTGACGGCTACACCTATCTGGTGATGGATTATATTGAGGGCATCACCCTGCATCAGTATATGGCAGAGCAGCCTGCTGCAATGACGGGGAAGCGAATCCTAAGTTATGCGCGGCAGCTGCTGGAGGTGCTGCATTATTTGCACAGCCATGAGCCGGCAATCATCTACCGGGATCTCAAGCCTTCGAATATCATGCTGACTGGAGAGCATGAGCTGAAGGTCATTGACTTTGGGATTGCGCGCAGGCTGAGGGGCGGCTCCGGTGAGGACACCGAGAAGTTAGGGACAGCCGGATTCGCAGCGCCGGAGCAATATGGCGGCGGGCAAAGCAGCCCGGTGTCAGACCTGTACGGGCTTGGCGCACTGCTGCTGTATATGGCCTCCGGCGGGGAGTTCAGCGCCTGGCAGCCCGGGATGGAGCGGAAGCTGCAGGGGCGTCTCCCGGGCCGGATGATTCCGGTCATCAGACGGCTGCTGCGGCATCACCCGGAGGAACGGTATGGCAGTGCTGAGGAGGTAAGGGCAGCCCTCCAGCAACTGGAGATTGGCGGTGCGGGGGAAGATCGACATGAGCGGACGAACAAGCGCAAGGCTGCGGATGACAAGCAGTCGTCGCAGCCGTCTGCTGTGGTGGTGGCAGTATTAGGGGTGTCCCCCGGGATAGGGACCACTCATACCTCGCTTGCGGTCAGCCGTTGCCTGTCGCCCGCAGGACGGACGGCATGGGTAGATTGTAATCCCGGTTCGCAGGTATTTAACCGCATGAAGGAAATGGCGGGGAGCCCTGAAATAAGCGGTGTTCAGGGGACACAGGAGCAGCCGTTCACCTGGATGGGGGTAGACTACTGGAAGCTTCCACCTTCGGAGGGACTCCCGCAGGTGCCGGATCAAGCCTATGTTTACATCGTCATGGATCTTGGAACCGGCGGCAGTGAGGAGGCGCTGGAAGCGTTCACCGGCAGCAGCTTCCCGTTATTGATTGCCTCCGGTGCAGATTGGCGGCTGAAGGATACCTTGCACTGGCTGCGCCGCAGAGGTCTGACTCCCCGTCCGGAATGGCGGATTGGTCTGCCGCTGGCCGGGGAGCATACTGTGGAGCTGCTGGCTTCCTTGCTTGAACCTGCCTGTGTATGCAGCCTGCCGCTTCAGCAGGACCCTTTTCAGAGTAAAGGGAAGCTGGTTCAGGCCATTAGGGGGCTGCTTGGACCGCTTAAAGGTGCCCGCTTTCCTGCAAAGAACAGTAGATTGTTTCAGAAAAAGAGCTAACCGCTCATGGATTTTTGACAGTTTTCAGAAATCGGGCTTTATTTCTATTTCAGTGGAGGGTGCAAATGTGCTAAAATGGAGCGATATCTATAATTATTGAACCTCTTGGTATTTACAATATAGAATGGAGCTTGCAGAGAATTTATGAGTTTACTTAGTGTAGAAGACGTTTCCCATAATTTCGGGGACCGGGTATTGTTCAAGGATGTGTCTTTCCGTCTGCTGGATGGAGAGCATGTGGGAATCGTGGGTGCGAACGGCGTGGGCAAATCGACGCTGATGAATATTTTGACCGGCAAATTATTGAAGGACAACGGCAAGGTGGAGTGGACGCCACGGGTCCGTTACGGATATCTGGATCAGCATACCCTGCTTACCGCCGGTAAAACCGTGCGTGATGTGCTTAAGGATGCCTTCTTGCCGCTGCTGGAGCTGGAGCATGAGATGATGGCGATTACCGATAAAATGGGGGAGGCGACTCCCGAGGAGCTGGACCTGCTGCTTGAGCAGATGGGCGACATTCAGGAGCAGCTCGATATCGGCGACTTTTACCTCATCGATGTGAAGGTTGAAGAGATGGCGAATGGACTGGGCCTGACTGCAATCGGTCTGGACCGGGATGTCACTTCCCTGAGCGGGGGACAGCGGACCAAGGTTCTGCTGGCGAAGCTGCTGCTGGAGAAACCGAATGTACTGCTGCTCGATGAGCCTACCAACTATCTCGATGTGGAGCATATTGACTGGCTGACAAATTATCTGAAGCAATATCCGTATGCGTTCATGCTGATCTCTCATGATACGGAATTCATGAATAAGGTGGTCGATGTGATCTATCATCTGGAGTTCTCGAAGCTGACCCGCTATACGGCCAATTACGAGAAGTTCCTGGAGATGGCGGGGATGAACAAGGCCCAGCATATTGATGCATACGAGAAGCAGCAGGATTTCATCAAAAAGCAGGAGGATTTCATCCAGCGCAATAAAGCGCGTGCCTCTACCTCAGGCCGGGCCAAGAGCCGCGAGAAGCAGCTTGGACGGATGGAGCGGATTGACAAGCCGGAAGAGGCGATGAAACCTGTGTTCCAGTTCAAGGAGAGCCGGGCCAGCGGGAAGACGGTGTTTGAGGGCATTGATTTCGAGATCGGGTATGACCGTCCGCTGCTGCCAAGCAAGCTGAATATGATGATTGAACGCGGTGAAAAGATTGCGATTGTCGGCTACAACGGGGTCGGGAAATCGACGCTGCTCAAAACGATTTTAGGCGTGATTCCTACGTACAGCGGAAAAACCTATCTGGGAGATTACCTGAGTTCAGCCTATTTCCAGCAGGAGCTGAAAGCGGAGAACATCACGCCGATTGAAGACGTATGGAATGAATTCTCTGGTCTGACCCAGAATGAAGTTCGTGGCCATCTGGCCCGCTGCGGTCTCAAAAACGAGCATATCACCCGTCCGATGAACATGCTGAGCGGCGGTGAGCAGGCGAAGGTACGCCTGTGCAAGCTGATGATGCGTGAGAGCAACTGGATTCTGTTCGATGAGCCTACGAATCACCTTGATATTGTAGCCAAAGCTGAGCTTAAGCGGGCGCTTATGGAATACAAGGGTACAATTCTGCTGGTATCCCATGAACCGGAATTTTACGAGGATTGGGTGACGAAGGTCTGGAATGTGGAGCAGTGGTCGGCACAGACCGTATAACAATGGAGTCCGGGAAAAGTGGAGGTCTGCGCTTTTCCCGGTTTTTTACCAAAAACCTACGTACTTAGGGGGCTGTTCAGAAATGGGTCCTGACCAAAAAACGCCGCTCCCGGCTTCAGCAGCCGGCAGGGATGGCAGATATTCAAGACAGGTCCGCTTCGCGCCGTTCGGCGCAGCAGGACAACAGGGACTGGCACGTTCCTGTGTGCTGGTCGTTGGCATGGGGGCGCTGGGGACAGGGATCGCCGAGACATTGGCCCGCTGCGGGGTAGGGCGGCTTATCCTTGTTGACCGTGACTATGTGGAATGGAGCAATCTGCAACGCCAGCAGTTGTATACGGAAGAAGATGCACGTGTGCGGACGCCCAAGGCGGCTGCAGCCTGTACCCGGCTGATGGCGGTCAATTCGGAGATTGTGATCGAGGCCCATGTGCTTGATGTGCGTGCAGAGGAGCTGGAGAGCCTGCTTCCCGGCGTGGATTTGATTATGGACGGGACGGATAACTTCGATACCCGGCTGATCATTAATGACCTGGCGCAAAAGCACGGCATCCCCTGGATCTACGGAGCCTGTGTCGGAAGTTACGGCATTACATATACGATTCTGCCGGGTGAAACCCCCTGTCTGAATTGTCTGCTGGGCACGATCCCGCTGGGCGGGGATACCTGTGACACGGCGGGCATTCTTCCGCAAGCGGTGCAGATGGTTACCACGAACGGAACGGCCGAGGCGCTGAAGCTGCTCGGGGGATTCAAGGACAAGCTGCGCGGCAAGCTGCTGACCTTCGATATCTGGTGTAATGAGCAGCAGGAGATTGGGGTTCAGACGGCGAAGAAGAACGATTGTCCCTCATGTGGTGAATCACGGAGCTATCCGTATCTGTCAGCTTCTAACACAGAGCGCAGCGATGTGCTGTGCGGCAGGGATACGGTGCAGATCCGTCCGGCACACCGCAGAAGTCTTGATCTGGAGGAGACGGCTGCCCGCTTGTCCAGGCTGAATAGCGGCAAGGTGGAGAGCAACCCGTATCTGGTTTCTTTCACAGAGGAGCCGTACCGGATGGTTGTGTTCGCAGACGGGAGAGCCTTAATACATGGAACCAGTGATATCGCTGCCGCCCGCAGCTATTATCACCGGTATTTCGGATAATGGAGGAGATCACAATGAACAAGGGAACCATCCGTCATATGGCGGTATTTACACTGAAATCTGCCCCGGATTCAGAGGAGACCAGAGCTTTTCTGCGGGATGGAGCTGAGATTCTTAGCGCTATTCCTATGGTCGGGAATTTCGAGGTCCTGCGTCAGGTCAGCGTCAAATGTGAGCACCAGTACGGCTTCTCGATGGAGTTCGCCGATCAGGCGGCTTATGATGCCTACAATAATCATCCGGCGCATCAGGCCTTTGTAGCAGAGCGCTGGGACACCCAGGTGGCTGCGTTCCAGGAGATCGATTTCGTACAAATATAAGAAATTATAGGTTTCACACGATTAGTACCGCAAAGAGACCATTCCCCCGAATGGTCTCTTTGTTTTACGGGAATTCTAAGCATCATCTGCGGCGGCACAGCCGGTGCAAGACTGGTGGAGGGGGACGATCTCGGTGAATGAAAAGATCGCATGGTACATACCCGGACCGCACCCGGATAGCCTTGAAGCAGATGCAGACAAAGAGGAGCGGGCAACGGGCCATACCAGGCTTGAGGAGGCCATCCATAGCCTTGGGATAACAACAGCAATAAGCGAAGACATGGATAGTCTTCGCTTATTGCTGTCAGGCGGTGAGCCTGTGCTTCTGCTCGCGGAGCTGGATGAACCCGGAGGCTGGGCGGGCTGGGAAGCCGTCTCGGAGGTGCGGAAGGAGGGGATGATTCTGCCGGTAATGGTCCTATCCGGGGGAACACCTGAAGACAGAGGGGAAGCGGCTGTCTCCGTATTCGATGCCGGGGGCAACGAATATATGGAGAAGCCTGTACATACCGGTGAGTTCAAACGCAGATTATTGAATTTACTTAAGCTGACAGGCCGCCGTAGAGATACGGCCACGCTGCTTAAGGTGGACGGATTGATTCTTGATCCCGGACGCCGGCAGGTCAGCAGGGATGGAGCCGAGCTGAAAATGACCCCCAAGGAATTCGATCTGCTGTATTATCTGGCAGAGAATCTGAATGAAGTCTGTCCCCGGGCTGAGATATTGCAGCAGGTGTGGGGGTATCATTTTCATGCGGACACCAATGTGGTAGATGTGTACATCCGGCATCTGCGACTGAAGGTGGATAAAGGCCGCCGGAATAAACTGATTCATACGGTGCGTGGAACCGGATATGTACTGCGGACACCGGAGAGCGGGGCCACAAGCTGACGGCCGCTGCGAAGCAGCTCTCCGGTTATTAGGACTTGTACTCTCTTGGCACAAGCTACATTTAAGCTTCGCGCTGTTACAGTACGCGGCGTGATTTCAGATAGGTTTTTTTCCAGTTCCCTGAATTCAGATCTGAAATGGTCACACCGGGTGAGCCGTAAGTGTGAAGAATCTTGCCATTGCCGGCATATACAGCCACATGGGTGACGTTCTTGCCGTTGGCCCGGCTTCCGCTGGAGAAGAACACCAGATCGCCGACACGCAGATTGGCTTTGCTGACCGATTTACCCATTTTAGATTGGGCTACGGACGTACGGGGAAGATCTACACCATATTTTTTGAAAATATATTGAGTAAAGGAGGAGCAGTCAAAATAACGTGTGGTTGAAGTGGAGGCACCGAACTGGTAACGCGTACCCAGGTACTTTTTGCCGAAGCTGACCACTTTGGAGCCGGTGGCAGATGCGGATACGGAATCGGCACTTACAGAATCGGCAGATACAGCATCAGCGGATACAGCTGAAGCGGCGGCAGGGGCTGTTCCTGCTCCGGTTGCGAGTAAGGCGCTGAACCCGATTGTTGTGCACAGACCAATAGTCATTGCTTGCTTAAACCAATATTGCTTATTCATGTTGTATACCTCCAAGTTTGTAATCTATTTTAGTAGTTTCGTTCTCTGATTCGTAGTATAGCAGGTTATGACAGACCTAAATTATGGTAGGGATGGTCTAAAAGCAGGCGGGATATACAATGTAAGCGTTATATTAAAATCGCATTAAAAGTTACAAAATATTAATATTTAGGCGAATATGTCGACAAAAAAAGCCGAGGAACCCTTGATACTCAAGGGGATTCCCGGCTTTTCGATTTTGAATCAAAGGTTACAGCGATGTCTCCAAAAATCTATGTATTCAGTCCTTGCTCTGAATAATCAGCAGCAGTCCGCTCTCGATATGAACGGTTCCCCAATGCTCCTGCAGCACATTGCTCACGGCCAGGGATTGGCCTAATTTGAGGGTGGCGTTCTCCAGCGGATATTGAAAGCCCTGAAGGGTGATGCCCGTTACCTCGGGGGTCAGAGGCAGCAAGGAGACATAGTTATACCCCCGTTCCTCTACAACCGCCTGAGAGCCGGTAAGTGTAATGTAGTTGTTCGCATCCATAATAGAGCAGGCTACCTGCCGCTGCAGCGCTCTTGTCATCATCTGAATACTGGCCAGCGTATGGTCCAAGCGTGTCCCCGTTACCCCGATCATCAGAATAGACTGCGGTTGGAGGTTCAGGGCAAGATCCAGGGCCATTTCACTGTCGGTGAGATCTTTATTGACCGGATCACAGCTGATCGTCTCCTTGCTTCCCGCCTGAATCCGCTCCAGTGCCTCAGGAGAGACAGAGTCGAAATCACCGACGGCAAGCTGGGGCGTGAAGCCATGGTCAATCAGGAACAGCGCTCCCCGGTCAGCACCGATAATATAATCCTCTTCATCTAATAAGCGCAGGCATTCCGCTGTCAGTTTACCGCCTGCAACAATCACAATACGCCCGGATGGCAATAGCTCCCCCTCCTTATAATTGAATTAAGTTCATCATCCTGAACAGTATATAGCAGTTTCAAAAGTTGTACAATTGCCGCACTGACGCTAAAATAAGGTTAGTGCGGCTGGCCGCACCCAT
Organism: Paenibacillus sp. FSL R7-0204; assembly: GCF_038002225.1. Classification (NCBI taxonomy): domain Bacteria; kingdom Bacillati; phylum Bacillota; class Bacilli; order Caryophanales; family Paenibacillaceae; genus Paenibacillus; species Paenibacillus sp. FSL R7-0204. The sequence continues at coordinate 3,601,357 of NZ_JBBOCA010000001.1, forward strand.
CCATTGAGGATGATAAGGTATGCTTGAGCGCAGGAGGTGAGAGGGATCGTTAACGTGTTGTTTGTATGTCTGGGGAATATTTGCCGTTCGCCGATGGCAGAGGCTGTGCTGCGCAGCAAGATTGAACAGCGTCAGCTTGCGGATCAGATCACAGTGGATTCTGCAGGAACGGGAGACTGGCATATCGGGAAAGCGCCGCATGAAGGGACAAGGCGTATCCTTGATCTGCATGGTATCAGCTATGAGAATATGAGAGCAAGACTGGTTGCCAGTGAGGATTTCGAGAGATTCGAATATATCATCTGTATGGACAAGTCCAATGGGGAGAATGTGCGGAAAATTCCCGGCGGTGAGCAGTCCAAGCTGTTTTTCTTCATGGATCTGTTGCCGGATGAGGAGCTTCGTGAAGTGCCTGACCCGTATTTCACCGGCAATTTTGAGCAGGTCTATGATTTAATCAACGCCGGTTGTGATGTGCTGCTGGAACGGATTATTAAGGAGAAGCTTTAAAATATAAGGATATATATGTGTTACACTATAAATTATCCTTCTATTTCTCGCTGAAACGGTACCTTCCTTTAAAAGGACGGCAAAGCCGTTTCCGCTTGGCAGGCATAGTGTTACAGCCGGACCGGTTGCCGTCCTTAAAATGTAAGGAACGGCACCGTATGTCCGATTGAAGATGAAAGCGCAGTCAGTCGTGCTGCATACATAAGTTCGCAAGATGTTCACTTTTGGGGTTCTATTTGCTGTTTCAGGAGCTGAAGAAATAGAGTAATGATTCCGGGAGCTCTTTTTGCCAAAAACCCCAAAGATGCTGGCCGTTCTTCTCGCGGTAGGACACCGTGGCCCCCTTGGCTTCAAGCATGGCCTTGGTCTCACGGTTCATCTCCACGAAATCATAGACGCCTGTATCGGTCTTATAGTCGCGTTCTTGAAGTCCTACAACCATATTGATCTGAAGCCAGGAGAGATCCTCCTCTTGTGCTAACAGCTCGCGGGTCTCGGGATAGTAAGCGCCGGAGAGGCTGAGTACACGGCTGAATAATCCCGGATACGCCAGCGCCAGGTGGAGGGAGACACTGCCGCCCAGGGAATCACCGGCTACGATTCGCTCCTCGGGTGAACGCCGGACAGGATAATTATGTTCAATGTAGGGAATAATCTCTTCGGCGAAGCATGCGAGGTACTGCTTGAAGCGGCTGCCGAACGGAGCGTATTCAGCGGTGCGGACTGCCACGTTCACTTCGACGCCCACTATAATGAAGGGTTCCACATCCTGCTCCAGAATCAGCTGGCCGGCCAAGGTAGCAATCCTGCCGAAGTTGAAGAATTCTTCACCGTCCTGGCAGTAGATGACGGGATAGCTGAGTACTTCATTATATCCGGGGGGAAGATAGATACGCAGCTTGCGCTCTTCCTGCAGGTGTTCACTCCACAGTGTTTGTTTTACAATTGTACGTTTCAGAAAAACAGGTTCACTCATTGTCAAATCGTCACCTTTCATGTCGAATTTTGCTTAAGACTTAGTGTTGCGTTAAAATTAGCCAAGCGGCAAATGTGGGATATATCATTTACTTGATAAATATCCTTTAATCTGTTATAGGATTTTTCAACGCCTGTTATACATACAAAATTTATGGAAACATAAATTTTATGCGTATTTCTTTGACGAAACAGATACAACAGGTGTATAATAATTCTATAACAGAGACCACTGATATTCAAATTTTTTTATTGAGGTGAAGATAATGACTAGAGTTCCTTATGAAGTGTATACAGAGGACGTTGAAGCCCTTACGGTTCTTTCCCCGGATGGAGAAATTATCAATAAGGAAATGATGCCTGACCTTACCGATGATCAATTGAAAGAAATTATGTACCGTATGGTATTTACCCGTACCTGGGATGACCGTGCTGTCAACCTGGGCCGCCAAGGCCGTCTCGGCTTCTATGCGCCGGTATCCGGACAGGAAGCTACAATGATCGGCAGCGAGTACGCTTTGCAGAAGGAAGATTTCGTCTGCCCGGGCTACCGCGATATTCCACAACTCGTATGGCATGGCCTTCCATTATATCAGGCGTTCCTGTATTCCCGCGGACATCAGCATGGCGGACAGATTCCTGATGGCGTGAATGTACTTATGCCGCAGATCATTATCGGAGCACAGATCCTTCATGCTACCGGTATTGCTATGGGCTTCAAATTGAAGAAACAGCAGAACGTTGCAATCACATATACCGGTGACGGCGGTTCGTCGGAAGGCGACTTCTACGAAGGCCTTAACTATGCAGGAGTATATAAGCTGCCGGTGATCTTCTTCGTTCAGAACAACGGCTATGCCATCACCACTCCGTTCTCGAAGCAGACAGCAGCGAAATCCATCGCCCACAAGGCGGTTGCCGCAGGGATTCCCGGAATCAAGATCGACGGTATGGACGTCTTTGCAGTAATATCTGCTGTACAGCAGGCTGCTGAACGTGCCCGTAAAGGCGAAGGCGCCACACTGATCGAAGCGGTAACCTACCGTTTCCGTCCGCATTCCCTCTCCGATGATGCCAGTAAGTACCGTACGAAGGAAGAAGAAGGTCAATGGAATGAGAAAGATCCGATTGCCCGTCTCGCCAAGTACCTGGAGAAGAAAGGCCTCTGGACAGAAGAGGACACTCTGCGCGTAAGAGAAGAAGCGAAAGCAACTGTGAACGAGCAGATTAAGAAAGCAGAACAGACCGAAAAAATGACCATTCCCGGCTTGATCGACAGCATGTTCGAGGTAACTCCGAAACATCTTGAAGAACAAAAAGCCGATTTTGAATAAGGGGGATATCACGCAATGGCACAGATGAATATGAAAGAAGCAATTCGTGACGCAATGCGCGTTGAACTAACTCGTGACCCCAATGTTCTTATCTTCGGAGAAGACGTTGGTAATGTAGGCGGCGTGTTCCGTGTAACGGAAGGGCTGCAGAAGGAATTTGGCGAGGAGCGCGTTTTCGATACACCGCTGGCAGAGTCCGCTATTGGCGGTTTGGCTTTCGGTCTCGGCGTACAGGGCTTCCGTCCGATCGCTGAGATCCAGTTCGTAGGCTTCATCTTTGAAGCTCTGGATCAGATCGTTATTCAGGCAGCACGCCTGCGCTGGCGTTCCGGGGGCAAGTACAATGCTCCTGTAGTCTTCCGCACTCCGTTCGGCGGCGGCGTTAAGGCAGCCGAGCTGCATACCGATTCCCTGGAAGGCCTGATTGCCCAGAGTCCTGGTATCAAAGTAGTTATTCCTTCTAATCCATACGATGCGAAGGGGCTGCTGATCGCTTCGATCCGCGACAATGACCCTGTATTCTTCATGGAGCACTTGAACCTGTACCATGCTTTCCGGGCAGAGGTGCCTGAAGGTGAATATACCGTTGAACTCGGCAAAGCGAATGTAGTTCGCGAAGGTACGGATGTATCTATCATTACCTACGGTCTAATGGTACATACAGCGACCAAAGCGGCCGACCAGCTCGAGAAAGAAGGCATCAAAGTCGAAATTATCGACCTTCGTACCGTTAGCCCGATTGATATCGACACCATTGTGGCTTCCATCAAGAAGACTAACCGTGCGATTGTTGTACAAGAAGCTCAGAAGAGCTCCGGCGTAGCCGCTGAGGTTATTGCCCAGATTAACGAAAAAGCTCTGCTGCACCTGGAAGCCCCTGTGCTTCGTGTAGCAGGTCCAGATACAATTTTCCCGTTTGCTCAAATCGAAGATACTTGGATTCCTACCCCTGCACGTGTCATCACGGCAGTTAAGAAAGTCATGGAATTCTAGGAAGTAACGACCTTGCCGTCCTTGTATAAAGGGCGGCAGCCGTTTCTGTCTTCTACCAAACAGAATTGTTGGAATATCTCAACATAACTTATAGGAGGTTATCAAGGTGGCAAAATTTGAGTACCGGTTCCCTGAGCTGGGCGAAGGTCTGCATGAAGGCGAAATTATCAAAATGCATATCAAAGCCGGCGACAAAGTAACCGATGACGATATCGTAATGGAAGTTCAGAATGACAAGGCGGTAGTAGAGGTTCCTTGTCCGGTCAACGGCACAGTGCTTGAAGTCTTCACCAAGGACGGCCAAGTATGCCGTGTAGGCGAAGTTGTAGCAATTATTGATGCAGAAGGCGACATCCCTGAGCAAGAGGGCGGCCATCCTGCTGAGCACGCTTCCCAGGAAGCTGATGCAGCTAAGGGCGGAGCGGATACTACTTCTTCTCCGGCAACCAGCAGCCCGGCTACTGGCGGAGCAACGAATTTCGAATACAAGTTCCCTGAACTAGGCGAAGGCCTGCATGAAGGGGAAATCATCAAGATGCACATCAAGGTTGGAGACAAAATCACCGACGACGATATCATTATGGAAGTTCAGAATGATAAAGCAGTGGTGGAGGTTCCTTCTCCAGTCAACGGTACTGTAGTCGAAGTGTTCACCAAAGACGGCCAGATCTGCCGTGTAGGTGAAGTTGTGGCTATCATTGCTGCAGAAGGTGATGTTCCTCACGAGGAGGGCGGCCATGCTGAAGCATCCGGTGCCCAGGCAGCAGCACCTGCCCAAGGTACTGCTCCGGCAGCGGCGGCAGCTCCAGCTCCTGACCGTGAAGTGCTGGCTACACCAAGCGTTCGCAAGTATGCCCGTGATAAGAGTGTAGATATCTCCAAGGTGAACGGCTCCGGCAAGAACGGCAAAATCACACTTGAAGATGTGGAAGCCTTCCTGAAAGGCGGCTCTACAGCTCCTGCGGCAGCGGCTCCTGCAGCATCTGCACCAGCGGCAGCACCGCAAGCCAAAGCCAAAGAAGCAGCACCGGCAGCAGCTTCCGGCAATGCAAATCTGGAAGAAGAACGCGTACCATTCAAGGGTATCCGTAAAGCGATTGCCAATGCTATGGTTAAATCGGCTTACACTGCACCGCATGTTACCATCATGGACGAAGTGGATGTTACGGAGCTTGTAGCTTTCCGTGCCCGCATGAAGCCGGTAGCCGAGAAGAAGGGCGTGAAGGTTACTTATCTTCCGTTCATCGTGAAGGCACTCGTGGCCGCTTCCCGTCAGTTCCCTGCGGTTAACGCGATGATTGACGAAGCTTCGAACGAAATTGTCTACAAGAAGTACTACAACATCGGTATTGCTACAGATACAGACAACGGTCTGATCGTTCCTGTCATCAAGGACGCTGACCGCAAGAGCATCTGGATGATCGCAAGCGCGATTACAGATCTGGCTGTACGCGGACGCGACGGCAAGCTGGCTCCGAATGAAATGAAGGGCAGCACGATCTCGATCAGTAACATCGGCTCTGCCGGCGGTATGTTCTTCACTCCGATTATCAACTTCCCTGAAGTTGCTATTCTCGGAACCGGACGTATCACTGAGAAGCCTGTTGTGAAGAACGGTGAAATCGTTGCAGCACCTGTAATGGCTCTGTCCCTGAGCTTTGACCACCGGATTATTGACGGCGCAACTGCACAGAATTTCATGAATTACATTAAGACCCTGCTTGCAAATCCTGATATGTTAGTTATGGAGGTGTAATTAATGGTAGTCGGAGACGCTTCAATCGAAATCGACACATTGGTAATTGGTGCAGGTCCCGGCGGGTATGTGGCGGCAATTCGTGCCGCCCAGCTCGGCCAAAAGGTCATCATTGTAGATAAATCAGAACTCGGCGGCGTGTGCTTGAACCGCGGCTGTATTCCTTCTAAGGCCCTGATCTCGGCTGCTCATCAATTCGAGGCTGCCCAGCACGGTGAAGTATTCGGTGTTACTGCCGAGAACGTGAAGGTGGACTGGTCCAAGACTCAGGCCTTCAAGAACGGCGTAGTCAAGAAAATGACTTCCGGCGTTACCAGCCTGATGAAGGGTAACAAGATCGAAGTATTCAGCGGAGAAGCTATGTTTATCAGCACAAACGAAGCCCGTTTGTTCAATGATCATGAATCCCCGCGCTATAAGTTCAATAATTGCATTATTGCAACGGGCTCCCGTCCGATTGAACTGAAGCCATTCCCGTTCGGCGGACGCATCCTGTCCTCCACAGAAGCGCTGGATCTGCCTGAAATTCCTAAGAGCATGATCGTTATCGGCGGCGGCTACATTGGTGCGGAGCTGGGTCAGATGTACTCCAAATTCGGCACCAAGGTTACCATCATTGAAGGTCTGGACACTGTTCTGCCTGGCTTCGACAAAGACATGACCCGTCTGGTTGCCAAGAATATGGCTAAGACTGGCATTGAAATTGTAACCAACGCCAAAGCAGAATCTGCGGTTCAGAACGACAATGAAGTTACTGTGAAGTACTCCGTTGGCGGAGAGTCCAAAGAAGTGACTGCTGAATACCTGCTGGTAACCGTAGGACGCCGTCCTAATACTGACGGCGAGCTGGGCCTGGATCTGATCGGCGTTGAGCTGGATGACCGCGGTCTGGTGAAGGTAGACCATCAGGGACGGACTAACATTCCTAATATTTTCGCAATCGGCGATATCGTTCCGGGTCTTGCTCTGGCGCACAAAGCTTCTTACGAAGGTAAAATTGCTGCGGAAGCCATTTCCGGACACAAATCGGTTGTGGATTACAAGGTAATGCCGGCTGTAGTCTTCACAGATCCTGAATGCTCCAGCGTAGGCTTGACCGAGAAGGAAGCGAAGGATAAGGGCTATGCGGTGAAAGCCGGCAAGTTCCCGTTCGCAGGCAACGGGCGTGCCGTGTCCCTGAATGCTCCTGAAGGCTTCATCAAGATTGTAGCGAAGAGCGACAACAATCAGGTGCTCGGTGCGCAAATCGTCGGTATCGAAGCTTCCAACCTGATCGCTGAGCTGGGTCTGGCGATTGAAATGGGCGCAACGCTTGAAGATATCGCACTGACCATCCATGCGCATCCAACCCTTGGCGAGATCGTTATGGAAGCGGCTGAGCTGGTAGAAGGCCACCCGATCCACGTAATGAAATAATACCCGCTTAAGCTTATGCGGTAAGAACATAGGAGGATGTTCCTGAAGCCATGCAGATGGTCAGGGAACATCCTCTTTTGACTGAAGTCACTGTCATGAATGTTCGGAAATAGCTGGCAGTCAGCCCAAGTCGGGTAGAGAAATGTATGTTTTTTTGCTTTTTTTTATCATTAGGGAAGTTACAACGACCGTCAGCTCATGGTAAACTGGTAGAAGAAAAAAGAGAGTGGGGTGCGATACGGCTTGCGTAATTACTTGGATTTATTACAGGATATTCTGGACAACGGTACAGCTAAGAGCGACCGGACAGGTACAGGTACAGTGTCCGTCTTCGGGCGTCAGCTCCGCTTCGATCTGTCGAAGGGCTTCCCGCTGATGACCACCAAGCGCATTCATCTGAAGTCGGTGGTACATGAGCTTCTATGGTTCCTCAAAGGGGATACCAATACAACGTATCTGAAGGAGAACGGCGTCTCGATCTGGGATGAATGGGCCGATGAGAACGGGGAGCTGGGACCGGTGTACGGTTCGCAGTGGCGGGCCTGGGAGAGTAAGGACGGGCAGCATATCGATCAGATTGCGAATGTAATTGAGTCGATTAAGCATAATCCCGATTCACGGCGCCATATTGTTAGTGCATGGAATGTAGGCGAGATCGAGCAGATGAAGCTTCCGCCCTGCCATTTCGTATTTCAGTTCTATGTAGCGGGCGGCAAGCTTTCTTGCATGCTTACGATGCGATCGGTGGATACATTCCTTGGGCTTCCGTTTAACATTGCCAGCTACGCTCTGCTCACGCATATGGTGGCGCAGCAGACAGGGCTTGAGGTCGGGGATTTCATCTGGTCCGGCGGAGATGTGCATATATATACAAATCATATGGAACAAGTGGCTACACAACTTGCACGGGAGCCTTATGCGCTGCCGAAGCTTAACATCCGCAGAGTACCGGACAGCATTTTTGATTATACCTTTGAGGATTTTGAATTTACCGACTATGTCTATCATCCGGGAATCAAGGCACCGGTTGCTATATGAGCATTACCATGATATGGGCGATGGCCTCGAATGGTGTAATTGGCAACAATAACGATATGCCCTGGCATTTGCCGCTGGATTTCGCTTATTTCAAAGCAGAGACACTCGGCAAGAGGATGCTGATGGGCCGTAAAACCTGGGAGTCGCTGGGCAGCAAGCCGCTGAAAGGCCGTACCAGCCTGATCCTGACACGCGACAAGAGCTTCGCACCCGAAGGGGCTGAGGTCATCCATACGCTGGCTGAGGCGCTGGCTGAGGGGCGCAAGGAGGATGAGCTGATGGTGATCGGCGGTGCCGAGATCTACAGCCTGATGCTGCCGTATGCCGACAAGCTGCGTGTTACACGGATAGAGGCGGAGATTGAAGGCGATACGAGATTCCCTGAGGTAGACTGGAGCCAGTGGAAGGAAGTCGCCAATACCACGGGACTCAAGAATGAGCAGAATCCGTATGATTATCGTTTTATGGTGTATGACCGCAAGGAGTGACGATGAAGCGTTTTCTCTGACACAAGATGTGAAATAGTACAAATAATCAGCAGATTAGTCCATTACAGTGCGAAAGTATTGAATGCTAATATAATTAAAATTAGAAATGGTGTACTATACATCAACACGAAGAGAACGGATGGGGGAAACGTATATATGTCTACACCTACTGGATTTATGGAGTATAAGCGCCAGCTCCCAGGGGACCGCGATCCCGAGCAGCGCGTGAAGGATTGGGAAGAATTCCACGAGCATCTGACCGAGGACGAGCTTCGGACTCAGGGTGCCCGTTGTATGGATTGCGGCACACCGTATTGCCACACCGGCATGGATATGAGCGGCGGTACTTCAGGCTGTCCCGTGCATAACCTGATTCCGGAGTGGAATAACCTGGTCTACCGGGGCTTGTGGAAGGAAGCGCTGGAGCGCCTGCACAAGACGAATAACTTCCCTGAATTCACCGGCAGCATCTGTCCTGCACCTTGCGAGGGCTCCTGTACCGTCGGTCTGATTGGACAGCCTGTTACGATTAAGACGATCGAGCTGGCCATTGTGGACAAGGGCTTTGAAGAGGGCTGGGTAGTCCCGAGTCCGCCGGAGAAGCGTACAGGCAAACGGATCGCTATTGTCGGCTCCGGTCCGGCAGGACTGGCCGCAGCCGCCCAGCTGAACAAAGCGGGTCACACGGTAACAGTCTTTGAGCGCAGTGACCGGATCGGCGGCCTGCTTATGTACGGTATTCCGACGATGAAGCTGGACAAACGTGTCGTACAGCGCCGCGTCGATCTGCTGGCTGCAGAAGGTATCGAGTTCGTGGTTAACACAGAGATTGGCAAAGACATTCCGGCGCAGCAACTGGTGGATGAATATGATGCCGTTGTACTCTGCGGCGGTGCGACCAAGGCAAGACGCTTCAACGTGGAGGGCCATGACCTCAAAGGCGTTATGTATGCCATGGATTACCTGAACGGCACGATCAAGAGCTATCTGAATTCCAATCTGGAGGATGGCAATTACGTATCCGCCGCAGGCAAGGACGTAATCGTGCTGGGCGGGGGCGACACCGGCTCCGACTGTGTAGCGACTTCCCTCCGGCATGGCTGCAACAGCATCACCCAGTTCGGCACCCATGACAAAGCGCCGCTTACGCGTGATCCTATTGCTAACCCTTGGCCGCAGTTCCCGAATGTCTACACCCTTGATTATGCCCAGCAGGAGGCCAAAGCGGTCTTCGGTGAAGACCCGCGTGAATTCTCTATCATGACGACGAAGTTCGTCGGTGATGAAGAAGGCAACCTCAAGGAGCTGCACACGGTGCAGATTCGACGGATGGTGGACGAGACAGGACGGAAGATCTACCAGCCGGTTCCGGGAACCGAGGCTGTCTATCCGGCCCAACTGGCGCTGATTGCCATTGGCTTCGACGGACCGGAGCAGGATATCATAGAGCAGCTTAAGCTGGATACGGACCGCCGTACCAATGTGAAGGCCCGTTATGGCAAATTCAATACGAATGTGGATAAAGTATTCGCAGCCGGCGATATGCGCCGCGGACAGAGTCTGGTGGTATGGGCCATCAACGAAGGACGCGAAGCAGCGCGTGAAGTGGATAAATATCTGATGGGTTCGACTGTACTTGCTTAATCCTATATGTACCAAAAAGCCGTCGTTCAGCATTGCTGAGAGACGGCTTTTTATTATGCGCTATCGGATTATGCTGCTATGAGAATGAATGGCCTTTAATGCCCAAAAGATCACAGGAGCTAGTCTTCCAGCTTGAACCGTTCAATCTTAAGCTGCAGATCGCCCGCCATCCTGGACAGCTCCGTAGAGGAGGCGGAGATCTCTTCCATGGAAGCGAGCTGTTCCTGTGTAGCTGCCGTTACACTCTGGAAGGCGTCAGAAGTAGAACGGGAGATACCGGAGATCTCGTGAACGGAAGCGGCGACCTCCTGCGCTCCCGCTGACATCTGCTCGGTAATAGCCGAGATGTCATGCAGCTGGCTGTTGATTTTGGCCGTAGACTGTTCAATGCTGTTGAAGGATTCCTTGGCTTCGGCGGTGACCTGAATACCCAGCTCAACATCAGCTGCGACGGTATGCCGGATCGCTTCATAGGTCTGGTCGATCAACCGGGTCATCTGCTGGAGGGTATCTTGAATATCTCCGGCGGTATTCTTCGATTGATCGGCCAGCTTCCGCACCTCAGCAGCCACGACGGCGAAGCCCCGGCCCTGCTCTCCGGCCCGGGCCGCTTCAATGCCGGCGTTCAGCGACAACAGATTCGTCTGTACGGCGATCGCCGTAATCGCACTGCTCATCGCGGACACCTCATCGTTCAGGCCGTTTAATTGCCCGATCAGCTGCGAAGAGTGGTGGGTAGAGGTCCGGATGGCATCCATTTGCTGGCTGACCTGTTCCATCTTCCGGCTGCCGCTGCGCACATCTGCTTCAGTGCTTGCGGAAGAATCGACGATGGAGGCGGCGGCTTCGGCGATCCTTTGAATACCAGAGGACATTTCCTCCATAGCGCGCGAGGTCTCTGCCATGGCCGAGGTCTGTGTCTGCGCACCCTCGGAGGAGTCCTGCACCAGTTCAGCCACGTAAGCGGTGGCTCTGGAGTTCTCTTCGGTTGTGGCATTTAATTGCTGGCTGGAGGCTGAGAGTTGTCCCGAGGTGTCCGAAATATCCGAGACGATGCCGCGCAGAGAGCCTACCATCAGGTTGTAATTCTGTGCCAGCTGACCGATCTCATCCAGCCGGTTCAACTGAATCTGCTCATTCAGATAGCCTTCGCTTACCCGCTGTGCAGAACGGTTCAGGCTGCGGATCGGCTTCGTGATGGAGCGGACAATCAGGTACATCAGGGTTAGGGCGACAAGCAGGGCAACAGCCAGAACCATCAGTCCTGTATAGATAATGGGCTGTGAGGCATCCGAGAATTCTTGGGTAGGCAGGATGCCGACAATTTTGAACCCTGTATTCGGATCAGTTGTATAATAACCCTGCATGTCCATCTCCGTGTCCGGATTGGTATAGTGCAGGTCCCCGCTGTCGTTTGCCAGCATTTTCACTATATAATCTGCTACATCCTCACCTGCCGCTTTGCCGGGATAAGAGACGAATTTATGATTACGGTCCACAATGTAGAAGTAGCCGGTCTCACCTGGATGGGTGGTATGGATTCTTTCACTCATTGCCTTGAGATTGAGGCTTGTGGTCACAGCTCCTTTGCCATCCTCCAGCGAATGGGAGATGAACAGCGTATAATTGCCGGTTGTTGCGGAGACAAAAGGATCAATGATTGTAGTGGTACCGGCATTCTGCATGGACGCCTTATACCAGTCCCGTGTACGCGGATCATAATCCTGTTTGCCGGGGTCCGGAGCCTTCATCCAGGCACCTTGTTCGTTACCCGCCGTAAGAATCTCCAGCTCGGGATGTGCCTTCATGAACTCATCGATGAGTGCACGTGTTGCGGGAGCCTTCACATCGAGCCCGGAAGACTCAATCTGGCGGCTGAGCAAATCTACATTCCGCATAGCAGCGGATACATATTCCTGGATGGTCCCGGCGACCAGATCGACACTGGAATGCGTGGCTTTCTGCATCTTAAGCTCCAATTCCCGTTTCGCACTGGAATAGGAGAAATAACTGACCAAGAGGATCGGGATCACCAGCATAATGGTGAACAGCATCATCATTTGTTTTTGCAGTGATCGCGATCTGAGCTTGCCGGTGAAGCGGTTGACTGACTTGAACATTGGAACGGTTCCCCCTCTGGTACATGGAAATCGGCTGGTAGCTAGCCGTTTCTCTCTAAATACCTCAACTCCTATTCGGTTTATCGACACATTCTTTTCAGATCTTAAGGATTTGGTGTAAAATATTTAATTGCATTCACAATCTATTCATCGCCCGCTTGACGCGGCCTCGAATATCGTATAGATTAAGAACCAACATTTATAACGTAACAGCGTTGACCAAGGACCTGGTATCCGTAAGCGCCGGAAGCAGAGAGGGGATTCACCGGCTGAAAGATCCCCCGAGTGCGTAAGACACCAATCCTGCCTTGGAAGCTGCAGCTTATGCTGAAGAGGGGCATAATTCTGCCGGAACCGGCCGTTATCCGGATTAGAGGACCGCAGGCTTGGATAGTCTTGGGGTTAAAACAGGGTGGTAACACGGCGCATTCGTCCCTGACGGATGCGTCTTTTTTGCGTTCTCATTATGGCAGCGAAATGTTCTGGGCTGTACACACTTTTCGACGAAAGAGGCTGATCTGTATGCGTCAAACCAATCTATTAGTTACCACTCTGCGCGAAGCTCCTGCCGAAGCAGAGACAAGGAGCCACCAGCTGCTGCTGCGTGCCGGATATATCAGGCAGGTGGCCGCCGGGGTATACACCTATTTGCCGCTCGGACGGCGGGTGCTGCGCAGGATGGAGCAGATCGTGCGCCAGGAGATGGAGTCCGCCGGTGCGCAGGAGGTTCTCATGCCTTCGATGCAGCCGGCAGAGCTCTGGAGAGAATCGGAACGTTATGAGGTGTACGGCAAAGAGCTGATGAAGCTCCGGGACCGTCACGATCGTGAGTTCGTGCTGGGTCCTACCCATGAGGAAGTGGTTACAGCGCTAATGCGCGGAGAGATCAGTTCTTATCGGCAGCTGCCAGTGACCGTCTATCAGATCCAGACAAAGTTCCGGGATGAACGTCGTCCCCGCTCAGGACTTCTGCGGGGCAGAGAATTCCTGATGAAGGATGCCTATTCGTTTGATACGGACTGGGCAGGCCTGGATCTGGCCTATCAGGTGATGTACAGTGCTTATGAGCGGATCTTTGACCGCTGCGGCCTGAAGTACCGGGCGGTGCAGGCGAATGCCGGAGCGATTGGCGGCAAAGGCCAGAATCATGAATTCATAGCCTTGTCAGAGATAGGCGAGGATACAATAGCTGTGTGCTCCCTGTGCGGATATGCTGCGAATCTGGAGCAGGCGGAAGTGCAGAGCGGGGCCGCGCCGCATAGACAAGATTTTGCCGGACGGCCTGCTCCAGAACGATTCCATACCCCTGCCCAGAAGACTATTCAGCAGCTGGAGCAGGAGAGCCAGCTCAGACCGCAGGATATTATCAAGACATTAATCTACACGGGTGGCGGAGGCGATACATTTGCTGTGCTGGTCCGAGGAGATCATGAGGTGAATGAGCTGAAGGTGCAAAAGCACCTCGGCTGCGGTGACATTACGCTGGCTGATGCCATGCATGTACAGGAGACCGCCGGAACCGGAAGCGGTTATGTCGGTCCTGCCGGATTGTCGGTGCCTATCTTGGTGGATGCTGCTGTTGCAGCCATGACAGAAGCGGTCACAGGTGCGGGGGAAGAGGATTACCATCTGCGCGGAGTGGTGCCCGGCCGGGACTTCCCGCTGACGCAGGTGGGGGATTTCCGCAATGCGGTTGCCGGCGACAGCTGTCCGCAGTGCGGTGAAGGGGAGCTGGATTTCCATCAGGGCATCGAGGTAGGGCATGTCTTCAAGCTGGGCACGGTCTACAGTGAGAAGCTGGGGGCAGATTATCTGGATCTGGGCGGCCGCACCAGGCCTATGGTAATGGGCTGCTACGGCATCGGAATCTCCCGCTTGCTGGCCGCAGTGGCTGAGCAGAACAACGATGACCAGGGGCTGGTCTGGCCGCAGGGCCTAGCTCCGTATGCGGTTCATATTCTGCTGATGTCGGTCAAAGATACAGCGCAGCGTGAGCTGGCCGAAGCTCTGTATGCAAGACTGACCGCCTTGGGCATCGATGCTCTGCTGGACGACCGCGATGAGCGGGCCGGGGTCAAATTCAAGGATGCCGGACTGATGGGTACACCGGTTGCACTGGTTGTCGGCAAGCTTGCTGCTGAGCAGAAGGTTGAATACATGGACCGCAGAAAGGGTAACAAGGAAGTAATGGATATGGCTGAGGCCGTGCTGCGCGTAAGCGGGATGCAGTCCGCACCGGATACTGCTTTTGCTTGAATTGAAGCTCTGGTAAAATAGGGGAATACCGCATGAATTGCCGCCTTGGAGAGGAAGGGGAAACATGTTTGGACGCTTAAGACGCAGGCTTGACAATGCCAGACAGATGCAAAAAATACGCAAGGAGCATCCTGATGAGAGCCGCCGCCTCCTGGAAGAGCGGGCCAGGGCACAGCAAGTTCAGGTAGAACCAGCACCCGCAAAGTCCGGGCCGTGGATTATTTTCTTCCGGTGTATTCTGTATATTCTGTCCGTGCTAATTGTGTTGATTACCTTCATCGGGGGGCCGAAGAGTAATGCGCCTGTCTTCACCATACTTTCCTTTGGTCTGCTGCTGGCTGTTCTGTATCTGTTGGCGGGGCTTGCCCAGCCTGTAATCGTATTTTTCCGCAAGCACTGGTCCCGGGGAGATGTGCTTGAGCTGTTCAGCCTGATCGTCGGGGCGCTGCTCATTCTGATGGCTATCTTCCGCCCTTAGGTCACAGGCTTTAATAATGTGAAGCGGATTTTGGGGTCCGGGAATGGTATAATAGACTACTGGACAACTTTTGTAATGAACCGAGGGTAAGGAGCGATTATTGTTGAAGACACTCATTATTGCGGAGAAACCGGACATGGGGCGGAATATCGCCGCCGCAATAGAACCGAAGGCCAAAAACTACCGTTCCTATCTGGAAGGGGAGCAGTACATCATCACCTGGGCGATTGGGCATCTGATTGGCCTTGCAGAGCCCGAAGCCTACGACAATAAATATAAAAAATGGAACATTAATGATCTGCCGATCATCCCCGAGGAGTTCAAGCTGCTGCCCAATGCACGCACCATGGATCAGCTGAAGGTGATCGGGGAGCTGGCAAAACGCAGTGATCTGCTGGTGAACTCCTGCGATGCCGGGCGGGAGGGCCAGCATATTTTCTCGCTAATCCAGCGTTACCTGGAACTGAACCAGCCGGTGAAGCGGCTGTGGATCTCCGATCTGACACCGGAGACGATCCGCAAGGGCTTCCAGGAGCTGAAGGACGGGGCGGAATACGAGAATCTGACCAAAGCGGCCCGGGCACGCAGCGAGGCGGATTGGCTGATCGGGATGAACGGCTCGCGTGCTTTTACCACCAAACATAATGTGCTGCTCTCTGTAGGCCGGGTACAGACCCCGGTGCTGGCGCTGATCTACGACCGTCAGAAGACTATTGAGGCCTTCTCTTCGCTGAAGTTCTTTGAGGTGGAAGGGCATTTCACCCAGAATGAGCTGACGTATAAGGGAATGTGGCAGGGCGACCGGTTAACGGATGGTGCGAAGGCAGAGGCGCTTGCGGCCAAGGTCAAAGGCAAGCCCGCCCGGATTGTTCTCTATGAAGTCAAAGAGACGAAGGAATATCCGAACAAGCTGTACGATCTGACGCTGTTGCAGCGTGAGGCGAACGGGAAATATGCCTTTTCCGCCAAAAAAACACTGGATATCGCCCAGGCGCTGTATGAGAAGCATAAGGTAATCTCGTACCCGCGTACCAACTCCAACTATGTTACGGAGCAGAATATTCCTGAAATGCACAAGACGCTGTCGGCCCTTCAGGGCACGCAGTACGACGATTGGGTGAAGGGTGCAAACCGTAACCTGGTTCATAAAGGCAACAAGTTTATTTGTAATCCGTCCAAGGTCGAGGATCACCATGCGATTCTGCCTACGAACCGTAAGGCGAACGGGCTGAGTGCAGACGAGGCCAAGCTGTACGATCTGATTGTCCGCCGCTTCCTCTCCCAGTTCTATCCGGCAGCGGAATATAAGGTGCATACGGTGATGACCGAAGTGGAAGCCGAGAAGTTCAAGACTACGGTCAAGGAGCTGCTCAGCCTCGGCTGGAAGGTGATTTACGCAGACCAGAAGAAGGACAAATCCAAACCGGCCAAGGGTAAAGGCAAGGAGGACGAGGAGGAAGAGGAGCTTGAGGTGAACGAGCCGTTCTCTGTTCAAGCGGAGGGTGAAGTGATTTGCAGCGATGCGATTGTGAAGGAGAAGGATACCCAGCCCCCAAAAGCTTACACCGAAGGAACCTTGCTTAAGGCCATGGAGAGCGCAGGCAAGCAGATTGAGGATGAAGAGCTGCGCGATGCCATGAAGGATTCGGGGCTGGGCACTCCGGCGACCCGGGCAGCTACGATTGAACGGCTGAAGAATGTCGGCTATGTGGAGATGCAGGGGAAAAAGATCGCCATCACCCAAAAGGGGCGGACGGCGGTTGAACTGATCCGCGGAGCAGGCGTGGAGCTGCTGACCTCCCCGGAAATGACCGGGCAGTGGGAGCGCCGCCTCAATGAAATTGCCCGCGGCACCGCAGCGGACGGACAATTCATGGAGAACGTCAAGCGGTTCGCTTCCATGATTGTGGACAAGGTCCGCGTGCAGTCTCGCGCTGCCAAGACCTCCTTCGAAGGGGATACGCCTTCGCTGAACAGCGGGGGTAAGGGCCGCAGTCCGGCTGCTGCGGCGCGCAAGCCCGCCGAATCCAAAGCGGCTGAACGCCGCAAGCCGGCAGCTGCCAAACCGCGCAGCGCAGCGTCTGCTGCGGCCGGGAAGAGCGGAGATACCGGGCCGAAGGTTATCGGCAGCTGCCCGCGTCCCGGCTGCGGCGGCATGATCTTCATGGGCCGCAAGGGCTACGGCTGCTCTCATTATAAGGAAGGCTGCGGCTTCGTGATCTGGAAGGAGAATCACGGGCGCACGCTCACTGACACTCAGGTGAAGGCCCTGATTGAGAAGGGCCGAACCGGGAAGCTCAAGCTGACCGGAGAGGACGGCGCGCCGCTTGAAGGCAAGCTGGTGCTGCAGAATATGGATACGGGCCAGCTGGCCGTGGAATCATAATTCCTAGATACTAAAAGCGCCCCGGCCAGATTTTCATGGCGGGGCGCTTTTTTATAGGATGATGAGCTTCACCTGCAGGAAAGATTACGGGGATTCATTCAAAGCCGCTTCAATGGTAGCGCTTAAGCCCTCATAGGAGGAATCCGGCAGCAGGACGCCGTTCACCATGAATTTCGGTGTGCCGTTGACGCCGTAGGCTCCGGCGATTTTGAAGTCCTCTTTAACATCGTACATATACGTATGGTTCTTCAGATCCTGCTCGAACCGCTCTTGGTCAATTCCTGTAATATTGTCCTTCACGAACTTAGTGATGAACTTCTGGGTTGCCCAGATCTTGCTCTCATCACCCTGGCTCTCGTAGAGCTTATGGAGATACTCCCAGAACTTCTCGTTATTCTGCTGATAGATAGCTTCCCCGGCACTGGCGGCCAGGTAAGAATCCCGGTCAATGAAGGCGAAGTTCATGAAGTAGAACTGGACTTTCCCGCTGTCTACGTAGTCCTTAATGAACGTATCCAGGTAGGTTGCGGTCCAATTTTTGCAGGCAGGGCATTTGAAATCGGCGAATTCGATCACTTTCACCTTGGCGTCTTCGCTGCCCAGATGCGGCTGCTTCTCATATTTCAGCCCGTCCACTACAATCTTGCCCTTCACATCGGTGTAGTTGGGGAGATTATCGAGCGCCTCGGTGCCGGACGATTTGCCCTGTGTAAGGAAGAAGGCAAGAAGGGCGATCAGCAGCACGGCAATCACTGCAAGCAGCATAGGGAGCAGACGCCCGTGATTCGGGGTGTTCCTGGAACGGTTAGCTTTGTTATTCATGGCCAGCCTCCTGTAGGGTGTGAAAATCTACTCAAACAGTATAATCATACCGGCGGCAGGCTGCCTATGCCATTTGTAACAATTGCCTGATTCTGATGATGCAAGTCAATCAGCCGTGATGCTCCCGCAGCGCAGCGGAGCGGATTACCGGAGGCACCTCGTGAATGGCAGAGATGGTCAGGACGGAATGCTGCATCTCCCGCTCCAGCTCAATCAGATTGTAGAGCCACTCATTCGGCTGCTTCAGATAAATGCTGTTGATCCCGGCAGTCAGCGCTGGCAGTACATCCGTACGCAGGGAGTTGCCGATCATCCAGGTGATTTTGCGTTCGAACGGGTAGGTGGTCAGGATATTCTCAAGTGCCTCCACATTTTTGTGCTGGCGGATATAGATGCGGTCATCGAAATAGGCGTCCAGCTTCATTTGGGCGATTTTGCGCTGCTGGATGGTGTCGTCTCCGCCGGTATAGAGATAGAGGGAGTGGCCCTCCTGCTTGAGGGTATCCAGCGTCTCCACCATGCCGGGATAAGCTTCCACCTCCTGATCGTACACGCTCATCCCCAGCTTCATCAGCTGCCGCTCCTCGAACGCATCCGGCTTGCGGTTATATTTGCTGCAGAAATAACGGTAGGTGGCAATCAGCGATTTCGGGAAATTGTCGCTGGCCAGGCCGCTTGTGCTAACGGTCTCGACATCAATCTCCACCTGCTTGCTGCGCAGTTCGCTGATGGTCGGCTGATAATCGCTGAACCAGTCTGACATCAGCTCGAAATACTGTCCAAGAATGAGCTCAAAATACTTATTGCAATGCACCAGGGTATCGTCAAGATCAAAGATCACTTGTTGGGTCAAATACTTCATGAGGTTCACTCCTAAGTTGGTCTGTTAGATACGGATGTAAGACTCCAGAAACATCTGGAGCTCCGAGGCCCCGTCAGGGCGTATGCTGTAGCGTTCGGTGCCTTCACCGCGCAAATGAACCCGCAGCAGCCCTGCGACCCGCAGACTAAGCAGATGATGCATCAGCATCTCCCGGGACAGGTTCAGCTCGGACTGCATCTCCCACAGCGTCTTCGGTTCATTTGCCACGAATCGCAGCAGTCTCAGCCGGGTAGGGTCAGAGAGAGCCTGTGTTAAACGAAGCAGCACCGTGGGCGGTTCCTCCTCATTGTCTGAAGGGACATCTACCGGATATTGCACCAGCATCAGGTTTTTGAAGAAGCAATACGTGTTGATCGGCCGGTTATGCACGGTAGGCAGCAGCACAATCGTCTCCAGCCCGGGAATGTCCTCAATGACAATTCCGCCGGAAGCATATTCGATCAGCGGGACCATGTCCATTTTGCTCTCCAGCATTTTTTTCTCGGAGGCGTCTTCAATCAGCAGCGGCAGCAGGGTATGCTCCACATGGCGGAAATAATGCTCATACCATATCCGCAAAAGTGGCGTATATCCGTTCTTAATCCGTGCGCACTCCTCGGCCGTGAAGGTATGGAAGAACGGGTCGGTCCGCCGGAGGCAGTCCTCAAGTGAAGAGTTCTCCAGCTCAGCCAGGAACTGCAGCACCTTGGAAGCCTCGCCCCGGCTGTAGGCCCAGGCGTAGAGTACATCATAATCTTCGAACGGCCATTCGGCGGCCTGCTTCAGTGCAGTCAGCTGCGCGGGGGTGAAACGGCCGTCCACATCCCGGATCCAGTCGGTGCCGATGTCCAGGTTGGAGGTCCATTTCTTGGTTACATATAACATGAAACTGTCCAGCAGTTCGTATACGGGGGAAACATCAATCCTCAGTTCATACTTCATTTAAGCCGGGTCACCTCCAGAAAATCAGTCACTTCTGTATATTATCTCTTGTTTTGAAGAGGGTTGTCTACTATAATGTTCGGTGTTTGCCGCATGGACATCAGGTATCGTATATCAATGAATTACATAGGAGGATTTATTTGTGTCAGATTCTACACCGATGCCGCATGGACAGAGCGGTAGGATGAATTATTCGATTTTGATTGCCGTGATTATTCTGGCAGGGCTTAGCCAGGGGATGCTGCTGCCGGTCTTATCCATTCTGCTGGAGCAGGAGGGCGTATCGTCCTCATTGAACGGACTTAACGCGGCTGCGCTGTATGTAGGCTCATTTGCCATGACCCTGATTGCGGAACGGGTGCTTGGCGCCATCGGCTTCAAGAAGCTGATCGCTGCCGGTCTCGCGCTGGTGCTGGTATCACTGCTGCTGTTCCCGCTCCTTACCGGCGTGAAGATCTGGTTCGTGCTCCGCGTGCTTGTCGGGATCGGTGATTCGGCGGTTAACTACGCCGCGCAGCTCTGGGTGCTGCTCATGACACCGGCAGAGCACCGTGGACGGAACCTGTCGCTTTACGGGATGTCCTACGGCCTGGGCTTCAGCCTAGGACCGCTGGGTATCAGCCTGCTGCGGTTCGGACAGTCCGCACCGTTCCTGATTACAGCGCTGCTGTTCGTAATCGTGCTGCTGATTGTCGGCTTCAAGCTGCCTGACTCACGGCCGGAAGCTATGGATCACAGCGAAGGCCAGGCGAGCAGGTTCGGCCGGAGCTACCGGCTTGCTTGGTATGCGCTGATTCCAGCGCTGCTATACGGCTATATGGAAGCCAGCCTGAACAGCAGCTTCCCGGTATACGGGCTGCGCACCGGGTTCAGTGCAGACCAGATTGCCGCTCTGCTGCCCTTTGCAGGCATAGGGGGCCTGCTGCTCCAGCTGCCGCTCGGCATATGGAGTGACCGCTTTGGCCGCAAGGCCATTCTGATTGCTGCGGGGACAGGAGGAGGCCTCGCCTTCACGCTGCTTCCGCTTACCGGCGAGCATTTCCTGCTCACCCTGCTGGTGCTGATGGTGGCCGGGGGACTAGTCGGCTCCTTTTTCTCGCTGGGGTTAAGCTATGCCGCCGATATCCTGCCGCGCAAGCTGCTTCCCGCTGCCAATGTAGTCGCTTCCTTCCATTATAGTCTGGGAAGTATAGCGGGTCCGGGCATCGGCGGGCTGCTGCTGCAATTCGGCTGGGGCGGCAATGTATTTGCCGTGATGGGCGGCCTGTATATTGTATTTGGGCTGGCAGGGTTATTGTTCTCGCCACGGAAGACGATATGAGGTAGAATAAGAACGAATGCTCGCATGGAATTTGATCCCGCTTTCAGAGTACACTATAGAGTAGAGTCGAAGACAGGAGAGGCTGACCTATGATTACAGTTGAACATTTGGCCAAAGCGGTCGGGGAAGATAAAACACCAGTGCTTCAGGATATCGGATTTCAATTAGAACCGGGAGAATTTGTAGCGCTGCTGGGAGCCAGCGGCAGCGGGAAATCAACACTGCTGCGCTGCCTTGCCCTGCGTGAGAAGTGGGACAGAGGGAATTTCAGGGTAGATGGGCAGGATATTATGAAGAGCCCCTTCGCCGGCAAACGTAAGATCCGCCGGGAATGGGCCTATCTGGAGCAGAATGCGGAGCTGAATCCGAACCGCACTGCACTCAAGAATGTGCTGATTGGACAAGCCTCCCAGACGCCGCTGTGGCGGATGGCTACAGGCATGGTCCGCTCAGATGATTATATGGGGGCGATGGACCAGCTCGATCTGCTAGGATTGCTGGACAAGGCCAAGCTGAAGTCCGGCCAGCTCAGCGGCGGTGAACGTCAGCGTGTAGCCATTGCCCGGGCACTGGTCCACGGCGCCAAGGTCATCCTGGCAGATGAGCCGGTGACTGGACTTGACCCCAAGACTGCGGAGAATGTGCTGGAGACCCTCCGCAATCTGTGCAAGGAGACAGGCCTTACCGTGCTTACGGTGCTGCCGATTGAGCTGGCCGAGCGTTACGCCAGCCGTCTGTGGGTGCTGGAGGACGGAAGAATTAAGCATGATGTCAAAGGACGCCGGCTGACCTCACAGGAGCGGCTGCATCTGTGAACTAAGGCAAGGCGTTCAGTAAGGAGAGCGTAAATGAAGTTGAATATGCGTATGCGAGTGCTGGGGGGACTTGCCGCAGCCGCCCTGTCGCTGTTTGCCCTGCCCGGCTGCACCTTCATCAGCGATCCGGTATCCCAGATGAGGGTGCCCCAGCTGCCTGCGGACAAGGCTTCGCTGATGGCAGCCATCAACTCTTCCTTGAAGGCGCTGGATGGCACTTTGATTCGTCCGGCCAATGATGATAACAGCTCTATATTTACAGAGGACCTGGACCGGGATGGCGTGATGGAGACGCTTGTGTTCTACCAGACGAAGAATGAAGCCGTCGTTAATCACGGGATGATTCTGGAGAAGCAGGGGGAAACCTGGGTCAAGAAGCTTACGTTCGATGGTGTTGGCAACATCCTTGATTCTGTAGATCTTCAGGATGTAACTGGTGAAGGTAAGCTCAACATTATTGCCGGTTATTCCCGCACGGAAGATAAGGGTGTGAAGGGCATGGTTGTCTACAGTTATTCCGGGGGAGTGCTGGAAGAGATTCTAACCAAGCCATATACCAAATATATCATCGATGACCTGAATGAAGACGGGATTGTGGATATTACCGTGGTGTACTTCAAGCGTAATGAATTCGCTACATTAACTACCTATCAGTATAATGACGGCTTCAAGGTGCTGGATGAACTCGACGATCTGGACCCCTATTTCAATAGTTATTACAATATTGTCTCAGGAAAAGTAGCTGCAAATAAAGAAGGTATAGTTCTGGATTCTGCTGTGGATGCACGTTCTGCTTATACAACCTTAGTTGTAATGGAGAATAACAAGCTGCGTGTCGCTATTCCAGGGGATAGCCACACCTTCAAGGACCGGAGAATTGTCAGCGAGGATATTGATTCGGATGGAATTATTGAGATAGGGTTGCTGGTGCCCCCCAAGGGCTGGGAGTATTTCGATCCTGAGGCCATACCTTATTTCAATTCTTATTACAAATGGGACGGGAAAGACGGTCTGACCTTCAGTACCCAGCTCTACAACGATCCGCTGGACCGGTTCACCATTAACTTTGCCCCCGAATGGCAGGAGCGGGTGACGGTGGACACGAAGTCGGTTCAGAACAAATCACTCAAATTCATCATGACGGATACCGGAGAGACGGTCGCTGAAGTGAAATTCTTCTCGCCTGCGGAATGGGACAATGTGAAGAACACGGGCTGGAAGCTGCTCGGACGCGATCTGGATAAGATGATTGGATACCGGGGAGAACTGGAACAGAGTACAATCGGAGGAGAGGACGGACGAATCAAATCCTCTATTGAAAGGAAGGGAATCGATGAGTAAAGTACTGATATTGGAGGATGAAGAGTCCATCCGCAGTTTTATTGTCATTAACCTGAAGCGCAACGGCTTTGAGGTGCTGGAGGCGGCAGACGGTAACGAGGCGCTGCACAAGCTGACCACTATACATGATATTGATATCGCCTTGCTGGATGTGATGGTGCCCGGCATCGACGGCTTTGAGGTATGCAGACGCATCCGGGAGACCAATGAACGGCTGGGCATTATTTTCTTGACAGCCAAGGTACAGGAGCAGGACAAGGTCTATGCACTGTCCGTAGGGGCAGATGACCATGTCAGTAAGCCTTTCAGTCCCACTGAGCTGATCGCACGTATCCAATCGCTGCTGCGCCGGGTCAATGTTCACCGCGAGCAGTCAGCCAAGGTATCGTTCCAGTCGGGTCCGTTCACCCTGGATCTGATCTCCAAGCAGTTCAAGCGGAGCGGGGAAGCCATTGAGCTTACCCCAACAGAGTTCTCTCTGGTGCAGTTCTTCCTGGAGAAAGAAAATACACCGCTCAGCCGTGACTCCTTGCTTGATCATGTCTGGGGCAAGGAATATATGGGGGACCCTAAGATCGTTGACGTCAATATCCGCCGCTTGCGCCAAAAAATCGAGAATAATCCATCGGAGCCTGAATACCTGCAGACGGTGTGGGGACACGGCTATAAATGGAAAGGCCAGGTACAATGATTAAGAAGGGGATGCGCAGACAGATCGTACTGCACTATATTCTTGTAGTCTTTGTAGCGCTTCTCCTGGTCGAGACGATCTTCCTTCTGTCGATTCGCACCTATTATTACAACAGTATCTACAGCAAAATCACCACGCATATCAGTGTGGCCGAGACATTGGTGAAATATGAATTTTCAGGAGACAGGTCACAGGCCCAGCTGCAGAAGCTGCTTCGATTATTCAATGTGGAGTTTACTGAGCTTGAGGTCCTAACGCTTAAAGGGGATATTATTACCAGCTCAACCGGGTTCCAGCCGGACCGGACGATTACCACCAGTGATGTTCCCGAGGCAGTAGGCGGTAGTATCGGACGTTGGGTGGGCCGCCAGGCCGGTACCAATGAGAATGTCATGGCAGTATCCAAAATGGTGCAGATCACTGCTCATGACACCTATGTCCTGCGCTATCTGACGTCGATGGAGGGCGTGAACAGTAATCTGCTTAACCTAACTTTGCTCTCCATTGGCATCGGTGTGGCAGTCCTCACCATCGTACTGTTGCTCAGCTTCGGGCTCGCCAATTCGATTGTGCGTCCGCTGAATAATATAACGGCGGTGTCGGTGCAGATGGCGAAGGGCAAGTTCACGACCCGGATCAAAGGTGATTACCGGTACGAGATCGGCGAACTCGCTTCAACGCTCAACTATATGGCGGACGAGATTGTCCGCAGCAACCAGATCAAGGATGATTTCATCTCCTCGATCTCTCATGAGCTGCGCACTCCGCTGACCAGCATCAAGGGCTGGAGCGAGACGCTGGTCTCCGGGGGCTATGACCCTGAAGAGACCAAGCTTGGGGTCGGAATTATCTCCAGGGAGAGTGACCGGCTAATCGGGCTGGTGGAAGAAATCCTCGACTTCTCGAAGCTGCAACAGAACGAAATGAAGCTGTCGATGGGGCAGGTGGATATTAAGGTTCTGCTGCAGGAGACGCTGCTCAATATTTGGGCCAAGGCTGAGAAGAAACGGATTCATCTGCTGCTGGAATGTGAGGAGACGATCTTCATCAAGGGGGATGCCAACCGCCTCAAGCAGGTCTTCCTCAATCTGGTGGATAATGCGGTGAAGTTCTCGCCGGAGGATTCCAGCATCGTGCTGTCGGCGGAGCGTCTATCCGGTACTGAGATGGCTGTCACTGTTCGTGACAGCGGTATTGGAATCAGTGAAGCGCATCTGTCCAGAGTGCGGGACCGCTTCTTCCAGGTCGATGCCCTTAACGGGGGTACGGGCCTCGGGCTGGCGATCTCCCAGCAGATTGTGGAGCTTCATAACGGCAAGCTGGAAATGGACAGTGAGCTTGGCAAGGGTACTCAGGTTACCGTCATTCTGCCGCTGGATGACAGCCAGCAGGGGAATGCTCGCTTGATTAATTCATCAACAACTTGATAAGCAAGCCAAGTGGAAACGGCCTTGCCGTCCTTTCAGGGACGGCACCCGTTTCAGCGAGAAATAGAAGGATAAGTTATTGTGTGAAACCTATAATTTCTTATATTTATACAAAAGGGATACAGCTATTGTCCGGGCGGACCGGAGCTGTATCCCTTTGTATGTAGCAGCCCTTAGGGCTGAACGATGTTGCTGAATTTTTGTTTATGAAGGCATTCCTTCCGCGCGCAGACGGCCGGCCTTTTCATAGACCTCCTGAAGCAGGCGGGCAGGCTGAGTACGGACCAGCGGCTTGGCAGCTACAATCTCATGCGGGCCGACAACCACGATGTTGTCTGCACTGCCTTTGATTACAGCGCCGTCCTTGATCACAGCACCTTCACCGATAATGGCGTGTTCAATCAGAACACTGCGTCCAATACGGGCACCCGGCATTACCACGCTCTGCTTGATTCTGCTCTGCTTGCCGATCTCCACACCGCTGAAGATGACCGAGCGCTGCGGGCTGCCTTCGAGCTGGCAGGTGTCGTGAATCAGGCAGTCTGCTGAAGCAGCTTGAGTGCGGGGTCTGATCGCAGCCAGTTTGGTGCGTTGTGCCCGGCTGTACATCGGCCAGCGGGAGTTATCAAGCTGGAAGCCATCCTCTTGCAGAAGATCCATATGAGCTTCCCAGAGGCTGCCAACGGTACCCACATCTCTCCAGTAGCCTTCGAAGCGGTAAGCGAACAGTTCATCGCTCGCATCCAGCATGGACGGAATAACATCCTTACCGAAATCATGACCGGACTCCGCATTCGCAGCATCCTGCAGTAAATGAGCCTTCAAATAGGACCACTCAAACAGATAGATGCCCATTGACGCCAGGTTGCTCTTCGGAGCTTTTGGTTTCTCGGCAAATTCGGAGATCTTGAAATCTTCATCCACGTTCATCACGCCGAAGCGGCTCGCTTCATCCCAAGGAACCTCCATCACCGATATCGTTGCCTTCGCAGACTTGGTGATGTGATAATCGAGCATTTTGCGGTAGTCCATGTGGTAGATATGGTCTCCCGACAGGATAAGTACATGCTCCGGGTTCTGACTGTCTATATATTCAATATTCTTATAAATAGCATCGGCGGTGCCTGTATAGCTGTCTCTGCCTTCAATCCCTGAAGGGAGCAGCTTTACACCCCGGTCACTGCGGCTATGCAGCCCCCAAGGCTCGCCTTCACCGATATGCTGATGCAAGGATTCTGCTTCGTACTGAGTCAGTACTCCGATGGTATCAATCTTGGAATTCACACAGTTGCTGAGGGGAAAATCAATAATCCGGTACTGTCCGCCGAAAGGGACTGCAGGCTTAGCCATGCTGGTAGTCAACGGGGCCAATCTGCGGCCTTCCCCGCCTGCCAGAAGCATGGCGATACATTCTTTCTTACTCATGTGTTATCCCTCCCATTTTTTTGTCAATGCTTGTAATATACACGCAGAACAAGCGCTTGAAACGACATAGGTGAATTATATTGCTGCATATCTGCAAAAATTACATTTTTATTTTCAATATTCAGAAATTGCCCCGGCGCCGCTCAAAATCATTTTCAAAACCTGTATATTCGGGTAATGTAATAGGTGCATCCTATATCCTAAGGTGGTGATGATTTGGCCGATTTACCAAAAACAGAAAACCTCCCGTCCGCTGAAGATATTTATTTGTTCCATGAGGGCACGAATTATCGCAGCTATACGATGCTTGGCGCGCACATTGCCGTCCAAGAAGGGCAGGCGGGCGTTCGCTTTACCGTGTGGGCTCCTCATGCGGCATATGTAGGATTGGCGGGAGATCATAACAGCTGGGATGGAACATCCGATCTTGATACGTTATATAAGATACCCGATTCAGGATTTTGGAGTCGTTTTTTCCCGGGAATAGCGCCGGGAACTTTTTACAAATACAGGATTACAGGAGCAGATGGTACAAGCTTCCTCAAAGCAGACCCATATGCCTTCCACGCTGAAGTGCGTCCGGCTACAGCATCCGTTGTGGCGAACCTGGACGGCTACAAATGGGGGGATGCCGCATGGCGGCGGAAGAGTAAAGGTCCTTATCAGGCACCTATGAACATTTATGAAATGCATCTGGGCACCTGGCGGCAAAAGGAAGACGGCGAACTCTATACTTATCGGGAGATCAGCAGTCTGCTGATTCCTTACCTGAGTGAAATGAGCTATACCCATGTGGAGTTCATGCCGCTGGCTGAACATCCTTATGATCTGTCCTGGGGCTACCAGGGAACCGGTTATTTTGCCGCTACCAGCCGTTTTGGAGAGCCGCAGGATCTGATGTACCTGATCGATCAGCTGCATCAGGCAGGCATCGGGGTCATTCTGGACTGGGTTCCGGCCCATTTTGCCAAGGATGCCCATGGTCTGCGCTTGTTCGACGGTTCGCCGCTGTATGAGTATGCCGATCCGATGCTGGCGGAGAAGCCGGGCTGGGGCACCCTGTCTTTTGACTTTAGCAAGCCTGAAATCTCATCGTTCCTGATCTCCAATGCCTTGTTCTGGTTCGAGAAGTATCATATTGACGGCATGCGCGTGGACGCGGTTACGAGTATGCTGCGGCTTGATTTCGAGAAGGAACACCATCAGTACCGGACGAATGAGCATGGCGGGCTGGAGAATCTGGAAGCCATCCGGTTCATTCAGCAGCTTAATCAGGCGATTTTCCAGTATTATCCGAAGGCGCTCATGATGGCGGAAGAATCCAGTGCCTGGCCGGGCGTAACTTCGCCGGTGCATGAAGGCGGTCTGGGCTTCAACTATAAATGGAATATGGGCTGGATGAATGACACCTTGGGCTACATAGAACGTGCTTTCGATTCGCGCCCTTATCATCATAATTTGTTGACCTTCCCGATATGCTATGCGTATGCAGAGAACTACACACTGCCGCTGTCACATGATGAGGTGGTGCACGGCAAGAAGTCGCTGCTGGACAAAATGCCGGGGTCCTATGAGCAGAAATTCGCCGGTCTGCGCCAGCTTCTCGGATATCAGATCAGCCATCCGGGCAAGAAGCTGCTGTTCATGGGCGGAGAGTTCGGGCAATTCATTGAATGGAAGGATCAGGATCAGCTCGACTGGCTGCTGCTGGATTATGAGAGCCACCGGCGGATGCAGGCCTATACGGCTGCGCTGAATAAGCTATACCTTGCCGAAAAAGCGCTGTGGGAGCTAGATCATGATGTGGCAGGCTACCAGTGGATTGATGCCGATGACAGCGGGCAGAGTGTCGTATCCTATATCCGTAGAGGCAAACGTCCGGTAGACACGCTGCTGATTATCATCAACTTCCAGCCGGCCGAGCGCCGCCATTACCGTATCGGCGTGCCGCGTCCGGGTGTTTATGAAGAGTTATTTAGCTCGGAGAGCAACGAATACGGCGGATCGGGCTTCCATAATGAGCCGCTGAAAAGCACCAGGACAGAGTGGCATAATCAGGTGAACAGTATAGAGCTGACCCTGCCGCCACTTAGCTTCTTGATGCTTAAGAAGTCAGGCCGCAAGACCGTTTAAGGGCAGGAAGTGTCCGAATAAGCCACTATATAAGGGGGAGATGGAATGAAAGTATTATTTGCCGCGGCGGAAGCCCATCCATTTATCAAAACAGGCGGACTGGCCGATGTCATCGGCGCTTTGCCGAAAGCTCTCAAGGCGGCCGGGGTCGATGTCCGGGTAATTTTGCCCAAATACAAAGGAATTCCTGAGAAGTATTCCGCTCAGATGGAGCATGTCGCTACGCTTGAGGTCCCGATTGGCTGGCGAAATCAGTATTGCGGGATCGAAAAGGTCGTGTTTGAAGGGATTCCCGTCTATTTCGTTGACAATGAGTATTATTTCGGCCGTGACGGGATTTATGGCTATATGGATGATGGCGAGCGCTTCGCGTACTTCAACCGGGCTGTGCTGGAATGTCTGCCGGCGATTAGCTTCCAGCCGGATGTGATTCATTGCCATGACTGGCATGCTGCGGTAGTTCCGCTGCTGCTGCAGGCGCACTACCGGCATAATCCGTTCTACAGTGAGATGCGTACGGTATTCACCATACATAATCTCCTGTATCAGGGAGTCTTTCCGTATACGGTGCTGGGTGAGCTGCTGGGTCTGGATGACAGCTATTTCCTGGGCGTGGAGTATTACGGGAATGTGAATTATATGAAGGGCGGGATTGTCTACAGTGATCATGTCACTACCGTCAGCCCGACCTATGCCGATGAGATTCGGACCCCGTACTATGGGTATGGTCTCGATGGCCTCCTGACTGCACGCTCTGACGCGCTCAGCGGCATTGTGAACGGAATTGATACCAAGAGCTATAATCCGTCCAGTGACACGGCAATCTTCACCAAGTACCGCTCCAACCTGGCCAAAAAAGCCGAGAACAAGCTGGGACTCCAGCAGGAGCTTGGATTGCCGGTTGCCCCTTACATTCCAATGGTAGCTATGGTTACGCGTCTGGTGGATTCCAAAGGACTGGATCTGCTGACCCGTGTGCTGGATGAGCTGCTGTACTATGATGACATTCAGTTCGTGCTGCTGGGAACAGGGGATGAGGTCTACGAACGCTGGTTCCGCGAGGCCCAGTGGCGTTATCCGACCAAGCTGTCGTCACAGATTACCTTCAGTGATGCCTTGTCCCGCAAAATCTACGCCGCCAGCGACATCTTCCTGATGCCGTCCAAATTCGAGCCTTGCGGCATCAGCCAGCTGCTGGCATTGCGTTACGGCAGCATTCCGGTGGTCCGTGAGACAGGCGGGCTGAACGATACCGTGCAGGCGTACAACGAATATACCGGAGAAGGCAACGGCTTCACCTTCAAGGATTATAACGCCCATGATATGATGCACACGCTCCGCCGCGCCGTATCGTTCTACCATAAGCCCGAGCACTGGAAAAAAGTAGCCAAAAACGCATTCTCCGGCGACTACAGCTGGAACGTATCCGCACAGCAGTACATTGATATTTATAACAAGATTACTGTGACTGCAGCGGAATAGGTACAGTAAGGTATAGATGGGAAAAGGCACCCCTCAGTTCATGATGAACTAAGGGATGCCTTTTTTTGTTGCACATGGATGGCTGGCTCCCTAACATATGAGGAACCACAATTACCAGGGGGATTTTTAGCGATTGGCTGGAGGAAATAGTGCTTGATCGTCCAGTTCAATACCGTACCATGCGTATTCCAGTCCTCGAACCACAATAACAGGGTGTCAAATCCCCGATACTGAGGACCGTAGCTTTCGGTATACACGATGTTCGGATCGAAGATGGTGCTTAACATAGAGCTGTCCTTGTTGATCCAGGAATCAAAATATTGTCTGATCCGCTGCTCACGTTCAATCATTAGAACCCTCCTCAATGATATGTCTGTATAGAATCCGGTACCCGTACGGCTCCAACGCCACGTTCATCATCCCGCGATCTGGAACGACCGCTTCACCGGTCAGCGCATCCAGCCAGTCACTGGTCTCCATCGGGTGGCTGAGTGTGCGGGGCTGCGGTGAATTGTTCATCCAGACCGTGAAGTGGATCAGCTCATCTGCGCGCTCATAGACGATGCACGGGTCGTGCTCGCAGGCCTGAAGAATCCGGAAGCGGCCTTCACGAAGCGCCTTATGCTCCTTGCGCAGATTAATCATCATCCGGTAAAAGTCATACAGCTCGCGGTCCTGCTTGTCCTGATCCCATTCCATACATTTGCGGCAATCCGGGTCCTCATTGCCGGTCAGGCCAATCTCATCGCCGTAATAGATGCAGGGAGTACCCATGAAGGTGAACAGGAAGACGACCGTCAGCTTCAGCTTCCGTTTATCTTCACCAAGGACGGTGAGCAGGCGGGGGGTGTCATGGCTGCCGAGGAGATTGAAGACCACCTCGTTCGTCTGCTGCGGATAACGCATGAGCAGGCCGCCGATCCGGTGGCCGAAGGTGATTCCGTCCATCCCGCCGTTGAAGAATTCCAGCACCGTTCCCGAGAAGGGATAGTTCATCACCGAATCGAACTGGTCGCCGAGCAGCCAGGTTAAGGAGTCGCTCCACACCTCGCCGACGATGTAGGCATCCGGGTTCGCGGCTTTGACTACCTTGCGGAAATCGCGCCAGAAGTGATGGTCCACCTCATTGGCCACATCCAGCCGCCAGCCGTCCACCTTGATCTCCTTAATCCAGTATTCAGCAACCTCCAGCAGATAAGATTTTACTTCATGATTGGCGGTGTTGAACTTCGGCATATTGCCGTAGAAGCCGAACGTGTCATAGGTGGGAATGCCGTCCACAACCGCAGCCGGAAAAGAGTTCACATGGAACCAGTCCCGGTAGACCGAATACTCCCCCTTGGCCAGAACATCCTGGAAGGGCGGGAACTGATCGCTGCAATGGTTGAATACGGCGTCAAGCATAACGCGCAGACCCCGTCTATGGCATTCCTCGACGACCTGCTTCAGCAGCTCATTATCGCCGAAATGCGGGTCGACTCTCCGGTAATCCACAATGTCATATTTATGGTTGGAAGGGGAGATGAACAGCGGGGTGAAGTAGAGGGCATTGACGCCCAGCTCCTGCAGATCATCCAGATGATCCAGCACGCCCTGAAGGTCGCCGCCGAAGAAATTATTCAGCTCGGGCTTGCCGCCCCAAGGCTGCGTGCCTTCCGGATTAATCAGGGGATTGCCATTCGCGAACCGCTCGGTCAAGATTTGGTAGAATACTGCATCCTTCGCCCAGGGAGGGACCCGAAACAAGTCAATTCCGTGGATATAGGGGAATTCGTAGAAGTGGTTCGGCGGCGGCGGGCATTCGGAGCGGATACCGTTATCGAGCAAATAGACCGTCTCCATGCCTTTGCTTACGCGAAAAGTATAGCTAAGCCGCTTATATTTGGGCCGGACTGCTGCTTCCCAGTAGTCGAATCTGTCATCGGAGGCGGCCTTCTCCATGATAATGTCATAAGAAGTATGCTGCCAATCGTACTTGTCGCCGGTAAGGGCGACCACGTAGTCCACATCATCACGTTTGGTGCGCACACGCAGATGAATCGTTTCTGTATCATAGGCATAGGCCCATTTGTCACGCGGAACATGGTACATCGCTTCAAGCAGCATAGTAGCACCTCCTGTAAGTTGGGTGGAAGCTGTAATGATTCGTGCGGCAATTGGAGATAATCTATAGTAGATAGTATTATATACCACCTTCATAGGATGTGCATTTTTTTGTCGCCGTAGCAGGTTTTTGTCACAAAATTGTCTTTGCATATTCATGCGAAGTGATTTATAATAAATCGGTCAATGAGACGGAACAGTAGAGAGAACATAAACAGAATAGGGGAGACGGAGCAAATGAACAAATGGGGTAAACTTTCTATGGGACTGCTGCTGGCAGCAGGACTCTTGGCCGGATGCGGCTCCAATAATGATAAGAACAATACCGCAGCAAGCGGAAATGGCGGTGCTGCAAGCACAGAGGCGCCGGCCAAGAAGCTGATAATGGGTACAAGCGCAGACTTTCCTCCATATGAATTCCACAAGATGGTTGAAGGTACGGATACGATTGTTGGTTTCGATATTGAGATTGCCAAGGAGATTGCCGCTGATCTGGGCCAGGAGCTGGAGATTAAGGATCTTCCGTTCGACTCTTTGCTGAATGAGCTGGCAAGCGGCCGGATCGATATGGTCATCTCGGGACTTAGCCCCACACCGGAACGCGCTGAAGCTGTAGGCCTTTCGGACATCTACTATAAGGCAGAGCAGGCTGTCGTAGTGCGTGAAGCCGACAAGGACAAATTCGCTACCATGGACGCACTGAAGGGCGCCAAGATCGGAATTCAGACCGGTTCCATCCAGGAGGGGATCGCTAAGGGCATCGAAGGCGCACAGCTGACCTCCCTCAGCAAAATCTCCGAAATCGTCCTGCAGCTGCAGTCGAACCGGGTGGATGCTTCCATCATGGAAGGACCTGTTGCCAAGTCCTTTGTGAAGAACGTCAAGGGCCTCGTGATCACCGATGCCAAGCCGGAGGTTGAAGATGACGGTTATGCCATCGGCGTGAAGAAGGGCAACACCGAGCTGCTCGATCAAGTGAATAAGACACTCGGACGCCTGAACTCCGAAGGCAAGATTGATGAATTCGTAGCGGCAGCAAGCGAGCTTGCTGAGAGCAAATAATACGCGAAGCCGCATATACGGATAGCAGAGATCAAGATAGGCCCGCAACTGGCTGCGGGATCATGCTTTACCATGCAGAAAATGGCGGTGATCCGCCGTTTTCTATTTTTTTGAGAAGAGGAGGGTTTGAGGGCAATGAATGTATTCGATATGGCTTATGAGTACCGCAATTTATTCTTATCCGGTCTGCAGTATACACTACTGCTTGCAGTGCTGGGGGTATTCTTCGGTTTCGTACTCGGCATCCTGGTGTCGCTCCTGCGGATGTCCAAATGGAGAATTCTGCGCTTTATCGCCACCGCATGGGTGGAATTTTTACGCGGGACGCCGATGCTGGTGCAGCTGTTTCTGATTCACTATGGGTTGACGGAGCTTGGACTTGAGTTTACGCCGATCCAGTCCGGTGCGATTACATTAACCATCAACAGTTCTGCTTATCTGGCGGAGATTTTCCGCGCGGGGATTCAGGGTGTAGACCGCGGTCAGGTTGAAGCGGCGCGTTCACTCGGAATGAAGCAGGGGATGACGCTGCGCTACATTGTGCTGCCGCAGGCGATTAAGAACGTGCTGCCAGCCATCGGCAACGAATTTATTACCATCATCAAAGAATCTTCAATCGTGTCTATGATCGGGGTTGCAGACCTGTTCTTTCAGGCAAAGACCATTACAACGATTACGTATGAGGGCCTAACACCCTATGTTATTATTGCCATCATGTATTTCGTACTGACATTCACACTATCCAAGCTGCTGGGTATATTGGAACGGAGGCTGAACACGGATGATCGAGGTTAAGAACCTGCAGAAAAGCTTTGGGAAGCTGGAGATCCTGAAGGGCATTGATCTGAATATTCACAAGGGCGAGGTCGTTGTCGTCATCGGTCCCAGCGGATCGGGCAAAAGCACCTTTCTGCGCTGTCTGAACCTGCTGGAGCAGCCCACAGGCGGCGAGATTAGCTTCGAGGGTCAATCCATTACCGCGAAGCGGCATGACATCAACGTGACCCGCGAGAAAATGGGCATGGTGTTCCAGCAATTCAACCTGTTCCCGCACAAGTCCGTGCTGCAGAACATAATGCTCGCCCCGCTCAAGGTGAAGAAGCAGCAAGCTGCTGAGGCGGAGAAGTTCGCGATGGAGCTGCTGCGTACGGTAGGCCTTGAAGACAAGCGCGATGCTTATCCGGCCCAGCTCTCCGGCGGACAGAAGCAGCGGATCGCGATTGCCCGGGCGCTGGCTATGCAGCCGCATGTTATGCTGTTCGACGAGCCAACCTCGGCACTGGACCCGGAGATGGTCGGTGAAGTGCTGGAGGTTATGAAGCAGCTGGCGGTGAACGGCATGACCATGGTGATTGTAACGCACGAGATGGGCTTCGCCCGTGAAGTGGGGGACCGTATCCTGTTCATGGACGGCGGAGTGATTGTGGAGCAGGGGACACCGGCAGAGGTGTTCGGTCATCCCAAGCATGCCCGCACGCGCGATTTTCTCAGCAAGGTATTATAGTAGGCTGGCTAATAACCCCACCGTATGGGGTTATTTTATTTTGGCGGAGTGCACAATGGGTGATATAGTATACAAATGATCAATCTA
Organism: Paenibacillus sp. FSL R7-0204; assembly: GCF_038002225.1. Taxonomy (NCBI): domain Bacteria; kingdom Bacillati; phylum Bacillota; class Bacilli; order Caryophanales; family Paenibacillaceae; genus Paenibacillus; species Paenibacillus sp. FSL R7-0204. Next base: position 3,636,768 of record NZ_JBBOCA010000001.1, read on the forward strand.
CATGAAAAGGAGTACATACAGATGAGAGATGATCTTTGCCGGATCGGCATTATTGATATTGGTTCCAACTCCATACGACTTGTAATTTATGACACGACACAGGCAGGCGGCTACAAAATCATCAAGGAATGTAAGTACTCTGCCCGATTGAGCGAGAAGATTACGAAGGAAGGCCGGCTGGAGAAGAAGGATATGAATACGATCATACCTGTTCTTCAGCAGTTCAAGGAGATTTGTGATGATTTTGAAGTAGAGAAAATCCGCGCAGGCGCCACCGCCGCCATCCGTAATGCAGCGAACTCTGCGGAGATCATCAGCTACCTGTCTGAGGCTTCGTCGATTCCAATTGAGGTGGTCAGCGGATATCAGGAGGCGTATTTCGGCTTCCTTGGGGTTATCAATGCTTTTGACGTTCAGGATGGCTTCGTGATTGATATCGGCGGGGGCAGTACCGAGGTTACCTTATTCCGCGGACGTCGTTATCAGCAGAGTATCTCGTTCCCGTTCGGTGCGGTTAACACGAATCAGATGTTCAGCCAGGGCGGCAACTGGAACGCGGATCAGATCCGGAAGCTGCAATTATACGTAACCGGCAGGCTGGTGGAGCATGACTGGCTATCGACGGGCACAGGACTTCCGTTATACGGGCTGGGAGGAACACTTCGCTCACTGGCGAAGCTCGATCAGCGGAACCGCGATTATTCTCTGCCTAATTCCCATGGCTATGTTTTGGAGAACGAGACGATCGAACGGTTCATGGAGGTTCTGCCCGCTACCCCGTTTGAGAAGCGCAAGGACCTGGACGGGCTGTCCAAAAGCCGGGCGGATATCATCGTGTCCGGGCTGATTATTTTCCATACCGTCTATCATTACATTGGTGCCAGCCAGGCGCTGATCAGCGGGGAAGGCCTGCGTGAGGGCATGCTGCATGATCTGCTGGAGCCGGAGCAGCCGGTGCGTGACAGTGCGCTGGAGTACAGCCTGGATACGATTATCCGCTTCGATATCCGTACCTCCAAGCGGCATCTCGACCATATCAACAAGCTGGCGCTGAGCCTGCTGGGGGCCTTTGAGCGGGAAGGGGACCGGGAGGAGCAGGAGATGCTGGTCTATGTGGCGATTATGCTGCACCGGACAGGCTCCAACATTAACTATTATCAATCCAAGCGGCACACTCACTACTGGCTGATGAATTCACCCATCCGGGGACTGACGCACCGCCAGCTGATTCTGAGCGCGTACATCGCTTCCTACAGCACAAAAAGCCGGAAGCAGAAACTGTCCCTGATGCATAAGGACATTTTGCTGCCTTCCGACGAGGAATGGATTCATAAGCTGGGTACATTAGTGCAGTTAAGCATTGCGCTGGACAGCACCGAGATCGGCATTGTCAGCGGGCTGAAGTCCCGTATGCATAATCATACGCTGGATCTGGAGCTTCAGGGCGGACAGGTGCTTATCGGCCTGGAGGACATTGAGAACGCGCTCAAAGCTTTCAGGAATGCTTGGTCGGTGAAGGTAAAGCTCGGCTTCCCTTCCAGCGGGTAACATCCATAGCGGCGAACTGGCTCCGGAGCGGGGCCTTTTTGTCGTCGTTCCGTTCATAATATCCGTTCGGCTGAAGGAAGCTGGATTTGACATTGTCCATCAGCGACAGCTCCAGAATCTTGACAATCTGATCGCGGATACCGCTATCCTTCACCGGACACATCAGCTCGATCCGCCGGGTCAGGTTACGCGTCATCCAGTCGGCACTGGACAGGTAGACCTCGGGATCGCCGCCATTCTCGAAGTAATAGATGCGTGAATGCTCCAGGAAGCGGTCCACAATGCTGCGCACCGTAATGCGCTCACTGAGGCCTTCAATTCCCGGACGCAGGCAGCAGACTCCCCGGACGATCAGATCGATGGATACTCCCGCCTGAGCCGCGCTGTACAGATAATCAATAACCTCCTGGTTCGACAGGGAGTTCATCTTGGCGATAATCCGTGCAGGCCGGCCTGCGGCGGCATGCTCCGCCTCACGCAGAATCAGCTTCTGCAGCGACAGGCTCATATTGGTCGGTGCTACGATGAAGGAGTTCCAGTTGTAGTTGGCGGAGTAGCCTGTCATCTGATTGAACAGCTCTGACGCATCCAGGCCAATCTCATGATTGGCGGTGAACAGGCTAAGGTCGGTATAGGCCTTGGCCGTGCTGTCATTGTAGTTGCCTGTTCCCACGTGGACATAGCGGCGCAGCTCCGAGCCCTCCTGGCGGACGATCAGCGTTACCTTGGCATGGGTCTTGAGGCCGACGAGGCCGTAGACCACGTGGCAGCCGGACTGCTCCAGCTTACGCGCCCAGGCGATGTTGCGTTCCTCATCGAAGCGGGCCTTCAGCTCCACGACCACCGTAACCTGCTTGCCGGACTCGGCTGCGTTGGCGAGGGCAGTAATCAGCGGAGAATTGCCGCTGACCCGGTACAGCGTCATTTTGATCGCCATCACCTGCTCATCCTCTGAGGCCTGGATAATGAAATCCGTCATCGCGTCGAAGGATTCGTACGGATGATAGACTAGCACATCGCGCTGGCTCAGCACCTCGAAGAAATCTTCATTCTCATCGAATTCCGCCGGATACATCGGCTCGACAGGAGGATAGAGCAGATAGCTGAAGCCCTTCAGACTGCCGGTGAAGCTGCGCAGGAAGCCGAGATCAAGCGGACCTTCGATTTCGAAGACGAAGTCCTCCAGCTCGAATTCAGCTTGAAGCTGTTCCAGTGCATAAGGATGGATACCTTTCTGGACCTCCAGACGGGCAGGCACACCACGGCGGCGTTTGCGGAGCTCCTTCTCAATCTCCTCCAGCAGATCCTCCGCGCCTTCTTCATCTATCGTCAGGTCAGAGTTGCGGGTCAGGCGGAATTCGCTGACGGCTACCGGATCATACCCGCTGAACAAGGTCTGAATATGATGGCGGATCACATCTTCAATGAATACAAATTGCCGTTTTTTGCTGTTCGCGCGGTGCGGCAAGGGAATGCAGCGCGGCAGATTGGATGGAATTTGCAGAATGGCGAAGTAAGGATCTTCCTCCTGGCTGTTCTTGCGTGTCAGCACGACAGCCAGATAGATGAACTGGCTGTGAACCAGCGGGAACGGACGGCTCTGGTCGACGGCCATCGGAGTCAGCACAGGGAAAATAATATCACGGTAGTATTCCTCAATTGACTGCTCCTGTGCCGGTGTTAAGTCTTCATAATCAACGAACACAATGCCTTCTTTATGCAGGCTGCGTGAAATATCCTTAAAGGTGCGGTACTGGTCGGCGACAATCTTGGTTACCCGTTTGCTGAGGCGTTTATAAAGGCCGGAGGGAGTGTAGCCGGTGAAATCTTTTTTGGTATATCCCGCCCGGATCTGATCCTGGATGCCCGCTACCCGGACACTGATGAACTCATCCAGGTTACTGGACACAATGGCCAGGAATTTGGCCCGCTCAATCAACGGGTTCTCCGGGTCCTGTGCTTCGCCGAGCACCCGGCGGTTGAACTCGATCCAGCTGAGGTCACGGTTAAGATAGGCTGTTGCAGGACTGATATTGTTGATTTTTTTCTCATCTGTATTCACGTTCATGGACCCTCCAAGGTTGCTTCAATGTCTAGTTAAGATATCGTGTTCTTTCATTCTACTATTTGCTTGAGTGAGAAATGTTAAAACTGTGTAAAATTTTTGCGAATATTCAGGAAACATGGCATATTTATGCCGGGTCCCTTAATAATGATTAAGAATATGTAATATTTATATCGGTTGACAGCGCTTTATTAGGGATAATTATTTCCAGTTGCCATAAAAACATAGCCAATGGTTACAAAGTTGTGATATATTCATTACTGTTAGTTTACAAACCGCGCGTCATCATTGAAGGAGGCTATTCATGAAACTCAAGATCAGAGCCATCACCGCCCTGGCGGCCGTACTGGGACTCGGCACCTTGCTTCACGCAGCTCCCGTTCAAGCCGACAGCGTACATATCGCTGGAGAGACTACAACCTATTATACTCTATCCAATCATTATGGCATAAGCGTAGAAGAGCTTATGAATGCGAACCCGCAGATTTCAGCGCTAAATATCTATCCCGGGCTGAAATTCACCATTCCGGGTGATGTTCAAGCCAAGACTGTGGCTGCAGCCAATACTGCAGCAGCTTCAGTAGAAGCTGTGGATGCTGCAGAAGTTCAAGCCTTGAGTGTGCAGCCGGCAACCAACACTGTTCAAGCCTGGGGCAAAGAATTCAATTATGCCAAAGTGCTGCAGGTCAAGGCTTCCGCCTATTCCTCAGCAGCCAGCGAGAATGGCAAGTGGGGCGCAGTCGATTATTTCGGCAATACGCTGAAGCTCGGAACCATCGCCGTTGACCCGAGCGTGATTCCGTTGGGAACGAAGGTGCTCGTAACCGGGTATACCCATCCGGGCCTTCCGAAGCAAGCCTTCGTAGCGACAGCGACGGATATGGGGAGTGCGATCAAGGGCAACCGGATCGATATCTTTATTCCGGGCAGCCAGAGCTTTGTAGCCGATTTCGGTTACCAGTATGTACATTTATATATTATTGAATAAACCGATAATGATAATTTGCACCACTGCAAGCATAACAGGTATTAATGAAAAGGAAACAAAACCAGGCAGCTTCCGCCGGTTTTGTTTCCTTTTTTTATATTAGGACTCTAATTATCAAGCGGTTATTTGCTCTTGCTGACCTGGAGCATCTGGGGAACGGTCACGAAGCTGTATCCGCGCTGGCGCAGACTGCCGATGATCTCGGGCAGTGCCTGCAAGGTTCCCTGAAGATTACTGCCCCTGCCGCCGCCGCCGTGCTGAAGGATAATAGCCCCTCTGCCGGCCCGGGAGAGGATGTTATGTTTGACCTGATTTTTGGACAGTCCTCTCCAGTCGAGGGAGTCGACGTTCCAGTTCACCAGCTTATAGCCATGCGCTTTCGCCCATTTAAGCTGCGGCTCGTTGATGTCGCCATACGGCGGGCGGATCAGCTTCGGCTTGTATCCGGCCATCAGCTGCAGAATATTCTCCGTCCGGATAATCTGGATGCGGAAGGCATTCATACTCAGCTTGCTGAACTGAGGGTGATTATAGGAGTGATTGCCGATAGCATGGCCTTCGCGGATCATCCGGGCTACCAGGGCCGGATGCTTCTCCGCACGGCTGCCGACCACGAAGAAGGTAGCTTTGACTTTATATTTGCGCAGCACATCCAGGAGCTGCGGGGTGAAGCGCGGATCAGGCACATCATCGAAGGTAAGAGCGATCATTTTGCGGCGGGGACCCTGGGTCTTGAGGGTCTCCGGGTATTTGCGCAATAACTGGCTGAGGGAGAGGCCCTTGCTCTTTTTATGGCGTTTTACTGAAGATTGGGAGGCCGCTGATCCCGCCGGTACCGCCGTTTCCTCTTCAATAGAAGCTTGTGGCCGGGAAGATGGCATGATCTCTTCTGCTGGCACTGGCGCAGGACTATCTGCCGCTGCTGCAGAGACAGGCACAAACTCCGCAGCCGGTGCAGACAGGGCCAGGGCAATGACGGATATAAACAGCACAATGCGGCGTAATATTGCCAGTTTCATCGGAACGATGCCTCCTCCAACCACGGGTCCGGTTATTTTAGAATATAAGGGTTGTTATTTCCAAGCAGTCATGAAATTATGCCGCAAATCGTTGTATACTGAAATGGATCATAGATACGGGAAGGATGGAGACAAGAATGACCGATTTGTTTGCACCTTATGAACTGAAGGCTCTGACCCTGAAGAACCGCGTGGTCATGCCGCCCATGTGCCAGTATGCGGTTGAGAAGCAGGACGGTATTCCCACAGACTGGCACTATGTGCATTATGTCAGCCGGGCTGTCGGCGGGACAGGTTTCATTATTGTAGAGATGAGCGGAGTTCACCCTGATGGACGGATTACGAACCGGGACACCGGGATCTGGGAGGACGGGCAGATTCCGGCGTTCAAGCGGCTGACGGATGCCGTTCATGCCCATGGTGCTAAGATTGCCATCCAGCTCGGACATGCCGGCCGTAAGGCCGTCGATGCTGCCCCGCCGGTTGCGCCTTCGGCCATCCCTTTCGATGATACCTATGCTATGCCCAGGGCGCTTAGCCGTGAAGAGATTGCGGAGCTGATTATCACCTTCCGGGAAGCGGCGCAGCGCGCGGTTGAAGCGGGATTCGATACGGTTGAGCTGCATGGAGCCCATGGATACCTCATCCACCAGTTCCATTCCCCGCTCTCCAACGTCCGGGATGATGAGTATGGCCAAGACCCGATCTTGTTCGGGGAACAGGTGGTAGAGGCGGTGCGTGAGGTGCTGCCGGCTGAGATGCCGCTGATCATGCGGATCTCCGCCAAGGAATATGTGGATGGCGGTTATGACGAAGCCTATGCACTGGAATTCTGCCGCCGCTATAAGGATGCAGGCGTAGACCTGTTCCATGTTTCCTCAGGCGGGGAGGGGCCAATTGGCTCGAATGGCGGCCCTAATGCAGGGTCAGCTTATCAGGTGGGGCTTGCCGAATACATACGCAGCGGATTGCAGGTCCCCGTTATCGCCGTAGGGCGTCTGGAGTCCTATGAGGAAGCGCAGGCGGTGATAACGGAGGCGAAGGCAGAGCTTGTAGCTGTAGGGAGAGGCCTGCTCAGTGACCCGTACTGGACGCTTCATGCTGCTGAGGCGCTGGGCGGAATTGATCCGTCCGATCTGCCCGCACCTTATATGCGCGGAATCTGGAACAAGAAATAGAGGGCATCATTTGTGAATAATGTCACAGATTTTAAGTTCCTTCTAAGGCATGGTTAATAAGATTAAATTTGAAGGAGCTTGATAACGTGGCGACGGTGATTAGTAATGAGCGGCTGGCTGAAGGAGTGTACCACCTGGTAGTAGAAGGGGGGAACAGCGGGGAGATGGGTCAGTTCTACATGCTGCGGGCATGGGGAGCCTATCCGCTGCTGTCAAGACCGCTTAGCATACATCAGGTGAATGATAACGGTGTTGAATTCTTGTATCATGTTGTAGGCGAGGGCACAGAGATCCTTGCTGGACTGAATCCGGGCGATCTGCTGGAGCTGGAGGGACCGTTCGGTACTGGCTTCCCGCAGGTAGAAGGCAAGGTAGCGTTAGTGGGCGGGGGGATCGGCATTGCTCCGCTCTATTATTGTGCGCAGAAGCTTCCGGGAAGCGATATTTATCTCGGCTTCAGCCGCGAGCCTTTCCGTACAGAAGCCTTCCGTCCTCTGGCTGCTGAACTGACCGTCGATGTAGGCGGACTGATTCTGGACAGCGTGGATTTCTCGGTGTATGACCATATCTTCGTCTGCGGTCCGCACCCGATGCTGAAGGCTGCACAGCTCAAGGGCATCGCTCCAGAACCTGCGGGCAAGCGCCCTGACGTCTATCTGTCCCTGGAGAACCGGATGGCCTGCGGAATCGGTGCTTGTCTGGTCTGCAGCGTCTCCTGCAAGGACGGGCAACGCAAAGCTTGCGCAGACGGTCCTGTCTTCCTGGCTGAGGAGGTATTGTTCCATGATTAATACAACTGCAACGATTGCCGGTGTGTCCTTCAAGAACCCGATCGTGATGGCTTCCGGCACCTTTGGCTTCGGCCGTGAGTATGGCCGGTTATACGATGTGTCCCTGCTGGGCGGAATCTCCGGCAAGGGGCTTACGCTTCATGCCAAAGCCGGTAATCCCGGAATCCGCGTCTATGAGACCCCTTCCGGTATGCTGAACAGCGTAGGGCTTGAGAATCCGGGAGTAGAAGCCTTTCTGGCCAAGGAGCTGCCGTATTGGGAGACGCTGGATACCGCACGTATCGTGAACTTGGGCGGCAACACGCTGGCGGATTACGTACTGGGCGCGGAGCTGATCCAGCGTGATGCGGATGCCCGTCTTCTGGCCGGAAAGCCGGCCGTGGATATGATTGAGCTGAATATCTCCTGCCCGAACGTGAAGGAGGGCGGGATTGCTTTTGGCGTGAAGACTCCCGCAGCCCAGGAAGTGGTTCGTGCGGTACGGGCGGCTACAAGCCTGCCGCTGGCCGTGAAGCTGTCGCCGAATGCCGAGGATATCGCAGAGATGGCAGTGATGTGCGAAGCAGAGGGTGCGGACGCCGTCTCTTTGATCAACACGATCTCAGGGATGAAGATTGATGTCCGCCGCCGCCGCAGTGTGTTCAATAATCTCTATGCGGGACTGTCCGGACCGGCGATTAAGCCGGTGGCTCTGCGTATGGTGCATCAGGTATCCCGCAGGGTAACCATTCCGGTAATCGGCATGGGCGGCATCACTTCGGCTACGGATATAATTGAATTTATTATGGCGGGAGCGACTGTCATACAGGTTGGAACCTACAATTTCATGAATTTGCGGGCAGGCAGCACGCTTGTAGAAGAATTGCAGCAGTTTATGAAGGAAGAGAATATTTCCTCACTGGATGAGATCCGTGGTATTGTATAGGCAGCAAGCCGGTTTGCAATGATCTTTTTACCGCAGAATGAGAGATCTCTACAGCCTATGGTTAATATAAAGGGAGGGGTGTTCTGTTTGACAACGAATCCGGTGCATCCTGATGATATTGTGTTGTCCGAGACCGAGGTGGGCCGCGATCTGCTGCTGCTGATTACCGGGGGAGTGCGCCATATCGGTGCGGCAAGCACGGCGTACATGGACGGAGACCACGCGCGGGTGATGACCTCTGCTGTTCCCCACCATAAGGAGCATACGATCAGTGAAGCCATTGCGCTGAAGGCTGCTGCCTCATTGAACCGTACAGTCACGGTTGTGATGGGCATTCACTATGACGATCTGAGCAAAGAGGGCATCCTTGCGGTCGTAAATATTGTGAATGATAAGGTGGAGCAATATTTAGTACAGAAGGCCGGAACAAATTTTTGAAACGATCCCCATCTCCCTGCGTAAAAGATACCATTGAACCACTAACTTTACTTTTGGAGGAATGAACCGATGTCTATATTTAAAAGATTGCGTGATCTGACCATGTCCAATGTGAATGCGATTATCGATAAAGCGGAAGATCCGGTTAAAATGACCGACCAGTACATTCGTGACATGACGGAGGATCTGGAGGATGCCGAGAAAGCGGTAGCTGCCCAGATCGCTATTGAGAAGAAATTCAAACAGCTGTACGAAGAGCAGGAAGCGCTCGTGAACAAGCGTAATCAGCAAGCTCATGCAGCCGCACAAGCCGGTAACGCCGATCTGGCCCGCCGTGCCCTTGAAGAGAAGAAATCGGCAGAAGCCAAGCTTGTAGAATACAAGACCAGCTTCGACCAGAACAAGGCTTCCGCCGACAATCTGCGCGGCAAGCTTGACGAAATGCGCAAACAGCTCACCCAGATGAAGAACAAGCGGGAGACACTCGTTGCCCGTTACAACGCTGCGAAGGCACAGACCGAAATTAACAAAGCGATGAGCGGCTTCAGCTCCGACTCTGCTTCTGCCGGACTCAAACGGATGGAAGACAAGATGCTGCAGGCCGAAGCACAGGCAGAAGCCAGCAACGAGATGAGCTCGGGCAACAAATCGCTGGATGATGAGTTCGAGAAGCTGGGTAAAGACCAGGCGGTTGAAGATGAGCTGGCTGCGCTGATGAAACAATACGAGAAACAATAACATATTGGCATAAGCCGGACTTTAGGCAATTGTCCACAGGCGAAGGGGAGACAGAACCAGCGGTTTCTCCTTCGCTTTATGTTTGTCTTACCTGTTAGGAAATATGAACAAGCGGGGGCTGGAGTAATGGATTTCGATACCCTGGTGTCCATGGTAGTATGGACGGTCAGCGGCGCAGTACTGCTGTGTGTGCTGATGCTCGTGGATTCGCTGTTTACCCGTTATAATGATATGGAAGAGCTGAAGGCGGGGAATATGGCCGTGACTACCCGGCTGGTGTTGAAGCTGCTGTCACAAGGCTATATTTTATCGGCATCCATTGCTGCGGCGAATCGGCTCGGGACCGCTCTTATAGTCTCTGTAGTATCTTTTGTCCTGTTATTCGTGCTGGAGAAGTCGGTAGAGCAGCTGCTGAGCCGGTGGGGGAACCTTGAACTGGATCATGGCACCCAGCTTGGCAAGGTCGGCTACGGCCTGATGGCTGGCTCGCTGCATGTGACGGGAGCATTGATTATAGCGGCCTTTATTCGCGGATAAGAAGAAGGATTAGTGTACCAATCTGTAGGAGGATGATGGCTTTGGGTCTTTGGAAAAGAATCGGCAATCTGTTCTCGAAGCCGGAGGCGCCTAAAGCGCCCGCAAGCATGCTGACCCTGTCTCCCGGAGATATCTGTGAGGTCTCCCTGGTCACTTATGAAGTGACGGGCCGGACGAAGACGAGCGGCCGGAATGCAGTTGTACTGACGCTGCGCGACGGGAGCCGGATCGCATATCTGTATATAGAAGAGCGGGAAGAGCTGCAATACAGATTGTATTACCCGATAGACGGGCGTCTGGACAGTCCTTCCGAGGTCCCGGCTACCCTGGAGCTGGATGACCGGACCTTTTATCTGGAGGAAGAATATGAAGGATATGCCGCCGTTACCGGGCAGACACCTTATATGAACGGCGGGGAGCAGCATGTCTGGCAATACCAGTCGGATGATTCGCGGCTGCTGCGCGTGGAATGGCAGAATGGACGGTTCATGCTCTATGAGGGTGAAAGTGTCCTTTCGGCTGATGTAAGAGTGATCCGCGCGTCATAAGCTTGAACCGGAGCAGGGCTGAACTGCTGACAGCAGACAGCTGAATAGAATCGGGATTGAATAAGGGATGCATACGCTTGTTACAGGCCTATGCATCCCTTTTGCCATGTCTTCATGTTAGAATAGGGCGTAATTGGCTTAATGAGCAGCAATCTACCGGATGAAGCTGAAGGAGTGAATTCAAGAGTGACTAACCGAGAGAATCATAACAAGGAATATAGCAGGGATTATAACAAGGAATACAGCAGTGATAAATTTCAGCGCACAGCGCTCCAAGTTGCAGAGGCGCAAGGCAGGCTGAAGCCTTATGCTGCGCTGCTTGCGCAGGAGGCAGTACCCCTGCATCTCAGCAGCGGGCGTTATCTGGCTGAGTCTGCCCATGCACCGCATCCTTTTCCGGCATTTGACCGCTCCAGCATGGACGGCTTCGCCGTGATTGCGGCAGATACTTTAGCGGCAGGAGATCCTGATACGGTGTGGCTTGAAGTCGTCGATGTCATTCCCTGCGGCGCAGTAGCCTCCAGAGAGATTACGGCTGGCACTGCTGCGCGCATTATGACGGGCGCTCAGATTCCAGGCGGCGCAGACACCGTAATTATGATGGAAGCTACGGAGAGCCGGATGGAAGGCGGGGTCACTTATGTCGGTATCCGCAAGCCGCAAGAGCGGGGCCACCATATTACCCCTTGCGGGTTAGAGCTTAGAACAGGTGATCCAGTGCTTCCTGAAGGGACTCTAATCGGCGCCGGCGAAATTGCTGTTCTGGCAGCGCTCGGGGTGCCGGAGGTTCCGGTCCGCCGCAGACCGAAGGTAGCTGTCTTCGCTACCGGAACTGAACTGCTGGAGGTGGACGAGCCGCTAGTCCCGGGCAAAATCCGTAACAGCAACTCCCCCATGCTTGAGGCGCTTATCCGGGAAGCGGGCGGTGAGCCCGTGATGCTGGGAGCGATCATCGATGATCTGGAGCTGGCCCGCAGTAAGGTGCAGATGGCACTGGAGAGCTACGATCTGGTGATTACTACAGGCGGCGTATCTGTTGGGGATTATGATATTATGGGTGATTTGGTCCGTGAGCAGAGTGGAGAGATGTTGTTCAATAAAATAGCCATGCGCCCCGGCAGCGTCACTACGGCAGCCGTTCGCGGCGGGAGCATCCTGCTCGCCTTATCCGGCAATCCGGGCGCCTGCTTCGTAGGATTCCAACTGTTTGCCCGTCCGGTCATCGGGCTGATGCAGGGTGCAGCCCAGCCTTATCTGCCCGAGTGGACGGCGGTGCTGGGTGAAGATTATAAGCGGGCCAACAGCTTCACCCGCTATGTCCGCGCCCGTCTGGAGATCCGCGAAGCAGTGCTCTATGCTTATCCAGCCGCCGTGGACGAGTCATCCGTCACAGTTACGATCAAAGACAGCGATTGCCTGATCGTCATCCCGCCGGACAGCGGACAATTATGCGCCGGGGACAAAGTAACCGTGCTGAAGCTGCCGGGTGAGTTTTGACTAAATGAACTGGGGAGCATCCGAATTTAAGAGGTGAGTTCAGTTAGAAGTGAGATGCGACAATGGACGGACGCATGAATGGAAGAATGTATGGACGAATGGACGAATGGACGAATGGACGAATGGACGGATGGACGGATGGACGGATGGACGAATGGACGGATGTATGGATGTATGGATGTATGGATGTATGGATGAATGACTGACTGGACGACGTTCGCAGTTCTATTGGCGACC